>JBAXUS010000268.1:0-7250 GCA_037129555.1 Planctomycetota bacterium
TAGGTATATAATTCGCCCCAAAGAAGTTCAAAATATCTATAGTTTGATTTCTCCCAGTAACCACACTGAACATTTCCGGAGAAAAGTTCAAGACCACTGGAAGCGGATCGATGGAATACGTATCAAAGTGTGCGTTGAACAGCATCCAATTGTCAGGTGCATTAGCAAACGCAACACGAGCCGTGACATCGACGGGCAGGTCCAAATCCTTGGGTAAATCCAACGTCAACACGTAGCCGTTATCTGTTTTTAAATAGACAGGACTAGCGTTAAGTTTTTCACCGGTTTTTGCAAACTGGACGGTAGCTTTGTGATCACCAGGGTGCGGTTTAGTATAGTTGTCATACATGTAAATCTTCAATTCACGTAGAGGCGTCAGCGCGCACTCAATATGATGCCACCCATCCGACGCCATGAAAAACGCGCCACCATGTTTCGGAACATGATCCGTGTGTTCCATCTCGCCATCTCTGACTTCAAATAACTTCATCCCACATTTCGGGCATTTTAAGTGATCGCTCGCCGTACCCTCGTAGAGTTTCTGATTCAAACATTTCATCGGACAGCCATAGCTACGAACCCGATTTTCGTGGGTGATGGAGTCTGTCGGTTGAATGATATCGGCGACCGCCGATGCAGGAACGAACGATCAAGCCGATAAACCGATCAGTGAAGACCTCCATTGACCGAGCGGCGGATGGTCGATCGCCGCACCTGCATTTTTTTCCACCGAAACCGGCTGAGCATCCACCGCCCCAGTCTCACGACCGGCTAACACCAATCCCAACAACAGCGCTACAGTCGAGCAGATTTGGTTTCGCATATCAGAAGGCCACCGCGTGAAAATTTATACGCAAGATCAAGGGACAGACACGAATCTAAATTAGTTGTTTGTCTCGTAGTTCGGAAACGCGACCGCATCGAATTTACATTAATTTCATTCGCGCCTACGCAACTTCCAGCAGCTTATCCCCAACATTCTTACCGTGAGTAGGAGATGGCAATGGTTTTCCGTCACGTTTCCAAATCACGATCCATTCGTCCACTATCGTACATAATTCAGCGTAAACCCGTGCTTCATTATCTCCATGACAACACGGACCCACAACGCCGGGACATTGACCTACGAAACACTGGTCTTCCTCGGACCATTCAACAATTTTAATGTAGCGTGCACTGTCCGTCATTGTTGTGATTCCCGTATTTTGTGCAATACGTCTCGCTCTTGGTAATGCTTGGCATCGTCCCCGAGCTTGCCTGAAAGCGTCACATTCGTACCATTGGGGTGCTCGAAGTTCCTGTGGCTGCCTTTGCCACCCCGGTTCACAAATCCAGCCTTTTCCAAGTCGGCTATCAATTGTCGAATCTTTCGGGGCATATGCAACCTATATTTTTAAATTTAAGCAACAGAGCGCACTCACTATAGTCGAGTGCGCTCTGTCTGTGATATTCGGTGGACGGCTCCTGTCCGAATAATGGCAATCCCGCGATTCGGCGGCAAGATTGCCACCGGTCCTTGATTACTTCGCCTTCTTCTTATGCTCTTCCAAAAACTTCTTCGCCTTCTCCAATTGCTCGGAGGTCAGGATGGATTTCACTTCGTCCTTCAATCCCTTGTCGCCCTTGCTCTTTTCGCCCTTTTCTTTCTTCGCACCCTTTTCCTTCTTCGGTCCTTTTTCGAGCGCTTCGAGCTTCGTGACTTGCTCGGCGGACAGGCCCAATTCGGATCCGTGTTTCAGGATTTGGGCGATGGGGCTTTTCTTGTCTTCTTTTTTATCGCCTTTCGCCGCATTAGCTGACGGCGTCGCGACGATCATCAATGCCAAACTCAAGACCAGTGTGCTGATTGTTCGGACGGACATGATGGGTTTCTCCTCAGAGGTGTGGGCTTCTCCCTCAAACAAGCGCATTCGATGGACCGCATCCATCGTCATGAGTTAAGTCGGCAATCGGCGGTCCAATGCGTCAACGATCTGCGTCAATTCGCATCAATTTATAGATGAAGTTTCGGTCATCAATCTCCTTCAACCGCGCCCCATTCCACAGCTTCGCCGCCACTTTCTCCCACGGAGCTTTTATCCCCGCATCCAAACACAACGCAACCAGATTCACTCCCGCCGCCAATTCAGCCGCCGTCGCCCGCCCAGATGGCTTGCCGTTGCATTCCAGCACATACATCCCCGCAGCCAACCCGTCGATTTTCAGGCGATACGCCGAACGCTTTTCAAGCGGTACGAATTGGCGAGGCGGCAGCGACGGCGAATCATGCGGCACGCTCGCGAGTTCCGAAAAATTCGAGTAGCTCGCCAGCATCGTACGCGATTGATCGACCGGCAACGGGCTCGGCGGCAGCACCGGCAACACCTCATCCACGCGTTCAAAACACAGCGCGGCGTCGGAATCGAGTATCCTGGCCGAACAGCGCGTCGACGACACCACGCGCTTGGACGTCGCGTCGAGATGCAGCGCGCTCTCCACATGCAGCGGATTCAGTCGGTCGTACATGAAAAATCCCCACGCCACATACGCCGCATCCGTCAAATGCACGCTGTCCGTGTTCATCGAAAACGTTGCGTCCACGCCCTGCATTTTCAACTGCAAGTCTTCCAGCGGATGATGCGTGTCCACAATATCGTGCCCGTTCGTTTTGCAAAACATCAGCATGTCATCGGCGTAGCGCTTGCGTCGAAAATAAGCTTGCGATCCGGACTTTCGAATGTCCCCGGATTGCGGCGTAATATGAACCACCCGCGCACCTGATTTCTGCGCGAGTTGCGAGCACAGCGAGATCGCCTCATGCAACTCGCCGATCATCTCTTTTCCACCATACGAATCGTTGGCTCCGTAGTTGAAAAAAACCAGCGTCGGATGCGAGCGCTCAAGCCAATCCGGCAACCGTTCCGCACACGTCGCATACGTCCCGCCGCCAGTCGAATGCCGCGAGAATGAAATGTCAACGTCCGGATGCCGGGAGCGCAGCAGGAACTCAACCGTCTTCGTCCACACGCCGATGTACGTTGACGAACTGCCGACGAATGCGACGCGGTCACCGCTCTTGAACGGAAATTCGCCGGGCGGCTGAGCGAACAGCGCGACGAGCGACGCATCCGAATCGTACGGCGTATCGAACGCGTCCGGCCCAGTGATCCCGACGACTTTCGCAAATGGATTCACGCGCAAGTGGTGCTGCTTGCGATACACGACCGTCGCCACGCCGCTCACGACGATCAATAAAGCGATCAGAAATAGGAGCCGCTTACTCATTCGGGAGTTCTTCGAATTCGGTGAAATGCCAGTCGTCGGCGGGAACTTCTTCGTAGTACATTTCGACTTCAACGCCCTTTATGGATGTCGCGACGAAGGTGAAATAACCGTCTACTTCAGCGACTTCAATCTCGACGCTGACATCCACGCTCGCCGGGAATTCTACGCTCTCGTCGAGGTAGCTCCAGTCAGGCGCGACGAGGTCCATCAAGCCATCGCGATTAATCGCTTCAATCGCGGACAACGATTCGGCGATGCGCGGATTCTGCCACGCCTTTCGGAATTGCGGCTCCACGAAATACGAATACGAGTCCCATTCTCCATCGATCACATCAGCCAATTCTTGCGCCGCGTTCATTGCGTCCACGGTCATCGGGGCGTCGATGTTCTTCTTGAGTTGGGCGATCAACCGATTCAATTCGGCGGTCAAATGCGCGTTGCCTTTCACGTCGACGAGCAATGCTTCGAATTGCGCGACGAGAGTCTTTTCCGCCTCTTTGAGCTTCGTAAATTCAGCCTGCTCTTTCTCCGAAAGCGGGCCGCCTTGCTTCTTGCGCAACGCTTCCACGCCATAATTCTTGCGCAGCAGCGTCAACACATTGGAGATGACTTTGACGCTCGATTCGATCTGTGAATTTTTGATTCCAGCTCGAGGCAACGCGCCACGCAATTCCGCCGCGCATTGAGTGCTGATCGTGATCGCTTCGAAGAACGCAAGGTCATGCGTCTTTAATTTGGCTTCGATGACTTTGATCACATCATCGGTCCGTTTCAACGCCGACCAAAACGGCTGCTGGCGGATGCTCTTGAGATCGAGCGAGTTGTCCGAGCATTCTTTCACGGTCTTGCCGATCAGCGCAATCGCTCGCTTGGCATCCGTGACCAATTGCAACGCCGTAGCTTTCTGCGGCGTCAATGAAACCGGCTTCGACTCTAGCGCAGTCACTGAAGCCGAGATACAGACAGCGATCATTGCCGACAACAGAAGCGCGTTGCGATGCATGATTCGGCTCCAAGAAAAGGCTGGAAACAGCGTATCACGCCGGGAAGAAAAGTACAACCTCGCACTCTAACTTCGCCGAATCAAGCCCTTGAACACGCCTTGAATCTTGCAATTATCCACAATGATCGCGGCCATGGTCGGGTTCGATGGCTGCAACCGGAACTTGCCGTTTTCCTTGTAATAGCGCTTCAACGTCGCCTGCCCATTGTCGTCCACTGCCACAACAATTTCGCCGTTCTCAGCCGTCTCGCGCCCTTCGACGACAATCAAATCACCGTCCATAATATGGTCGTCGATCATGGAATCGCCCTTCACGCGCAGCATGAAGCTGTTCGGCTTGCAGCTGAACACGTCAGCCAGCGGCATTTCTTCCGCAGTCGAATCTTCCACCGCTTCAATCGGAAGCCCCGCCGCGATCATGCCCCGAACGGCCAGCATCTTCTTCGTCGCATGTTCGCGCAGGAAATTCGGCTCAATGATTTCGACCGAGCGCGCTTCATGCCGGCGGCGGCGAATCGCATTCTTCCGCTCCAGCGCTTGCAAATGTTCAAATACTGTGATCGTTGAAACCTTCAACTCTTTGGCCAGCTCAGCATACGTCGGCGAGAATCCATGCTCCTGCTGAAAATGAAATATCAGTTTCAAAATCTGGAGTTGCTTCGGCGTGTAATTCATGGTCATTCTCTCCCTTATAACGAATAATAGCCAACCGTACACCTAACGTCAGATAATATAAGGCTAATGGGAGGGTGTTATCAAGTTCTATTTTAGGATTTTCTTCTAAATTTTTGAAACGGTCAACTACACTTTTAACACAACATGTTTGCCCTATTTTAGATAGGCAAACATGCGTCCTAAAATTTTCCATGATCAAATCGCGTTATTAAAGTGTTATTGACGGTTCTACTTAAACCCGTTTTCGCACATCACCGACTCGGATCGTGTATTTCTCTTTGTCCAATAACTCCACCAATGGAACCGCATATTTTCGGCTCATGCCCAAATGCTGCCGAATCTCCGACGTCGTCCGTTCCGCCCCCGCCGCGAATAATTCGTTCAACTTCTGCTTTGCCTCTTCAATAGCCGCCCGATGAAACGTCACCTCCGGCGTCGCATCCACCAACTTCGCCGTCTCGCGCAGATACTTCAAAATCTCGCGCATCGTCTTCGGGTTGATCTTAAATTGCGTCTCCACGTCCAGCTTGCCCGGAGGAGCCAGACCGCCGCTTGCAAACGCCCCTTCTACCTGCTCCGCCTGCTTGGCCAACGCCCCTTCCAATTTCCGGTCCCGCCCCGGCAACGACACCGTGTTCGATTCCAATTGCAGCAGCCCAGTTACTTTCATCGCCGCGAGCACGTCGTCAAAAAACTCGACGATCTCCTCAGCCACCGTTTTGCTCATCCGCTGCTTCAATTCCGGCCGCTCAATGCCCGCCAGCGCTGGATGCTCTTTGATGAAATCTTTGACGTGCTGCACGACCGTTTGCGATACGGCTTTGAAGGCCTTCGTTGAGAGAAAATCAGCGCCCGGTCGCAACGCCACCGCGCCACCTTCGCTCACAAACTTTGCCGCTTCCGCCGTCACGCGTTCAGGCAGCATCCCCGCTTCCGAACACAGGTTCCGCACACTCTTCGGCAGTGCCGAACCCGTCACCAAATACCGCAGGAATTTCGCAGCGTCATCCACTACCGCAAGTCGCTCCGCCAACTCCGCTACAACCTCAGGCTGCTGGCGCTTCCGTTTGATCGCCACCGTGTCCAGCGTCTTCCCGCCGCCCAGCGTAATCATCGGCGATTGCAGCCGCAGAATAAACCGATCCGGCGGGGCCAAGACTGTTTTATCTTCCAACAATATCTGCACAAACGCGCTCGCGCCGGGCTTCAAGACGTCGCCTTCGAGCAGCAATAATTTCGCTTGAATCTCCGACGTCCCCGCATGAAACCGCACCGCCGCGCGATGCTTCAACGGCCACGGAGTCGATTGCAATAACGTGAACTGCGCCGTGATAAAATTCGTCGGCTCAAATATCCCCGGCGTCACCGCCACCATCCCGCGTTCTACCTGCCGCCGATCAATCCCCGGCCCGACCAAATTCACCGCCGTCGAATGCCCCGCCTGCCCCTGCTGAATCGTCTGGTTATACGCGTGCAACCCTTTCACACGCCCGTGATACGCCGGCGGCAACACGTCCAACGTATCACCTATTGCCACGTGACCGCTCAACGGCACACCCGTCACCACCGTGCCGAAACCCTCTTTCGCAAACACGCGTTGAATCGGCATGCGAAACGGTCCGTCGCCTGAGCGTCGAGCCAATTTCGGCAGCGTCTTTTCGAGCAACTCTTTCAGCTCCGGAATTCCTTCGCCCGTCTTCGACGAAATCGCGATGATCGGCTTCCCATCCAACACCGTGCCGACTTCCAACGCGCGGATGTCCTCCATCACCAACTCGACATAATCCGGCTCCACCAAATCCTTCTTCGTCACCACCGTCAATCCGTCGCGCACACCCAGCAAGTGCAGAATCTGCAAGTGCTCGCGCGTCTGAGCCATCACGCCATCGTCAGCCGCGACGATCATCAACACAAAATCAATCCCGGTCGCACCCGCCACCATGTTCTTGACGAAGCGCTCATGCCCCGGCACATCGATGATGCCCACGCGCATCCCGTTCTTCAAAATCATCGGCGCGAATCCGAGATCAATCGTGATCCCTTTGTCCTGCTCTTCAGGTAACCGGTCCGGATGAATCCCGGTCAGCGATTTGACCAACGTGGACTTGCCGTGGTCAATATGCCCTGCCGTCCCGATCACTGCATTGAAAATGTGTGTGCTCATAAGCGTATTAGAAGGAGTCCGTTGCTTTTTGTAAACGATAGATTCAAAAGGAGCGGCGGCGTGGAAAGTATCGCAGGACTTGCGCCGCAGTTCCCTCTCCCCTTGAGGGAGAGGGCCGACGAGCCTGCTGTTCGGCTCGCGGGG
>JBAXUS010000269.1:0-7107 GCA_037129555.1 Planctomycetota bacterium
TGCGACTGGAGCGCGATTGCCGGAATTTCACACACCGCGAGCTCGATATTCGCGACCGCAGCGGAGTTGAGGATCTTTTCAAAACGGGCCGGTTCGAATTGGTGATTCACGCTGCGGCTCAGCCCAGTCATGATCTGGCGGCAACGCGACCATTCGACGATTTTGATGTCAATGCAGTCGGCACATTGAACCTGCTCGAAGCCTGTCGGCGACAAAGTCCCGACGCTGTTTTTATTCAGATGAGCACGAATAAGGTGTACGGCGACGCGCCCAACAACATAAAATTGAAAGAACTCGCGACGCGCTGGGAATACGACGATCCAGCATTCGAGCACGGAATCAGTGAAAGCATGTCGATCGACCAGAGCCTCCATTCGCTCTTCGGCGCGTCGAAGGTTGCGGGAGATGTGCTGGCTCAGGAATATGGACGGTATTTTGGGATGAAGACGGCTGTTTTCAGAGGCGGTTGCCTGACCGGTCCGAATCATGCTGGCGTCGAGTTGCACGGATTCATGAATTATCTCGTGCTGACGGCCATGCGCGAGGGTCCTTATACGATCAACGGCTATAAGGGCAAACAAGTGCGCGACCAGATTCACAGCCACGATGTCATCGCGGCGTTCTGGGAATTTGCGCAGCATCCACGGCCTGGTGAGGTTTATAATCTAGGCGGTGGGCGTGATAATTCTGGAAGCATTTTAGAATGCGTTGCTTTGATCGAAAAGATCGCGGGCAAAACGCCGAAGCTGAGTTACTCCGAAACGCATCGCATCGGTGACCACATCTGCTATTATTCGGACATGCGCAAATTCAAGGCGCACTACCCGGGTTGGAAAATGACGCATACGCTCGAGGACATCGTCGAGGAGCAGGTCCGCCGTGTGTGTGACTCAAAAGGTGCGAACTCCTGACGTATGCGCGTACTGATACTCAATCAATTTTACGTCCCTGACATCAGCCCCACGGCGCATCTGGCCGCGTCGCTGGCTGAGGATCGGGCCGCTCGCGGAGACCAGGTGACGGTCATGACCAGCCACGGCGGGTACGTCGCGCCGCACGAACCGGTTGTGTTGGGTACGAAGCCGAATCCGAATGTGATCCGATTGTGGACGCCTGAGTTTGGAAAGAGCAGCCATCTGCGTCGACTGGTGGATTACGCATCGTACTATTCGCTGGCTTTATTGCGTACAGCGACGATGCCGAAACAGGACGTGATTATTTCTCTGACCACGCCGCCGTTCATCGCGCTGGCGGGAGTGCTGCACAAAGCCGCGCATCCGGACACACGGTTGATTTTGTGGAACATGGATTGTTATCCGGACGTGGTTGAGCGCACCAAAATGCTGTCGCGTGGCGGCTTCATCAGCGCGTTGCTGCGACGTATTAATCGCATGATTTTTGAGCGCATCGATCATCTCGTCGGGCTGGACACAGCGATGGTGGAATTACTCCGATCACAATATGGATCGCGCACGCTTCCAGCAACGATCATCCCGAATTGGGAGAATGCGGCGTTGTTTTCTGAGGAGAATCGGTCGAAAAGTAACGCATGTAAAATCGCCCACGCTGGCACGAAGTTCACGATTTTGTATCTTGGAAACATTGGATACGGGCACAGTTTTGAAACGGTATTGGATGCAGCAGAATTACTGCGGAACGAATCGGTTCAGTTCGCGTTTTACGGCGGCGGCGCGCGGGCATATGCGCTTGAAAAATCCCGACTTGCGCGCGGACTCGACAATGTTGTCATGCACAGCTATGTCAAAAAAGAGTACACCCCCGCACTTATGGCGAGCGCTGACTGCGCGCTGATCACGTTGCGAGATGACGCGCTGGGCGTGATGAGTCCCAGTAAAATGCATTCGAATCTCGCGATGCGTCTGCCGATTATTTACGTGGGGCCCGAGACAAGCAACGTGGACGACGCGATCAAACGGTTTGCTTGCGGCGTTAGCCTTCGGCACGGCCAGAGCGAGGAGCTTGCTGCGTTTGTCCGGACCATGATCGCTGACAAAAATGCGTTGGAAGCGATGCGCTCACGTGCGCGCCATGCGTTCGATGAAGCTTACTGTGACGCGAAAACACTGCCCCTTTTTGATGCGGTTATAAAGGACCGGGCGTGATTCCATTCACTCACGAAGGAGACGACGCGTATGCCTGAGAGTCCCGCTCCAATGCCCGACTTTCTTCACCCAGAAGACCGCGTGGTGTGTTTCGATGGCGTCTGCAAAGTATGCGGATTCTGGGCAAAATACATCAATGAACATGAGCCTGCTGGGTTGTTGAAACTGTGCGCGCTTCAAACCGACGAAGGCCGGGCCCTCAGTGCGTGGTGCGGGCTGCCGCCGGGCGAAATGAACACGATGATTTTCATCGACAAAGGCAAGCCGTATTTCAAGAGCAGTGCAGCGTTGCGTGTGCTCATGTATTTACGTTTTCCGCATCCATTCATCTCTGTGTTTTTGATTGTGCCGGGATTTATTCGAAATTGGATTTACGACCGCCTGGCTCTCAACCGGTACTCTCTGTTCGGCAAGGAAGACGTGTGCATGATGCCGACGCCGGAATTGAAGAAACGGTATTTAAAATGAAGCGGGTTTCAGCAGAGAACGTATTGACCGGTGCGCTGATCGTTGCGGTGCTCGATTGCGTGTGGCTGTCGTGGCGCTATATCGCTCTGAAAAGCGGCTGGGTTGTCCCGGGAACGGGGCTGTGTTCGTGGACACCATTTATTGATTGCGACAAGGTTTTGCAAACGCCTGAAGCGCGTGCTTTTTATGTTCCCAATGCATTGCTTGGGTTTAGTTTTTTCTTCGGGAGTCTTGTGTGGTGGTGGCTGGGCAATCGATTTTATCAGGAGCATCGCGGCACATTAATACGGTTGCTCGCTGTGTGGCTGGGCCTGGCAACGCTGATGACGTTTTGGTTTTTCTGGCTGCTGTTTCACTTGTCAGCGTTTTGTCCGTTCTGTCCGTGGAACCACCTCTTTACGTACATCGCGTTTGGAGCGGCTGTCGTGACGGCGCGGGGAATTCCGGGCGCGATTTCCAAGCAATCACTTCGCGCGTTGGCGCCGTTGATCGTCCTGTGTGTTGGACAGTTTTTTGCGGTGCTGATCGCGTGGCGGATGCTGTTGAATCGTTGAATCGCAGTGTGTTTGAAAAGGGTGAGCATGGCTGAGATGTGTGTCCTGGGGCTGGGTTACGTGGGGTTGCCGACGGCGAGTCTGCTGGCGAACGCGGGCTATCACGTGCTCGGAGTGGACATTGATCCGGACATCGTCGCGCGCTTGAATTCGGGTAACACGCGGATGGAGGAGGCGGGGCTTTCGACGCTCGTTTCGGCTGCGGTGAAGAGCGGGAATCTGGTGGCGTCGGTTTCGGTTGAATGCTCGGATGTCTACATTATTTGTGTGCCGACTCCGGTGAACTCGGAGAAGCGCGCGGATTTGGAGGCGGTGCGCGGAGCTGCGCGGGCGATTGTGCCGCACCTCCGAAAAGGCGCGTTAGTAATTTTAGAATCGACGTCGCCGGTCGGAACAACTCGGCACGTAGTCGGCGGGATTCTGCGGGAAAGCGGACTTGAGCCTGGGCGCGATTTCGATGTGTGTTATTGCCCGGAGCGCGTGTTGCCTGGAAACACCGTGGCCGAATTGGTCAACAATGATCGCATCATCGGCGGGATCTCGCCGGAATCTGCGCGTCGGGCGGAAGCGGTTTATACGCGCTTTTGCCAGGGCAAAATTTCACTCACGGACGATCTGACCGCCGAGATGTGCAAGTTGATGGAGAACACATATCGCGACGTGAACGTGGCGCTGGCGAATGTGTTTTCGCGCATCGCCGAAGACGCCGGAATCGATGTGTGGCGGGCGATTGAGTTGGCGAATCTACACCCGCGCGTAAACATTTTGAAGCCGGGGCCGGGCGTGGGCGGACATTGCATTCCGGTCGATCCGTGGTTGCTGGCTGAATCGTTCCCGGAGCATGCGGCGTTGTTGAGTTGTGCGCGTGAGATAAACGATGGGCAGGCGGCGCGATTGCTTGACCGCATGATGGCCACCGGAAAATTGAGCGCGGGTGGGAAACTCGCGATTCTCGGCGCGGCGTACAAGGCTGACATTGACGATCCGCGCGAAAGTCCGGCAGCGCTGCTCGCGAATGCTGCGCGCGTGCGAGGAATTGAAACGGCGATTCACGATCCCATCGTTAAAGCGGGCGAGCATCACGGTATCGTGGTTAGCAATAATCTTGAAGCGTGTTTGAGTGGTGCCGACGCGGCGGTGCTGTTGACTGAGCACAAGCCGTATCGCAATCTATCACCGGCGCTTTTTGCGGAACACATGCGCGGGCGATTGATTGCGGATGGACGGAACGCGTTGAATCATGACGCGTTTCGGAATGCGGGGTTTGAGGTGATTCGGCTGGGAGCGCGGTAAAGTAGGACGAGCTTACATCCCGTCGAGTACTTAGTCCCTATTGTTCTTGTTTCAAACGCAAAGGCGCTAAGACGCAAAGGCGCGAAGAACAGCATTAAGTATAAAAGCACTTAGCGACTTCGTGCCTTTGCGCCTTTGCGTTCATCACCATTTGTATAGAGACTTGAAGAATAGCAATACCCACTCCAGCCTGTCCCACTTAAAGTCTTTTTTTATTTGTGCAAACATTCACCGGCACGGCGTATTCAGTGCATACGATCATTTCACTTTCTATATCTCAATCGACAGTCAGGACGTTACTTCATGCGTTTTGTTCCGATTATGTCTTTGATCATTGCGCTCGGATTACTTTCGATGGCAGCTGATGCCGGACAGGCGAAAGCGGTCAGTTTCAACGATGTCGTTCGCAAATCAGAACCGCTTTCAGCGGAAGACGAGCTCAAGGGATTTCATCTGCCGCCTGGATTTGAGATTCAGTTGGTTGCGTCCGAGCCGGAGATCAACAAGCCGATTAATATCGCGTTTGATGCGGCGGGGCGGTTGTGGGTGACGAGCACACTTGAGTATCCATTCCCGGCGAAAGAGACGGAGAAGGCGCGCGACAGTATCAAGATTTTGTCTGAATTTGATGCGAACGGGAAGGCAAAAAAGGTCGTGACGTTCGCGGATGGATTGAACATTCCCATCGGTGTGTTGCCCTATGGAAAAGGTGCGATCGGGCACAGCATTCCGTTCATTCATTATTTTGAAGACACGACGGGCGCGGGCATTTCGGATAAGCGGAGTGTGTTGCTTGACCGCATCGGATTTCAAAAAGACACGCATGGCATGAGCGGGAATTTTGCGCGCGGATTTGACGGGTGGGTTTATGCGACGCACGGTTTTAATAACGATTCAACGATCAAGGCGCTGGACGGTTCTGAGATCAAAATCAATTCCGGGAACACGTACCGTTTTCGCCCGGACGGTTCGCATATCGAGCAGTACACATGGGGCCAGGTGAATCCGTTCGGGCTCACGTTTGATGCGTTGGGCAATCTGTATTCGTGCGACTGCCACACAAAACCGATCTATCAGTTGTTGCGCGGCGGCTACTATCCAAGTTTCGGAAAGAAGGATGATGGGTTGGGATTCGCGCCCGATATGATGAAGCATATTCACGGCTCGACGGCCAACTGCGGCATCGTGGTTTACTCGGATGACCGCTTTCCGGCGGCATATCAAGATACGGTATTCACCGGAAACGTGATGACGTGCAAAATCAATTTCGACAAATTGGTGACGACCGGCACGACGCGGATCGCGCAGGAGCAGCCGGATTTTTTGAGCGCTGACGATCCGTGGTTTCGTCCCTCTTGCATTCAGCTCGGACCGGACGGCGCGCTGTATGTTGCTGATTTTTATAACCGGATCATCGGTCATTACGAAGTCTCGCTGACTCACCCGGGGCGCGACCGTGAGCGCGGGCGGATCTGGCGCATCGTCTATAAAGGGACGCCGGAGAAACCGGTTGCCGATACGCTCCCGCCGAATTTAACGACGAAGAGCGCGGATGACTTGATCGCGTTGACGGGAGCGCCCAACCTCACGCTGCGGATGCTGGCGATATGGCAGATCGTGGATCGCATGGGTGCTCCGAGCGTCGAGCCGCTTAAGGCGATTTGCAAGACTGGTTCGCCCAACCAGAAAATCTGCGCGATTTGGGCGCTCTTCAATTTGAAAGCGCAGAGCGATGTTGAACTGTCTGGTGCGGTCGTGGACGCGGATTTTTCAGTGCGAACTCATGCGATGAGAATTCTGTCGGAGATGACGACGTGGAATGACACGCAGCGTGGTTGGGCGTTGAATGGACTCAAGGATGCGAATGCGTGGGTGCAGCGCGCGGCGGTGGATGCGCTGGGGCGGCATTCACACGTTGACAATGTGAAGCCATTGATTGCGATCAAGGCTGGTGCGGATGCGGCGGATACGCATCTGGTTTACACGATCCGCATGGCGATCCGAAATCAATTGATGCTCACGGGTATCTACGACAAAATCGTCGCGTTGAAATTAGATGCGAACGAAATGAAAGCGCTTGCTGATTCGGCGGTGGCGGCTCCCAGCGAAGACGCGGCGGCGGTGCTCGTGCGGCATTTGGCTGGCGCGAATGAAGCGCCTGCGGTTGCGGCGCACTATTTTGAACACGCGATGAAGTATTTGCCGTTCAACGAACTCGACGCGCTGGTGGCGTCTGCTCGCGCGCGGTTTGGTTCGGATGCCGTGCAGCAATTGGCGCTGTTGAAAGCGATTCAAGACGGTGCGTCGCAACGCAAAATCGAGTTGAGTTCGACTGTCCGGGCGTGGGCGGTTGAAACGGTGGAGAAGATTCTGGGTTCAAAATCGGCGCCTGAAGAATCCGCGTGGACGGCGCTCGCACTTGATGGCGTGACGCCGAATCCCGCGAATCCGTGGGTGCCTCAGAACCGCGTTTCGACGGACCGTTCGAGCGACGCGTTTTTGTGCAGTTTGCCCCGGGGCGAATCGTTGACCGGCATTTACCGTTCGAAGGTCTTTGATCTTCCGGAAAAACTCTCCTTCTATGTGGCCGGGCACAACGGCCAGCCGGGGAAGAAAGCGGAGTCGAAAAATGTTGTGCGGTTGCGCGATGCTGGGACGAAAGAGCTTTT
>JBAXUS010000027.1:0-45811 GCA_037129555.1 Planctomycetota bacterium
GCGGACAACGTATCGGCTGATTTGGGTGCGAAAGTGTTTGAGAAGAATTGTTCGGTCTGCCACCAGATCGATGGGAAGGGTAAGGTCGTCGGCCCGCAGTTGGACGGAGTCGGTGCGCGGGGACTTGATCGGATTGTTGAGGATGTTCTGGATCCCAGCCGCAATGTCGATTCGGCGTTTCGGATGAGTGTCGTGAAATTGACGAGCGGACAGGTGTACAGCGGATTGAAGCGGCGCGGCGATGGCGGGCAGGTGGTCTTCGCAGATTCGAAGGGCGAGGAGACGACGTTCGGCGCGAAGGATATTTCGAGTGTGCGCGAGACGCAAAATTCGCTGATGCCTGATGGATTCGCGGAAGCGATTTCGGCGGAGGATTTCAACCATCTCATGGCATTTTTATTATCGAAGACGGTTAAGCGATAACGGATTTTTGGGAGAGAGTGCGGTCGTGCGAGGACGCGGTGTCCATCGACGAAACGGATTAAAAGGAGGCTCCGATGCTTGCTGAAGAACAGTTGCTGGTGATCGATGCGTTGACACCGTCTCTGACGGACAAAGCGCAGGACGTTCGCAATGAGGCGTTGCATTGCATGATCGGTTTCGGGCTGGACGGGCTGGGGCGGATCATTGATGTCCTCGAAGATCCGGCGTGCGACAGCGCGTGCAAGAATGACGCAGTGCGCGCGATTGGGTACGCGTTCTCGGAAGGCAAAGTGGACAAATCGGGCATCGTGAAAGTCGTGATCAAGGCGCTTGAAACGTGTTTAACGAAAGATGATTTGTGTTCGGCTGCGGTCGATGCGCTGGGGGAAATTGGACCTCAGGCAGTCGCGGCGAAGTCGAAATTGCTGGCGATGCTGGACGGGAAGAAGGGCAAGAATCTGATCTGTGTGAAGATCGGCGCGGCGTTGTTAAAGATTTCGCCTATTAACAATTGAGCGCAGAGTCTGTGTTGATTTAGCAACTGGATGACAGTAGATTAGCTACGTTACCATTCGGTTGTTTTCTTGTGCTTTCATTTTCGCCCGGGCAGAGTGTGTTTATGCCTGAGCGAATGATGTTGTGTCACTTTTTTTGGAGCGAAATTCTGATGATTAATTTTAAGGCCACGTCTGCGCGTTTGGGGTTGGGAACGGCAATGATTGCGGCGTGGTTGTCGCTGTCGTCGTGCAGTACGTCGAATCACTGCGATACGTGTAGTTCGGTGTCCGTGGTTTCAACTCCTGCAGTGGTGCAAACGGCGCCGGTCGCGCAAGCGGCGGCGGTTGAAGAAGCGCCGGTTAAAAACGCTGACGAGGCATTGAAACGCTTGATGGAAGGGAACAAGCGCTTTGTAACTCATAAAACGGTGGAGCCGAATGACGACGCCGGACGTCGCGCCGAAATTACCAAAGGTCAGGCACCGTTCGCGACGATTTTTAGCTGTGTTGATTCGCGTGTTCCCCCTGAAATGGTTTTCGACCGGGGATTGGGCGATTTGTTCGTCACACGAACAGCGGGCCAAGTTGCAGACCGGGCGGTGCTGGGCAGCATCGAATATGGTGCGGAGCATCTGCATATTCATCTGATCATGGTGATGGGACACACGAGTTGCGGAGCGGTAAAAGCGACGATTGAAACGGTTGAACAAAATGGACATCCGCACGGCAATATCGGCGCTTTGATTGAGAGCATTACGCCGGCGGTGACAAAGGCGAAAGCGGCGGGCGGCGACTTGTTCAGCCAGGCGATTCGCACCAACGTCGAATTGACGGTCGAACGCTTAAAAAAGGAACCGGTGCTCGCTGAACTGATTCAGAAGGGTGAGTTGAAGATTGTCGGTGGCGTTTACAATTTAGCGACGGGTGAAGTTGAGTTGACGGCACCGTAATTTCATCGGTAAAAGGTACGATGTATAACATTGAAAGTTGCGCCGAGATTGAGTCTCGGCGCTTTTTTTTGATTGGTCTGAATCAGGCTTTGACGACTTTGTTCTTGCGCAATTCTTCGGGGAGTTTTCCGCAGGCGTTGCGTGTGTCGATGGTCAGCGGTGTGTTGCGGACGATGGATTCGTAATCGACGCCGGTGTGGTCGGTGACGATCAGCGCGGCGTCGTACGACGCGAGATTTTCGGGAGTCAGCGGGACGGATGCGATGCCGGTGAATTGCGCGTGTTCGCGGGTGCGCGGAACGGCTGCGACGAAGGGGTCGTGGTACGAGACCTGTGCGCCGCGTTCCTGGAGCAATTCCCAGAGCGTGAATGACGGCGATTCGCGGACGTCTTCCACGTCTTTTTTATACGCGAGGCCGACAAGCAGAATCTTTGCGTTTTTGAGCGCTTTGCCTCGGTCCGAGAGCGATTCGAGCAGGCGTGTCAGAACGTAGCGCGGCATGGCGGTGTTGATTTCGCCGGCCAATTCGATGAAGCGGGTGGCGACGCCGAATTCGCGGGCTTTCCACGTCAAATAAAACGGATCGATCGGGATGCAGTGTCCGCCCAAGCCGGGGCCGGGATAGAATGGCATGTAGCCGAACGGTTTGGTCTTCGCGGCGTTGACGACTTCCCAGATGTCGATGCCCATTTTGTCGAAGACGACTTTCAGCTCGTTGACCATGGCGATGTTGACGGAGCGGAAGATGTTTTCGATGAGCTTGGTGGCTTCGGCGGCGCGGGCGGAACTAACTTGGACGACCGACAACCCGGCCGCGACGTAGAGCGCTCGGGCGTGTTCACCGCATTCGGCTGTGAAACCGCCGACGACTTTGGGGATGTCCGCTGTCTTGAATTTCGGATTACCGGGATCTTCGCGCTCGGGCGAAAAGGCGAGGAGGAAATCGGTACCGGCTTTCAAGCCGGAGAGCGATTCGAGGACTGCGCGGAGGTCTTCGTCGGTTGTGCCGGGATAGGTTGTGGATTCGAGAACGATCAACTGATTGCGGCGCAGAAACGGGCCGATTTGCTGGCCGGTCGAGACGATGTATTGAATGTCGGGTTCGCGGTTTTTGGTCAGCGGGGTTGGGACGCAGATGATGGCGGCGTCGAGTTCAGCGGCGCGACTGAAATCGGTGGTGGCTTCGAGCAGGCCAGCGTTACGCGCAGTGACGATGTCGGCGGCGGCGATGTGACGGATGTAGGACTGGCCGTTGTTGAGCGCGGTGGTTTTTTCGGCATCGACATCCAGCCCGATGACTTTGTGTCCGCAACGCGCGAATTGAAGCGCCAGCGGTAGACCAACATAGCCGAGCCCGACCACTCCGACGACCAACGATTTTTTACCCGCACCGGTCCACGCCATGTGCCACTCCGTGAATGAATCGAACTACTGATGAGGTGAAACAAAAAAACGCGATGGCATGTGCATCGCGTTTTGTGCTGAATCTGTCAACGTGCTGTCTAGTTGATCGGCTCGACGCTTGTGACGCCATCGTAGTTAAAATGGACTTTACCTTCGGGATAAACCCAGGTGTAGTTTCCGCCGTCCATACCGCGAATGCCCTCTTCCATGACATTTTTATGGCCACCGCCCATGATACCACGGACTTCGTTTGCTGACATACCTTTACGGCATTGGCCAATGTCGTGGAATGCACCCGCACCGGTTATTGATGGAATCTGAGGTTTGGCGCAACCGGATAGGGCTACGCAAAAAACCAACATGAAGGCGAAGAGTGGGCGCACGAAGAGTGAGCAGAAAAGGTTGGATGTACAGCGACGAACTGGATGGGTCATGTCTCAAAATCCCCCCGGGCGAGACGCATGTCGATACGCGTATAAAAAAAGATTGTAGAACCGGCAAAGGAACGTTCGGTCTTTGCCGGTTCTACAAATCAGAGTTCAAACCCCGAAGGGTTAAAAACTACTTGCAGGTGCTGCACGTGCTGCACTTGCTTTCGCACTTGTTGCAGCTGTTGCACTTGTTACAGCAACCGCTCAAAACACCCATGCAAACGACGACGGCAACGACAGCGAGAATCTTACGCATTTTGACATCCCCTCCGAACTTTTTGTTTCTATCTTTTAAAGGTGGTTCGAACGAACCATTTCTACCTTTGTCAAGATACTACTTCATCAACCGAAGGGACGAATCCACATCGGCATCGAAAATTTGGAGCCTCGAAAGGCTCAAAGAACTACTTGCAGGTGCTGCAAGCCGGCTTGGATTCGCAGGTGGAGCACTTGTTGCAGCTGTTGCACTTGTTACAGCAACCGCTCAAAACACCCATGCAGACGACGACGGCAACGACGGCGAGAATCTTGCGCATTAAAACATTCCTTCCAAAATGAAACTGTACTGAACTACTTTGAAGGCGGTTCGCGGGAACCTTCAACCTTCCGGCAAACATTATAACTCATAAATCATCATCGTCAAAACCTGATTCAAGATTATCGGTATTTTTTGGATCTTTTTTTGAAGCCTCGTCCGGGTCCACTGTAGGAGCAACACCGCCGTCGGAGTCCGTGGCTCGGGCCTCTTTAATTTTGTTCATGACGGCGAACGATTTTTCGATGGACTCGTCAAGTTCGATGTTGACGTGCGGTGTCGTCCGGGTCTTTAATTGCGCCGCGATGCGTTTTTGAATAACGCCGCGCGCATTTACTAAACCATGCAGCGTTCTGGACTTAATATTGTCCTCACCCAGCACAGAAACAAAAATGTCGCAGTGCGACAAGTCGTCGGACAAAGCGACTCGGGTGACCGTGCAGAAGCCAATGCGCGGATCGGTCAGTTCATGCAAAATGACCTCGGCGGCCGTTTCGCGGATAATCTCTCTCAAGCGTTCAATGCGAAGTCTCACAGCGTTTCCTACCTCTTTCTCGGTACTTTTAAAAAATTATTTCAATATTTCTGGATTTCGGACGTTCCCATACCGACGGTTCCGAGAGACCGCCTGAAGGCGGAACTACGAACTGAACGGGTCGAGAATCTGGCGCGATATGAACGGGCTATAAGCCCGTTCTACATAGGAAATCCAAATCATGCCGACGCGAAGTCGGCATGATTTGGAACGTTATTTGGCGTCAAGAGTACGTTTAACCTGTTCTGTCGTAAACGCTTCCATCAAATCGCCTTGCTTGAGGTCGTCGTAGTTTTCGAGTTTGATACCGCACTCGAAACCGGAGCGGACTTCCTTCGCGTCGTCTTTGACGCGCTTGAGGCTGGCCAATTTGCCGGTCCAGACCGTCTTGCCGTCGCGGATCACGCGGACGTTGCTGGCGCGTGTGATCAAGCCGTCGGTCACGAAGCAACCTGCAATCGTCCCCACTTTGGAGATTTTGAAGCACTGTCGGATCGCCACATGCCCTTGAATGACTTCCTTTTCGATGGGCTTGAGGATACCTTCGAGCGATTTGCGCATCTCATCGACGACTTCGTAGATGATCGTGTAGCTGCGCATATCGACGCCACGTTCTTCGGCCAAACGTCGCGCGCCGGGATCGGCGTTGACGTTGAAGCCGATGACAATCGCGTCTGAGGCGTCGGCCAGCAACACGTCGGTTTCGTTGATCGCGCCGACACCGTCATGGAGGATGTCGATGCGGGCGTCGCCGGTCGAGAGACGGCTGACTTCGTCACGCAGCGGAGTGAGCGAGCCTTGCACGTCCACTTTCAGGACGAGCTTCAGGGACGCCACTGCGCCTTGCGCCAACATGTCGCTCAGCGTTTCGAGCGTGACGTGTGTGCGCTTGACGAGGCCTTCTTGGCGCATACGCATCGCGCGCTGGTCGGCGATTTCGGCGGCTTCCTTGATCGAGTCGAGTACGTGGAAGCGTTCACCGCTCAACGGAACATCGCTGAGTCCGGTGACCAAAACGGGCGTTGCAGGTCCGGCTGTTTTCAAAGACTTGCCGGTGTCAGCGAAGATCTGGCGGACGCTGCCGTAGGCGTGTCCGCAGACGATTACGTCGCCTTGCTTCAGTGTGCCTTCTTGAACGAGGAGCGTGCAGACGATGCCTCGGCCCTGATCTTTGTGCGCTTCGACAACGTGGCCGACTGCACCCTTATTAGGGTTGGCCTTGAGTTCGAGCACTTCGGCTTCGAGCAATATACGGTCGAGGAGTTCGTCGATACCCTGGCCGGTTTTCGCGGAGACTTCGACGCAGCCGACATCGCCGCCGTAACCTTCGACGAAGAGTTCTTTCGCGGCCAACTGGCCTTTGACTTTGTCCGGGTTGGCTTCGGGCATATCGATTTTATTGAGTGCGACGACGATCTTTTTGCCGGCGGTTTTGGCGTGGCTCAACGCTTCTTCCGTTTGCGGCATGACGCCATCGTTAGCGGCGACGACGAGGACGACGACGTCCGTGACGTTGGCTCCGCGCGCGCGCATTTCAGTGAACGCTTTGTGTCCGGGCGTATCGATGAAGGCGACTTCACCCTTCTTATGGGAGACTTTGTAGGCACCGATGTGCTGCGTGATGCCGCCGGCTTCGCCGGACGCGACTTTGGTTTGGCGGATGTAATCGAGGAGCGACGTTTTGCCGTGATCGACGTGACCCATGATGGTGACGACGGGGGCGCGTGGCTTGAGGTCTTCCGGCAAGTCGGCGACATCGGCCTTCTTGAGCATTTCTTCTTCGACGTCGCGCGCTTTTTTAACCGAAATACCGTGCTTCAACGGATCGAATTCGAGCGCGTAGATTTCGGCGTCGGCGTCCGAAATGATCATGTTGATGTTGACGATCTTGCCTTGATCGAAGAACTTTTTGATCAACGACGTGGACTTGATGCCGAGGGCTTCGCAGAGTGCTTTGATGGAAACAGGCGACGTGACTTCGGCTGGTCCGACGCGCAACACGGTCGGGCGTTTAATGACAGGTCCGCGTTTCTGTTTGCGTGCACCACGGTAACGGTCGTCGTCGCCGCGCATAAGGGCGGCACCCCGGCGCGGGCCGGTGCTGAAACCTTTGAGTCCGGGAGCGGCTTTAACCGCGGTGCGGCGCATTCCGCCACCACTGCCGCCACTGCCACTGCCTGCCGCCTTACCTTTTTCGTCGTCATCGGAGAACGATTCAGGCAAGGACGGGTAGGACACCTGCGGCTTGAATTCGTCCAAGGATTTGGATTCGACTGATGAATCTTTCTGTCCTTTGCGGTTGCCGCCGCTGTTCTTTTGTTGGGTCGGGCCGTGCAATTTTTCGGCTTCGGTCGCAGAAACCACGACGCCAAAGCGATTGTCGCGCGCAGAATCGCGCTGAACGGGCGGCGCGACGACAGGGCCAGAGAGAATGCGTTTGGGCGGACCTTGCAACGGCGCCAGCATGCTCGACACATTCGGTCGCGCCACTGGTGGCGGGGGAATAACTTTCGCGACCGGCGGTGAGGTAGTGGCTTTGGCTGCGGGGGCTGAGCCGGTGCGCGGAGCATCGCGGCGGCCGTCGCGGCCTTTTTGTTGCTGAGGTGGACCGGATTTCGAACCGGTTCCAGCGGTAGTGGCCTGGCCTTGGCGTTGTCCCGTTTGGGGCTGATGAACAACTGGAGCAGCTGGGGTGACGACTCCAAAGCGCGATGGGCGCTCGTCTCGCTTTACAACGACCGGCGGTGTTGCAACGGACTTGACTTCGGGCGATGTATGCGGAGTCGGTGTGTTGATGACTGCGGCAGGAGATTGAGCCGTCTGGCCTTCACCGGACATCGCCTGAGCGCCAGATGTTTCGCCGGTTGCGACGACAGTTTGCGCAGGCTTTTCATGCGCGGGTGCTGGCATGGCTTCGTGGCCTGCGAGCTGATGGTCGTGAGCTGTGTGAGCTGGCGTCGAAACAGGTTCGGGAGCGAGTTGTTCCTCTGGGGCAACTTCAACTTGCACCTCAACCGGTTCTCGTTCGTCGGTCTGTTGTTCTTGGGCGGGGGGCGCTTCCTCGAAGATCGGCGCGTCTTGCGACTCGTCGGCGACGGGAGCGGCAGCGTGGGCATTCTGCGCTGCTTCGGCCTCTTCGTTAAGGCGCGTCTGATTTTCGCGGTTTTCGTGCTCGTGCTTGAGCAAACCGAGTTTCGCTTTGATGCGGTCGGCCTGTCCCGGCGTCAGGATGCTGGCGTGGCTCCTGATTTTATCTTTTGTGTACAACAACTGGGCTTTTTCGAGCACGTCTTTGCTCGGGACACCAAGCTGCTTGGCCAAATCGTGAATGCGGATGCCCGTGGGAACCGGAACCTTCTCGGTCTTGCTGCTGCTCATCAAATCCTTCCAGGCGAAAAATCGCCTTTCCCCTTTTTATGCGGCAGATCAGATGTTTTGCCAGTTGCAAAACTACCAATCACACCGCATTTCACCGGCACGGGCTTCCGCCATCGGAAGCGCGCCTTAACCGTTGAAAAGACTGGACGATCCATTTTAACAAACTGGACGCCCAGACCTTATTACGCCGCGGAAAGCCCGCCGGCGCATGGGGCCGGAAGGCTACACACTAAGCACAGATCTTGCCGCTCACTTCGAACCACCTTTCGCTTCATCGCCACCCGCCGGAGCTGCCGCCTCGTCTTCCAGCACGGCAAGTTGCTCGGCCACCGCTTCAGGAGCCGGTGCGCCCGCATCCTCCGCAGCGGTCACGTCAGCTGCAGCGGCGTCGGTCGATGTGACGTCGGGAGCCGCACTTGCGGCAACCGGTTCAGATTTTGTTTTTTCAGTCGCCATCTCGTATTCGCGCTGTTTGCAATAATCGATCATCGCAACCGCTTCGGGCTCGGACAAACCATACATGGTGTGAATGAAATCAGCACCCTTATAGATGAGCGATTTCAAATTGGTCAAGCCGGCGAGCAAGAAGCGTTCGGCAATGCCCTGAGGCACATTCGGAATCTTGTAGATTTCCGCGCGTTCAATGTCGCGCACCTTCTTGGCCTGCTCTTCGGTCATGATGTCGATGTGCCAGTGGGTCAGCTTGGCGGTCAGGCGGACGTTCTGGCCCTTCTTACCGATGGCCAGCGAGAGCTGATCTTCGGGAACGATGACGCGAGCGCGCTGCGTTTCTTTGTCAATATCGACGGACGAAATTTCAGCGGGCGATAGCGCGTTGCGGATGAACAAATCCTGCGCGTCGTGCCAGCGGACGATGTCGATCTTTTCGCCGTTGAGTTCTTCGACGATGTTGCGGATACGCGAGCCGCGCACGCCGACGCACGCGCCGATGGGATCGACCTTGAGGTCGGACGAGTACACGGCGATCTTGGTGCGGTGGCCGGGTTCGCGGACGATGCCTTTGATTTCGACGATGCGGTCGCTAATTTCGGGCACTTCGACGGTGAAGAGTTCTTTGACCAAATTCGGATGCGTGCGGGACAAGGTGATCATGACCTTCTGTCCCTTCTTTTGAACGCGAACGACGTAGGCGCGGATGCGGTCACCGGGGCGGTACTGTTCGCTGTAGACTTGTTCCTGGCGCGGCACGAGGCCTTCGGTGCGGCCGAGGTTGACGACGATGGAACCTTTGTCAAATCGTTGGACGGTGCCATTGACGAGCGTGTCGATCTTGGCTTCGTAATCGGTGTAAATGACGTCGCGTTCGGCTTCGCGGATCTTCTGGATCATGATCTGCTTGGCGGTTTGTGCGGGGATGCGACCGAACGTGTTCGGGTCCATGCGCTTGCCGTCTTCGTAGGCTTCGATGTCGCCGCTGAAACGGTTGATTTTGACATTCAATTCGCCATGCGGACCGAAGCGTTTGCGCGACGCGGTCAGGAGCGCCTGCTCAATCGACTCAAACAAGAGTTCCTTGGAGATGCCTTTTTCGCGGTGAATCGAATCGATAAAGCGTAACAGTTCCGTGCCATCCATTTTTACTTTTTCCTAAACTCACTATGAAGCCACAGGCGCAATCCCAGCAAAAAGGAGAGCCAACTCATCCTGGGCGTATTTGTCCCTATTCAACACGTATCCGCTCACGTAATGAGGATTACACCGAGTTAAATCGGATGTTCCAAGCCGCGTGATTCCCGGCATTTTTTTGAATGCGAAGGGCGGAAGAAGGCGTCCCCAAAAATGCCTTCATGCTCGATACTAAGGGATGCGCTTCATTTTGGCAAGTCATTAGCGAGGGATTAATGAGAACGTGACGATACATGCAGACGACTCTTCAATCGAAAATTGAAAATTTATTTTTATTAATGCACACGAGCAACTCGATCTTCTCGTCAATTTTTAATAGCGTACAAAATGCTCTCATGCTTCCAGTACGTTACACCATTCGCACCGCTCGGCGCGGCCCAGCGCACCGCGTTTGAAATCACAGTTTGAACATTTGGATCATGATATGTTGGGAACGTTTCGTGGCCGGGGCGGAAGTAGAATATTTTACCCGCGCCGCGTTGCCACGTACAGCCGCTGCGGAACACTTCCCCGCCCTCGAACCAGCTGATGAAAATGAGTTCGTCGGGTTCGGGGATATCGAAATGTTCGCCGTACATCTCCTCTTCTTTTAATACAAAATGATCGGTAATTCCGCGTGTGATCGGGTGGCCGGGTTTGCAGACCCACAGGATTTCCTTCTTGCCGTCCTCACGATATTTCAATGCGCCGCTCGTGCCCATCAGCATTAAAAAAGGCTTTGACATGTGCGCGGAATGCAGCGCGATCAGGCCCATCCCGGCGAGCACGCGGTCGCGGACTTTTCGCGCGATGTCGTCGCTGACTTCTTTGTGGGCCATGTGTCCCCACCATATTAAGACGTCGGTGTTCGCGAGGACCTCGTCGGTCAGGCCGTGAAACGGTTCGTCGAGCGTCGCGCAGTGAACCGCCATGTCGCGCTGAGTTCGGAGATGCGATGCGATTGCTTCGTGAATGCCGTGCGGATAAATCGGCATGACGAGCGGATGCGATTTTTCGTGCCGAAATTCGTTCCAGACGGTGACGCGGATTGGAGTGGACATGGCAAGCTCCCAGGGCAACGGTGGCGTAGCGGTGTTTTGCATCAATGACGCTACCGTCCCGGCGATGAATTGCAAGATGCGCGCGAAACAAGTGAGCGTTTGTGATAAAAACACGCGTCTGCTATGCGGAATTTTGAACGGTAGAGCCGAAATATTTTCGGCTCAGTTTGAATCAATGCGCATGAGCCGAATAAAATTCGGCTCTACATTTTGAGGACTGCTTGTGTCTGACGACGTGCCGGAAATGAAGACGAATGAGACGGGGACGACTCCGACGATCAGCGCGGATGAGATGCGACGATGCGCGGATGTGTTGGCTGCGATTGTTGAAGATCGCGGATTGTTGGTGCAGTTGACGAAAGAAGAGCGATTGAAGCTGGTCAGCTCGGCGGGACGGGTTTCGCGTCCAACGCGCGACGAAGAGCGCCGCTTGCGCCGCACGTTTACGAAAGTCCAGAAGAGTGAGGAGCGCACGGCGGACCGATTGGCCAAAGCGGAGACGGGTATTCGTTCCGCGCGCGAGACCGCTGTTTTTGCCGCGCCTGCGCAACTCACTTATTCCGATGCGAATCCGGAAACGCAGTACCGCGACTTGAAGAAGCCGAAGAACTGTTACGTCTGCAAACAAGACTTTTTGAAGCTGCATTTTTTCTATGATGCGATGTGTCCAGCGTGTGCGGAGTTCAATTACGCGAAGCGATTTCAGAGCGCTCGCTTGGACGGCTGCACGGCGGTGATCACCGGATCGCGATTGAAGATCGGGTACCACGCCGCGTTGAAGATGCTTCGCGCCGGGGCGAGCGTGGTTGCGACAACGCGCTTTCCGCATGATTCGGCTCAGCGTTACGCGCGCGAGCCGGATTTTGAGGAATGGCGCGACCGGATTCATGTGCATGGTTTGGATTTGAGGCATTCGCCGAGCGTCGAAATCTTTGCGCGTTACATGAACGCGCGTTTCGATTCGCTCGATATTCTGATCAACAACGCGGCTCAAACGGTGCGTCGTCCTGTCGGGTTTTACACGCATTTGATGGAATACGAAAACCTGCGCTGGAGCGAACTGCCTGCCGAAATCCGTCCGCTGTTGCAGTCGCACGAGGAGTGTAAATCGGCGCTCGCGTCGAGCGATGGATTGCAATTGGACGTGCGCGGAACGGACAGCACCGGGTTGGCGACGTTGGGCGAATCGAAAGGCGCGGGGATGGGAATCCGCGCGTCGGCGGCGCTGTCGCAAGTGCGCTACACGTACGACGACGCTCAAAGTGGGCGCGATGTTTTTCCGGAAGGAAAGACTGACGCTGATTTACAGCAAGTCGATCTGCGGACGCAGAACAGTTGGCGCATGGCGCTGGCTGACGTACCGACGCCGGAGATGCTGGAAGTACAACTCGTCAATGCGGTCGCTCCGTTTATTTTGTGCAGCAAATTGAAGCCGCTGATGCTGAAACATCCGACCGGGCAGCGGCACATTGTCAACGTCTCGGCGATGGAAGGTATTTTTTCACGCGGCACGAAGACCGACAAACATCCGCACACGAACATGGCCAAAGCGGCGTTGAACATGATGACGTTGACGAGTGCGCCGGACTATGCTGCGGATGGGATTTTCATGAACGCTGTGGACACGGGTTGGGTGACTGACGAAGACCCGGCGGCTCACGCCGCGCGCAAACGCGAGCAGCACGATTTTCAGCCGCCGTTGGATATTGTGGATGGAGCTGCGCGCGTTTGCGATCCGTTCTTTGCGGGGTTGATTACGGGCGAGCATGTGTGGGGGAAGTTCTTGAAGGATTATAAGGCGGCGAGTTGGTAGGAGAGCGTTTTGTCGCTGGCGCGAACATGTCGGGATCGTGGGGTAACAGCAACTCGTTATTACGATGGAAGAGAATTCGCGATTAAGGTTGCCCATTCCTCGAAGGAATCTGCGGGCCAATTGTTATCCACGCGGAGCCGATTGACGTCATAGGGTTGGGGTACGCCGCCGTACCAATTGAACCAATTGGAGTGGCCGCCTTGAGGAATTCGGGCGAGCGGGACGTCGAATTCCAGGATCATGAATTGAGTGCCCGGCGGGAAGTCGGATTCGGTGGGGATGCGTGGATTCATTGTTGGCTCCGACCCGTAGCTATTTTGTCATAAAGGTTGTCTAGCTGCGCGCGTGCGTGTGGGTACGTGCGGTATCGGTGACACTTAGGCTGAATCGCCGTGTAGATCAATAACTTGTTGCTCATGATCTCTTGGGTTGTGAGGTCGAATCTCATATCGGTGTAGCTACTGAGGTCTTCTTCGCCGATGTCGTGCCAAGAATGAGGCCACTCGCCTGGATGCGATGAAACGAAGCGATCGGTGGCACGAATCACGTCTGCCGTCACATATTCGCTCTTCATGTAGTAGAGCTTTGGCGCGAGGACAAACAGAAGGCTGCCGACAAAGAAGATCACAACGGCTGCGACGCAGATCAAGACCGTCTTGAGAATTGAGAAGCCCGACTTCGTGCTCATGCGGAAATGCCTCCTAACGCCCTACGCTCAGCGACCCGGCCCACGAGGGCGTTGGATTGCAACCTGGACGCGATGGCCGGCTTCGCTGCAGCGCATGGTTAGACGTTGAAGGTCTCATAGTTTTGTAAAGGCGAAGTAGAGTGAGACGCAATGCAAAATGCTAATTGCCACGTTGGCTTTGGGAACGGGGTTGCTGCGCTCGGTAACGAGAAATGCGCTCAGAACCTTATAGAAGATTTGCAGTGGGAAAAGCACCACAATAATGTGAAGTCTTATGTTGGAATCGGCAAGCGCGACGATGCTGCAGACAGCAATCGCCAAATACAAACAGGCAAGAATCTGGCGCGAGGTGGTGTCTGGGCCAAAAACCTCGTCCAATCCGGGAAGCATTCGTTTGAGGCGAAACCCGATTGCTAACCCCATGTAGCCTGCGACGAGCACATTTACGACGAGCGACAGCAGAATGAATTTCATAAATGAAAAGTTATGTTTGTTGAATGCGGCTAGCGACGCCTAACATGGTATTCAACCGCATCCGTGCGGTTTAACATGGATAATAGATTAGCGTATTTCGTGACTGATTTGTAGGTTTAATTTTGAGATTAAAGAGCGGTGGTAGACGAATTGAATCACTTTACGACCTTGGTGAATTCGAGCGGACTTCTCGTGATTGGTGAGATGAACGAGCGGTTTGATATGCAACGGGGCGTTGTGGGTTATAGTTGTCAGCAAGCCGGCCTAAACTACCCAGCGGTGTAGGCATACATGACGCTATCAATGAGAGCGCCGTCCTTGGAAACGCTGTTGCGAAGCACGCCTTCTCTTACGAAGCCAACCTTTTCCAGGACACGCATCGACGCTGGGTTCCAGGCGAAGACGCGAGCCTCAAGCCGGGCGACGTGTCGTTCCTCTATCAGGTGTGCGACCATGGCTGACGCGGCTGCCGTCGCGATGCCTTGACCCCAATAGGGCTCGCCGAGCCAATAGCCAAAGTCGACCGTTGCTATTGCAATGCCTTCCCCGGCTATAGCCCCGATGCCGCCAACTGCTGCACCCTTGAACTCGATGGCTAAGTGGATACTTCGGCCTTCCGCGTTAGCAATGCCAATCCAATTATCTGCGTCCGCTTCCGTGTATGGATGGGGAAACATGTCGGTGAGGTTGCGCCAGACCTTCCGATTGTTCGCGTTCAGAATCAGGTCAGCCTTGTCGCTGTGTCGCCACGACCGAAGACTGCATCCGGAAAGAGTCGTTGGAATGTACATGGATCGGAATCCCTCTGCTTAGCGTCTTTAACTCAGCGACCTGGTGCACGGGAGGCGTGGATTGCAACAGTGATGCGATGGACGGGTTCGCTGCAGAGCATGGTTATGCCACGCCATTTGTGACCTCCTTCCTGTCTGGGTCTGTGACGGGAAAACCACCGTGCGCGACCATCAGGTCGAGTAGCGCAGGACCGCCATGGGTGCGTGCGAAAGCTGTCTCTCCCTCGCTGATGCCTACAATCTGGTAGAAATCAAAAGAGCCAGACTCAAGATGAGCCTCGCGGGGAAACCGTGATGGCGGTGCGACCATGATGCGAGTAATAACTGACTGCCCCTCTCGAATCGGGCCGCCCAACGGCATACGGTGGAAATCACCCAAAGGCTCGCTCCCCGGATAACGTCCGTGACAAAGCAAAACCTGGAAAATCATGACGTGCAACAAACGAACAATCGCCCACTCCGACTGCTGCGTCGTCTCAAAAACAAACTCGCAACCGAGGCCGGATGGTGTCGTCGGATCTGGCTGGTCAGCCTCCCACTCGTTGGACATACCCGAAGTAACATAGAGCCACGAATCACGAGTCGCAGTCGGAGCAAATTCGAAAACGCCGTAATGTAGCCATCGCGGGTCGAACGACTCCTGTTTGAAAATCCCGGTCAGCATCTCGGCCTGAATCGGAAAAATGCCACGACTGCTGTGACCAAACAGTAACGGGTAAAGCACCTCTTCACGATGTGCCCAAACTCGCTCGAACCAGTCATGTGTGTTGGTTTGTGGCATGACGTGCGAAGTGGCCTAAAATGGTATTCAACCGCATCCGTGCGGTCTAGCATGGCTATTAGATTACCGCATTTCTTTGCATTTTAGTAGGCTTAATTTTGTGATTAGGCTCGGAATTTGAGCTATTATTTAGTGAACAGAATGCGGTCTAGCACGATCCGTTGATGCTTGAAATACCGCAGGTTCTTTGGGTGCGAATTTTTGGAATTTACTTGAAAATGGAGGGGTGATTTTCGTTGTATATATAAAATAGGGTGTGGCTGGTTATGAATGACATATTATATCTTTTATTGCCTGGATGGCCGAAGTTGGTGCACGATGTGATTGTTTGGGAGTGGTCATGAATGGTGGGGTCGGGGGATTTATTTCGCCCCTGTAGGGCTTGGGATTTGGGTGGGATTTCGACCTGGGCCTTACGGCCCAGGCTACATTATGCCGCCTCGTTGAGGCTGGATGACGGGATGGAATGCAGGATGTGCATGTTTGGGAATGAGGTTGATGGAGTGCGCGGCGCGGGAGGGGCCGCTTGCTGGCGCGCGCGGCTCTTGAGTTGGGCGCACGATGTGATTGTTGTGGAACGGGGGTGGATTGCGAGGGTTGGGTTACAAAAAAGCGCCGGTTGGATTTCTCCTCTCGGCGCTCGTTTTAAATTCTATTGATTCATCGTAAAGCCTAATTTTGATTCGGCTTTGTGAGATCTGGCGCTGGATAAGCCGAATCGGAATTCGGCTCTACTTTAAGCAATCTACCGGATTTTCTGGTCGGGGAGTTCTTTTTTGATGCCTTCGTCCAGCGGCATTTTGTCGGTATCGGGGGTGAGGCCGGTTTCGGCCATCAGGCGCAGCAGGTCGCTTTTGAGGCCTGACAATTTGTCGGCGTATTTGGGGTCGCTGATTACGTTGTGCCGCTCGGTGGGGTCGTTTTTCAGGTCGTAGAGTTCGGCCATGTGTTTGTCGGGTGTGCCGTCGCCGGGCGGGTAGTGGATGTACTTCAAGTCGTCGTTGCGAATGGCGCGGACGTTGGGCGTGTAGGGGAATTGCTTCTCGTAATTGTATTCGTAGAACCACGCTTTGCGCCACGCGGGATCGCCGTTCTGGACGAGCTTGACCCACGATTTGCCGTGGATGGTGTCGAGCGGTTTTGCGCCGCACAAGTCAAGGATGCTGGGCGCGATGTCGAGCGTGAGCGCTTGTTGCTCGATGACTTTACCTTTCGCCAAACCTGGATAACGGACGAGCAACGGGACGCGCAGACTGGGTTCGTGCGCGGTGCGTTTGTCGATCATGCCGTGCTCGCCTTCGAGCAGGCCGTTGTCGCCCATGAAGACGATGATGGTGTTGTCGAGCTGCTTCGTGTCTTCGAGGAATTTGAACATGCGGGCGACGCTGTCGTCGACGCTGAGGATCGTGCCCATGTACGCGTGGACCATGTTCTCGAAATCCTTGACGGCTTCGGGGCGGTCGTCCGGGAATTTCTTGCGCCAATCGAACAGCGGGCCGTAGATGCCGTGCCAGGTGTAGAGGCGCTCTTTGATCCACGCGGGTTTGTCGGCGAGTTGAAACGCTGATTCCGGATACGTCACGGGGACGCTGTCGAACGTGTGTGCGTATTTTTCTTCCGGGAAATAGAAGCTGTGCGGCGCTTTGTGGCCGATGCAACAAGCCCATGGTTTGCCGCCGTGATCCTGCTTCAACCAATCGAGTGCCATGTCGGTGACGATGGTTGTGTAGTAGCCTTTGATGACGCCGGCGCGGGTGCCGTTGACGTTCCATTCGGTGTCGAAGTATTTGCCCTGGCCTTTGTGCGTCGCGAAGTAATCGAAGCCGGGGCGCGGGGCGTCGTTGTCTTCGCCCATGTGCCACTTGCCCATGTACGCGGTGGCGTAGCCTTCGTCGTGAAGGCGCTGCGCCCAATGTGTTCGCGATGCGGGCAATTCGGTGAAATTATTCGTGACGCCGTGCGTGTGGGCGTAGAGGCCGGTGAGGATCGACGCGCGGCTGGGTGAGCACAGCGATGTTGTGCAGAACATATTGGCGAAGCGCACGCCTTCGTTGGCGATGCGGTCGATGTGGGGCGTTTTGATATTCGGATGCCCGGCGCAACTCAGCGCATTCCAGCGGATGTCATCGCAGAGTAGGAACAGCACGTTGGGCTTTTTTTCGGCGGCATGCAGGATCGACGACATGACGACGCCGATTGCACAGACCCACAAACTGAAGCAGTATTTTCTGGACAAAGCAACTCTCCTTAAAGACGGGATTGGGTGATGATAAGGGATACCCCGATGTCATCGGTATAACACAAATGGTAAGTATCTAGTTTTTGTTTTCAGCCCCAGTGGATCGTTCGACTCTTTATGTCGCCCTTTCAGGGCTTAAACGATTCTCGCATCGATTCCCAGGGCTTCGCCCTGGGCTATATCATGCTGCCCCTTTGGGGCAAACGGCTAACAACCATTTGTTTAAATACTGACGCCACGATGAGCGACCTGAGTCTTGAAGAAGTCAGACATTCGATTGAATTACGCGGGGTGTGCGAGACGTTTGAAAATATCCGTGTCGCCTATTCGGTGCAGCGGCAATTCGACAATGATGGTCGTGCCTTTGTCCTCACCTTCACTTTCAGCCCGGACCGTTCCGCCGTGTAATTCAACGAGTTTTCGGACGATTGTCAGACCGATTCCCATTCCACCGAAACGCCGCGTTGAGCCGGAATCAGCTTGAGAAAACAGCATGAACATGTGGGGTAAAAACTCCATAGCGATACCGATACCGTGATCCCTTACAATGAACCGTGCGACACTGTCGGCAGCCGTGACCGTGATTTCAATGTTCTGGCCTTGTTCTGAAAACTTGACTGCGTTCGAAATGATATTGAACGCGACTTGATTGATGCGTTCGGCATCACCGTTGATCAGCGCAGGCGAGAGTGACAGCACTAATTTAATTTGCTTCGCTTGCGCTGCGGGGCGAAAGCCATCGATCGCCTCAGCCACCACGTCCGCCAGATTGATCAACTCCAAATTAACTTGCATCCGTCCAGCTGTGATGCGGGAGAAGTCGAGCAAGTCCTCGACCAGACGCGACTGCGCCAACGCATTGCGGTGAATGGAAAGCAATCCGCGCTCAATCGCGCCAGTGTCCAATCCGCCGTCTTGCAGCATTTTCGACCACCCCAAAATCGAGGTCAGGGGCGTCCTCAGTTCATGTGAAACGGTGGCGATAAATTCGTCTTTCAGCAAGTTGGCTTTTTCGGCTTGATCGCGTGCGGTCACAATCGCTTGCTCGGAGTATTTGCGTTCGATGGCGATACGCGTGATGTGGACGGCGCGCGAAACCAACTCCAATTCGATCGTCACCGGGTGGCGCGGTTGACGGTAGTAGATGGCGAATGTGCCGAGTACTTTTCCTTCGTTGCCATTAATTGGCGTGGACCAGCACGCGCGCAAGTCATGTCCAATCGCCAGGTCGGCGAAAGGCGCCCAGAGCGGATCGCAGCTGATGTCCGCTACGATGACTTGATTTTTTGAATAGGCCGCCGTACCACACGAGCCGACTGTGGGGCCGATGGCGAGACCGTGAATGGCGCGGTTGTACGACTCAGGCAGACTGGGTGCAGCGCCGTGACTCAGATGGATGCCGTCATTGTCCAGCAAGAGAACAGAACAGAGCGCTCCCGGCAATTGCTTCTCCAGGCCGAGCATGAACTCATTCAACACGTCTTTGAGCGAGGCGGACGTGCAGCTCAGTTCCAGCGCTTTCTTTTCCCATGCCAAAAGTTCCTGGGATTTTCGTTGCTCGGTGATGTCCTGAACGAGGGATGCCACGCCCGTGCAGATCCCGTCATCGTCAATGAGGGGCGTGTTGTACCATTCACACAGGATTGTCGTTCCGTTCTGACAGACATTTTCGTTGGTGCTTCTTTCACCGCCGTTTCGTGTGATGAGTGATTCCCAAATGTCATTGACGTGATGGCGATATTTCTCAGGAACAATAAAGCAGGCATGTTGCCCGATGGCTTCTGCCTGGCTGAATCCAAACATTTTGTGTGCTGCCGGATTCCAACGCGATACCCGAAAATCGCGGTCCCATTCAATCACGGCCATGGGCGTCCGCTCAAAATGCAGTTTCAGTTTTTGGTTTGCTTCGCGCAGCATTCCCGATGTGGCGTTAGAGGACAATGGCTCATGAAGTACCACCGATTGAGCAAGGGGATCGCTGGGCTTCTCTGCAGCCCGCAGACGTGTCGCTTCTGCAAATCGTGACGAAGCGGTTGTGTTCTGAAGGTTTGAGTTGTCGTCGGTCACTGTGAGCTCCAGAGGAGAAAAGCGTCATTCAGTTCGCACAACGTCTATCTCAGTCCGAAATTCAACTCATAAGGTATCTAATTTACTCATTTTCGACTACACCAAATTCAGTGGGATCGAAAATGTTCTATTTTAAAATCCATCATTCAAACGCCGCCAGCACACTTAACCATCCCACGATTGTCAGCGGACAGAGCAGCGTTGTGATCGCGACGAGTTCGCCGGCCAATTCTTCGTCGCCGCCGTATTCAGCAGCCATGGCGTGGCCTCCGGCGGCGTCGGGGCAGGCGAGTAAAATCACGCCAACGGCCATCGGTGCGCCGCGAACTCCGAGCGCGTAAAACAGCGCCAGTCCCAGCGCGGGCATCAGAATTAATTTGATGAACGCGACGGGCAGCGTGTCGCTCAATCCGGCGAACGCGCGCCGAGCGTCGAGGATGGCTCCGATGGAAAACAACGCCAGCGGCAGCGCTGCATTCGCGACAGAATCCAGTGTCTTGCCGGGGACGCCGTTTTTCTCGAACCACGCGGCTCCACCCGGAATCATGGACACCAGCGTCGCGGCCACGATGCCCAGAATCAACGGATTCAGTACGATGTCGCGGATGATTTTCAGCGGCGAAAAAACATGGCCGGGACGATTTCGTTTGGATAATTCGAATGCCAAAATGGTCGCGATGTTCAACGCTGGGATCGAGACCGCCGCGCCGATGGCGGTGAGTTGAGCGATGCGGTCGCCGATGTGGGCGTCGCCACCCGCAGCAGCGGAACGCGCTTGGGCGAAATACATCAGCACCGGCAATCCGACGTACATCATGTTCGACCGAAATGATCCTTGAGCGATGACACCGACTTGATTCTCGGGCGCGTTCCGAAATCGAGCGTACCGATAACCGAGTACGGCGATAAATGCGATCACGGCCAGCAGCACGATACACATGCGCCACTCGAACGTCGTCCCATGCCCCGAGCGTACAATCTCACGGAACTCCAACGACGGGAGGCAGACCCAGAAAACCAGCATCCCGATGCCACGCGACAACTCGACGTGAAACCCTTTCGCTCGGGCGAAGATGCGCCCGATGATGAGCATCAGCACCACGGGCAGGACAATCAAAATGGAATTAACAATCGCGTTCACGTGCGCCTCAGGCTCCGCTGTTGGATAAATCAGTTTGATCATACTACGCGAAAAAAAAGACTCTTCACCTTCCATCACGTCGCTTGTCGAATGCCAACCATTTCTGTATAAGTCATCCAGTTGATTCCCGTTCGCACAAAGGCTCCGTAATTATCATGGCCCACACCCCTCATCTTTCCTATTCCACGAACGTCCACCCGGCGGAATCGCTTGCTGATTTGGAGCGTTCGATTCGCGAGTACGTCGCGCCGATTTCGCGCGCCGCGTTTGGCGACCGTGTGGCGGCTACGAATCTGCGCATCGGCATCAAGCAGGCGGACGAGATCCTCGCCCACGGGCCGCTGCCGAGCAATTCATTTATCAGCGACGCGATTCTGGCTGCGCCGCCGTCGCCTGCGTGTCAGACGTTTTTAAACGCGCTCGACGACACCCAACTCGACGTCGTCTCGATCAACGCGTTCCCGATCCGCGACTTTCACGCGCCGCGCGTCAAGGAGCAGGTTTACTCCCCGCCGTGGACCGACGGCGGTCGCGCGTTATACAGTTTGAAGATCGCGAAAGTGCTCGCGCATTTCATGGCTCGTCCGGGCGTGGACCGCAAAGTTGCCGCGATCAGCGTGCCGTCCGGTGTCTTCAACGGACTCTACCCGGACAGCGACGAAGTCCGTTCGCAATGCGCGCATTTCATGACCGAATGCGTCCGCGAATTATTGCGCTTGGAACGACTGACAGGCCGGACGGTGCAACTCGGCCTCGAACCCGAACCGTTCACGACGGGCGAAGCGATTCCGTGGTTCATCGATTATTTCAAAACAATCCTGGCCGAAGCGCGCTCGAAATTCCCGTCGCAATTGGGCGTCTCACGCGAGCAAGCCGAAGAGATCGCGCGCCGCTTCGTGACGATCAATTTCGACCTCTGCCATCAAGCTGTCGAATTCGAAGATTCCGTCGAAGAATTGAAGCGCTTGAAAGCAGCAGGCGTGACGATCAGCGGCATCCATATTTCCGCCGCGTTAAAGCTCGCGAATCCGTCGGTCAACTCCGCCGCCTGGGAGCAATTGAAAGCGCTCGACGAACCGCGCTATTTGCATCAGGTCATCGGCAAAACGCACAGTGGCGAGATCGTGCGCTACGAAGACTTGCCACACCTGTCGAATCCGAAGAAACTCAAAGGCAAAACGCTCGCCGATTTCGCCGAATTGCGCTGCCATTTCCATGTCCCTTTGTTCACGGAATTGGAAGGCGCGTTGACGACCACGCGCGACACTGCCGTTCCGGCGATTGCTTACGCTGTGAAGGAAAACTTGACCGACAATTTCGTTGCTGAAACGTATACGTGGAACGTGCTCGCCGGCCTGGCCCAAAGCGGCAACGCCGCCGCACGTTCCGTTGTCGGAACGAACGGCGTGGTTGATGTGCGCGAGGGGATTGTCCGGGAATTGAATTGGGCCAAGAATGCGTTGGGCATGTAGGCACTTGATTTGGAGCCTTATTCATACGACCTTGCAGGGTGCATCACCGGACTTGCGATTGTTTTCCCCTCTCCCCTTGAGGGAGAGGGAACGGCACCGCAAGGCCGGTGATGCACCCGACCTTGAAATTGCCTCAATTTAAAACTAGCGAAAAAAACGAAATTAACTTAGATTCATAGCGCGTTGGGTGGTTAAAGATTATAGCGACAACCCGACGCTGGCCCGGACCTGCGCATCAAGACCCTCGAGGAATCATCGCACGTGGACGTTACAAAATATATGGAAAAAGCCGCCGAAGCAACCAATCGGCGCAACTACGATTATGCCATCGAACTCTACTTGTCAGCCTGCAAAATGGACCCGAACAATGTGATCGCTCGACGATCCTTACGCGCGGTCGAAAATCGCATGGCTCAGGAGAAGGGTTCATCGCTGTGGGGCAAGACGAAAACGGCGACCATGGCCCCGCAGCTCAACACCCTTTTCATGATGAAGAAATGGGATTCGGCGATGGAAAAGGCCGAAGAGATTCTCAAGATTGATCCCACGAATTGTGGGGCCATGATGACGTTGGCCAAGTCAGCGAAGAGCGCCGGCTACAACGCCTGCGCGACCGCGATGTTTGAAGACGTCAAGACCATGAACGCCGGCGGCAACAACAAGATGCTGATCGAAGCCGCGCGCGAATTGGCGCATCTGTATGAACTCGACAATCGCGTACAGGACGCCCTCGATGTCTGGGGCTACGTCGCAAAGCAGATTCCCGGCGATCGTGAAGCCTCGCAAAAATGGCGCGATCTCTCGGCCAAAAGTGTCACGAACATCATCGAAACCGCCAGCAAGGACGGCAAGCGCGGATCGATGGCCCGATTGACTCAGACCGACGAACAGAAAAAAACGTCTGCGAAGCTCGACCTTGAAAAGGGCGACATCAAGAGCGAAGCCGATTTGGAAGCCATCGTCCAACACACGAACGACGAAATCGCTTCGTGCCCCGACGAGCGCCAGTTGCCCAAGATGTACGAAAAGCTCGGTAATATTTTCAAGCAGTTCGGTCGATACGACGAATCCAAAGCTGCGTACGAAAATGCGCGCATCAAAGATCCGAACAATCCGGCGTACCTGTTCAAACTCCACGATCTCGAAATCTCGAAAATGCAGTCGGAGTTGAAAGGCCTCGAACCCGCTGTCCGAGCGGGTGAAGCGGCGGCTCGCGAGCAGTATGTCAAGTCGCGCGATGCGTTCCTGGAATACCGTCTTAATTCGTATCTCGAACGCGAAAAGCAGTACCCGACCGACAGCAAAATCCGCTTCGATTTGGGCTCGGTGTATTTCGATCTCGCCGAAAAGCGCAAGGACAAGGCGCTGTATGACGAAGCGTTGAAGCGTTTCCAATCGACGTTCAAAGATCCGAAGTTCCGGGTCGAATCCGGCTTGAAGCTCGGCATCTGTTTCGACGCGAAGGGCCAGTACGAACTGGCGCTCAAGCGCTACGACGAAACCATTGCGGGCTTCCCGGCGGAAATCAAAGACGACAAGTGGAAGAACGTGAACTACTTCAAATGCCTGACGCTGATCAAAGCCAACAAAGCCGACGAAGCGCTGAAGGTGCTCTACGAAATCTACGAAGTGGACGTGTCGTTCAAAGATGTCGGCAAGAAGATCGAAGAGTTGGAAGCGAACAAAGGATCGTAGCGGATCGGTCGTGTTCCACGTGAGGATCGATCATGCGCTTGAAAAGCTCCGACGCGCCGGATGTCGTTGATGGACTCTTTACGTTAAATGCCGGTGCGCTGTGTGCGCTGGGCGACGTGCAACGCGGGGACCTGCGCGCATTCAAAGACGCGTGCACTGCGTTGCGCGACTGCGGGCAACAGAGCGTCTTCATCGACTTCTCGCGCTGCTCCTACATCAGTTCACTCTTCATCGGCGAATTGGCTGAAGCCGTCATGCAGATGACGGCTTCCGGCAAAGACGTTCACGTCGTCGTCTCGCCCGAGATCGGCAAAACGCTGCACATGGCCCGGCTGTATCACCTCTTCACGTTCGAGATTTCTTCCGCTGACGTGTGAACGGCGAACAGCTTTTTAACCGCGAATTTTCGCGAATTTTCGCGAAAACGGCAACGGCTGAAAGACACGTTTGTAGGACGGTCTTTCCAGGCCATTTGGATATTCGCTACTTCTCCGCCATTTGATTTCTCAGCGCCAGCGCGAGTGCGACGTACAGCACGAGCAGTGAAAACGTCGTCGCTCCAATCGCGTGCAGGTATTCATTTGTTGCGCTACACGCGACCAACAGAACAAGCGCAACTGGGGCCAGAATTTTGACTGAACCGCTTAGCTGTTTCTGTTGAATCAGCGACACCAGCGTCGCGATTGGAATCACCAGCACAACCAGATGAGCGATGCGCGTCAACGGCGAGATCAGCGCCATCGTCAGCACCACCAGACTCCACGACAAAGCCGCCGCGTGGATCGTTTGCCGGGAGCGCTCAGACCAGGTCAGCGCAATCGTCACGAGCAGCAAGATCAACGCGAATCCATTGGCAATGGTTCCGACTTGCTTCGGTTCCAGCGTGGCGATGTTCACTGTGCGCGGGCGGTCGCCGTTTTTTCGCAAGGCTATTGCCGGCGTCAGCAAACTGGTCAGCACGCCGCGCATGCTGCATCCGACGCCTTGCGGGCTGTCCGATTGAGTGGGATCGAGTTGGCGTGGGCGGCCAATGTGGATGCGGTTCGGATCGTCAGTGGCTTGGTATTCAGCGCCCGTCGATTTTCCGAGCGCGAAGGATTTGTACGCGTCGAGGTATTTCAGATTCGTCTCCCAGCCTAAAAACAATGCCGGGACGAGAGCGAGAAACAACACCAATCCAAGTGCGCCGCCCAGCATCGACCAGCCTCGGCGGCTCCATAAAAAATAGACGCCAAATAGTCCAGGCGTCAATTTCACGGCGGTGGCCATCGCGACGGCAAGGCCACTTGCTAAGCCGCCTCGGGGCGTTGTTGTCGTGCCGTTTTTCCAGATCGAGTCCAGATAAAACGCCAGCGTCAGCAGAAACAGCATGTAAAGATTCGCGTTGCTTTCATTCGTGTTTGAATGAATGTACCGCCACGAAAGTGCGAGCGATACCAGCAACCCGACGAGCGGCCATTGCCACGCCGATTTTGGAAGCGTGTCCGCTGCATACGCTGGCCAAAACAACCGCCGCAGCATCCAAAACGACGCCGCAAGCAACAGAACATTGAGTGCATAAAAAATGGCGAGCGCCGTGTTGAATGGGAAATATGAAAGCGGCATCATCGGAAAAACGGCGAAAAGCGGCGGGTATTCATACGGGCGGTGCGCCATCGACGTGCTGGCCCAATCGTAAATGTTCTGTCCTAGCCGAGCCTGTTCGCCCGCCGAATAAAAGGCCGTAAAATCGTTACCGAGCTTTTCCTTCTTTGCCCCGGCTACGGTCTCTTTCGGCGGCTTCACGGCCCGTCCATTTTTGACACATTGAAATCCGTACGCGACGGCAAACGCGATGACGCACAGGATCGTGACGAGTCGTATGGTGGTATAGCGCGAATCGGGCGGCGTGTCCGGCATGGAGTTTTCCTAAAAATTCGCGCAAGCGTTTCGTGCGCGATCCGTTTAACCACTTGAAAAGGTGCTACGATTTTAACGCGTGCACCGGACCTTGCATTGTGAATTCGACGATCTTCGCTTTTCTCTTTTTACTCGCGTGCTTCCGTGTATTAATATGAAGACTATGAATGCAGAAGAAAAAACAAGCGGCGCCTCGACGCAACCCGCTCCAAAACCAGCGGCCAAACGCCCGCGCTGGGCCCCGCCCCCACCCACGCCTCGATCAACGATGAAACTCGTTGCTGTCATCGCGGGCGGAACAGTCCTTGGAATTGCGCTTGTCTTCGGGCTGCATTACATACTGGTCCATGACACGCCGATCAAGCCCAAGCTCGGCGACGAGTTTCGCGATCAGGTCCGCGACATGGCTGATTTCGCCTTCAGTCCGCCGCGCAAATGGAACATCGACGACCGCACGACACCCTATACGTATTACGTCCAAGGCCCGAAAGAATCCGGCTTTTCGCCGCTGATGATTTACGCCAGCATTACCGCGCCCGGATCGATTCAGGCGTTTTTGGACGAGCACAAAAAGCGCATCGAGATCGAAGAGCCGAGCACGAAATTTATCAGCGAAGAAGAGGACGCCATCGACGGCTGCCGCGTGAAGCGCATCGAATACGATTGTGACTATAAAGCGTCGGACGAGTCGCCCGTCGTCAAATTGCGAACGGTGCAATTCATCGTCAAAGATCCATCGTTCCCTGTGTTTTATAAAATCACCTGCCATGCAAAAATGGAAACGTTCGCGTCGCATCTGCCACTCTTCGAAGCCAGCGCCCATTCGTTCCGCCGCGTCGAAATCAAAGGCCGGATCAAATATTTGCCGCCCGGGAAATAACACCATGAACGAATCCGCACCTTATCTCAACAAGCACGTTCTGATCTGCACCGGCGACTCGTGCGGCCCGCAAAACGGCGTGGCTGTGCGCAACGCGTTGAAGGCGGAATTGCGCGCACGCAACATCCGCCAGCTCTACCGCGACGGCGAATGCTCGTGCCTGGGTTTGTGCCGGGACGGTGTGAATGCGGTGATCTGGCCGGAAGGGACTTATATGGCCGGCGTGACCGTGAACGACGTTCCGCGACTCATCGATTATCTGGAAAACAAAGGCGCAGCGCTATCGGATCTCGAAGTGCGCGCGGACGAAAAGATCGCGATCAAAAAGGGCGGCAAGTAGCGCTGAACGAACTACCAAACGCTCAACGGGTCCGGCGATTCGTCCTGCTCGAAGATCAATAGTTTAGCAGTCGCATCCATGCAGCCGGGAATGCTAATACGGGGTCCACCTTCGACACCTTCATCACGGTCCATAATCGTATCCGAGTATGGATCGAACCAATAGAATCGATAGAATCCCGGCGGCAGCGCCAACGCGAGGCCGTTCACTGCTGGCTCGCTGAAATACGCAAAGAAACGTCCGGTACCATCTTCCGCCGCGAACATTGACGCCCCAACACTTTCATGCATGGGCGCGAGCATCTCTGGATAGGGACGCAACGCGCCTCGCCCGGCCCACACAACCGAAAAACGCGCGATGGCCGCGAGGGTATTGAGATGCGGCGCGTCACTGGCTTGATTGACATGCAACGCTGCCGTCGGCCAATAGCCTCGAAAAAATGCGCGCCATAACCAATCGCTGCGAGCACCGTCGAGCGCGTGCTCTGAAAACCTCAGCAGAGCGGGCTGACGGTGCGGTGCGCGCTGGAAGATGAAATCCGATTCGCTCGTCCCTGCCGCCGATTCAGCCGCCCACATCGCACTGGCGAAATCGAGTGCCGGACAGTCCGTCGGCATGTCGCGCGAGATATCAAACGGTGCCGCCTGAGCGGAATGCCGCTCGCGCAACATGTCAGGGCGTCGCACAGCGATCCACGGCCCAAGACGCGCGGGCGATAAATCGTCGCCATGCCGCGCGAGCGTTTCGGCCACGCGCGCGCAGAGCAATCGTTCCAATGCGCTGGGCGTTCCCGACGCGTTGCGAAAAACGTCGATCCACAGTCCGCGAAATCCGCGCACGGCCGAACAGATCCAATCCACCACGCTGCCTAATGTCGCGAATAATTTTTCATCGACGGGAGAAGAAGGCGCGGCGGCCAGCGTCGCGCCTTGAATATTTCCGCCTTTTCGAAACGGCCCCGACGTGACGGAGGGCGACGCATCGAAGAGCGACAAGCCAATCAAAAGCCCCGACGACCGCGCGGCTTCGAGCATGAATTTCAAACGCGTGAACGCGCCTTCGTCGCGGTGCGCGAGGTCGTACAGCGTGATCGGCGCAGGCGTGTTCGACAGGCCCAGGTCCACGTGTTTGCGCGCGAATAAACAAGAATCTTCAGAAGCGCCATTAAGCGGCACGATCACATGCCGGATGCCCTTGGCGGCGAGCCGGTCGAGCAGTCCGCGCTGATCGCAGCCGCGTTGCAGAAGTTCAGCTGTTTCAACGCCCGCCCACGCCGCTTTGCTTCCGGCCAATTCAGGCAACAGTACCGGCAACGCGGCGGGTGTTCGCGAGGCGCTACGGTCTTTGATGGTGAGGTCGAGGTGTTCGTTGTTCACGTTAGCGACGCACTCCCCGGCCCGGCCACCCATGGCTCGAGCACTTCTAACACAGTGTCTGCATCAAGCGCGTTCAAGTTGCCGCCGGGTGCTTGAACGATCCGAACGCGCTCTCCCAACGGTGCCCACGTGCCGGGATCGGTCGGGCCAAAAATGGAGAGAACCGGAATGATCCGCGCGGCCACATGCGACAGCCCGGAATCGTTTCCAACATAAAACCGACACGAGCATAGCCGCGCCATCACGTCCCGCAAAGGCCGGTTTTCAACCGCCTCCCAATTCGTCCCGAGGCGAATTGCAGCCGAGAATTCGTTTCGAAACTCGTCATCCGCCGGACCGAAAAAAACAAGCGCCTTGAGTCCCGTTTTTTCGGATACGTGCGCAGCAAGTTCAGCGAATTGCCCAGCTGGCCAACATTTTTTTTGTCCGCCGCTACCCGGATGAATCGCGAACGATGTCGCGTCGGAAGCTTGAACGGCACCCAACCAATTCGAGAAATCTGCTCGCATCGCGAACGGCAATATATCAGCCGCATTCGCGTCGGCGATGATGTGAGATAACGGATCGAGAAGTTGCCGAGCCGCGTGATCGTCGGTTCGTTCGGGATCGAAGCAATCGAAGTTCTGCGCAGTGTTCAACGTCATGTGAAAAGGAGTCGCGACCGGTGGATCGATAACGAGAACATTCGACACGCCGCAACGCATCAAGCATTGTTGAATGCCGTTCGTATCGTCGTTCAAATACACGACAGCCGTCTGTGTGTTCTCTAAAATCGCGCGCGCTTGGGTCGAAAGCGTCGCGCCATCGGCAAACAATCCGAGCCACGTGCTCGACGAAAAATCAGCGATACGGACCGGGCATTGTGATGGATGCAGAAACGCCCAACTGGACGGAATGCCGAGGACGGTTACGCTGTCCGCTCCCGCATCGTAAAGCGCACGTAACGCCGGGAGCGTGAGCACCGCATCCCCGAGCGCGCCGGGACGGATGACGAGAACATTTCCGAGAGACATGGGTGTAATCGTAGAGCGGAGTGCGGTGGCGTCCAGTGACGGTGATATGACAAGTAAGGAGAGAAGGAACATGCAGCGAGTCTATGTCGTGCCACACAATCCGGGATGGGTGGAAGAATTTGCGCGCGAGTCTGTGCGCGTCGCTTCAACACTGGGCACCCTAATGGTTGAGATTCTTCACATCGGTAGCACAGCCATTTCTGGCATTCATGCGAAGCCGGTGATTGATATGCTGGCGTCTGTCACGACAATTGAAGCGGTTGATGCGCGACGAAAAGAGTTCGAGTGTTTGGGATATGAAGTGATGGGAGAGTTTGGCATTCCGGGTCGCCGCTATTTCCGTAAAGACAACCGTGACGGAGACCGAACTCATCAGATCCACATCTTTCAATCTGGTTCGCCTCACATTGGTCGACATCTTGCGTTTCGGGATTTTATGAGAGCGCATCCGCAATATGCGCTCCAATATGAGGTCCTCAAGCAACAGCTCGCGGCTATGTATCCGAATGACATCGATAGTTATGCGAAGGGAAAAGACGCATTTATCCTCGAGATGGATGCAAAAGCGGCAACGTGGAAAGCGAATCGATCTCACGTTGACGTCGAAAAATCCGGTTGAATCGTATTGATCTTCAGCAACACTCAACTTGATCAACTATTTACTCTCTTCGCTTCTGAACTGCTTGCGCGGGAAATTATTCGAAGTCTACGTAGAATGAATCCGCAGTCGTTTTCATCGAAATGAAATCGTTCAGGTAACCTCACCATGTCCCTTCCCTCACCCATTTATGGTATCGACCACGTCGCCGTTACGATTACGGACGAGGCGCGGGCGAAGGAATTTTACGGGACGTTTCTCGGTCTTGAAGAAGTTACTCGGCCAGCCAGTTTTGATTTTCCTGGCGCGTGGTATCGTGCAGGGGACATGATGATTCATCTGGTCGGAAAGCCTGAGGCGGATGCGATTTCGAATCGGCATTTTTGTTTCAAAGTGCCTGACTGCCGCGCGGTGCTGGCGTATTGTGAAAACGCGGGGTTGGAGCTGAAGCGCGAAAACCACAAGATTCCCGGCATCATGCGCTTTTTCATTCGCGATCCGGACGGTAACCGTCTTGAATTCCAAGGTCCGGACGGGATTTAGGTGTGAAGATTTTGTATTTTTTTTAGATTGCATTCGGTCAAAACGATTTAAGATTAGCAGTTAAGGTATGATGTGGTCACCAGTGCATAATATTGAAAAGGGATGGCTGATGAAACTTTCGTGTTTGAGTTTGATGCTTATAGCAACGCTTGGCTTTTCGAATGCGTTTGGCGCAGCGGCCAAAGGGTACGTGGGGGGTAGCGGTGCGGAAGTCAAAACCGGTTGGGCTACGCGAAATTTCGAAAATCTGAAGGGCGGCTTTCAGCCGATCATTGTCTACATCTACGATGCGAAGCCCAAGAACAACCCACTCGCCCAAGAATCCGAAGGAAAAGACGTTTTGGGCAGCGACGAGTTAAAGCCCAAGCTCGCGAAATTCGCGAAAGTCAAAATCAAGAGCGATGGCTCCGATTCAAAGAATTGGCCCGAGGAAACACGCAAACTCGCCGATAACGGTGCCTTACTCATGCTGATGAGTTCAGATCACACCATGACGCGCGTCTATAGCAAATCGCAATCGAAAGAAGAGCGCAGCGGGAAAGCTATAGCCGCTTTCGCCGCTGAGATTCTGGCTCACGAAGCAAAGCTAGCCAAAGCAATCGCTGAAAAGGAAAAGAAGGAAGAAAAGGCCCATCCTATGCCCGAAAAGAAAGAGCCGGACTTGACCATCAAGATCGACGAGAAAAAGCCGGAACCCAAAAAAGGCTCGAAGGCTGCCGACGCGAAGAAGGCTGGCGACAAAGTCGCTGACGGGGCCGACAAAAAAGGCGATGGCAAGCCTGACATGAAGAAGGCGCCGCAAGACGAATAATTGGTATCCGGCCAGTCGGCCACGATTCAAGAACCCAGAGCGATGCTCTGGGTTGTTTTTTTAAAGTATCTTTTTCCGAGGAACTCGCATGGTTTCCAACCCTCGCGTGACCCGTTTCGCGCTCATTTTTTCAGCATTGACGTTGCTTGCTTTCGCCTCGAATTCGGCCGCTGCACTCGACGCCCCTGCTCAACCGGCGGCTGTCGCGCTGGCCACACCGGACGTGAAGCATGAGAGCGGCGTGGTGACGATCACATGCTCGACGCCGGGCGCGTTGATTCTCTATTCGCTCGACAAATCCGATCCGGACGCGAAGGCAGGACCGTACCTCGCACCCATCGCGCTGCCTCATGGCGGCATCGTTAAAGCGCGCGCGTTCACGGCGGATCACAAGCAGAAAAGTGCGCTGGCTGAAGCCAAAATCGATCCCATTAAAGCCGGCGAACCCGCGCCGCCAAGCACGACGGTTGCGGTCACGCAAGGCCGGCAATTCCCTGGATATGATTGGGCGAAACGTCACGCGGCGATCTGCGCAACGGTGAATGAGCGTCAGCCGAAGCTCATCTTCATCGGTGATTCGATCACGCATTTCTTCGGTGGCGAACCGGTCGATATTGGCAAGACGGGGACGGCTGTGTGGAAGAAATATTACGACGCCCGAAGCACCGTGGACCTCGGCTACGGCTGGGACCGAACTGAGAATGTGCTGTGGCGGTTGCGCGAAGGCAACGAATTGCAGGACACGAAACCGAAAGCTGCGGTGATCATGATCGGGACGAACAATATGGACATCAACACCGTGCCTGAAATTGCGGAAGGTGTTCGGCTGATTTGCGAGCAGGTGCATCAGCGCTCGGAGGAGACGAAGATTCTGCTGCTCGGCATTTTCCCGCGCGGCCCGAAGCCAGATGCGAAACGCAAAAAGATTGAAGAAATCAACGCTATTCTGGCGAAGCTCGACGGACAGAAAAATGTCACGTATCTCGACATCGGCCCGAAATTTTTGGATGCTGAAGGCAACATCACGAAAGACATCATGAACGACTTCCTGCACCCGACGTTAAAGGGCTACGGCATCTGGGCCGAAGCGATGGAACCGACGCTGGCGAAATTGCTCGGCGATGAACCGGTCAAGCCGTAATGGAAAAGAGACAAAAAAGCGCCGCGATGATCGCGGCGCTTTTCTGTTTCAGAGGATCATCCAACTAGAACTTAGTGGTTGATGTTGTAGAACGCTTTGCGACCGAGGTATTCGGCGGCATCACCCAGCGCTTCTTCGATGCGGAGGAGTTGGTTGTACTTCGCGATGCGGTCCGTGCGGCTGGCGGAACCGGTCTTGATCTGGCCGGCGTTCGTCGCAACGGCGATGTCCGCAATCGTCGTGTCTTCGGTTTCACCCGAGCGATGGCTGATCACGGCGGTGTAGCGCGCGCGCTTGGCCATTTCAATGGCTTCGAGCGTTTCAGTCAAGCTGCCGATTTGGTTGACCTTGACGAGGATCGAGTTGCCGATGCCTTCCTTGATTCCCTTCGCCAAGCGCGTCACGTTCGTCACGAACAAATCGTCGCCGACGAGCTGAATCTTCTTGCCGAGTTTGTCCGTCAGCTTCTTCCACGTGTCCCAATCGTCTTCCGAGCAGGCGTCTTCGATCGTGATGATCGGATATTTAGCGCACCAGCTCGCGAGCATCTCGACCACGGCGTCGCCGGTCTTTTCCTTGTTTTCTTTTTCGCCGTCGAGCGTGTAGAGCTTCTTTTCGGCGCTGTAGTATTCCGTCGCGGCGCAGTCGAGGCCGAGGCAGATATCGTCGCCGGGCTTGTAGCCCGCTTTTTCAATCGCCTGCATGATGACCTGGACGGCTTCTTCGTTGGACTTCAAATCCGGAGCGAAACCGCCTTCGTCGCCGACCGCCGTGTTCAGGCCTTTGTCGTGCAACACTTTCTTGAGGCTGTGGAAGACTTCGACGCCCATGCGCAGGCCTTCAGAGAAGGTCGGGGCACCGACGGGAAGAATCATGAATTCCTGCATGTCAACGTTGTTGTCGGCATGTTGTCCGCCGTTGATGATGTTCATCATCGGGACGGGGAGCGTGTGGGCGTTGCAGCCACCGATGTACTTATAGAGGGGCAGGCCGGCATCACTCGCGGCGGCTTTGGCGCAGGCCATCGAAATGGCGAGAATCGCGTTGGCTCCGAGCTTGCCTTTGTTTTCCGTGCCATCGATCTTCAACATCGCGGCATCGACCGCGCGCTGGTCGGCGGCATCCAAACCGAGAATCTCCGGTCCGATGATGTCGTTGATATTCTTGACAGCTTTGGTGACACCCTTGCCCAAATAGCGCTTCTTGTCACCGTCGCGCAATTCGACGGCTTCATGCGCGCCGGTTGACGCACCGGACGGAACCGCCGCCCGACCTTGCGAACCGCTCTCCAGAAACACTTCGACTTCCACCGTCGGATTGCCACGGGAATCGAGAATCTGGCGACCGTGCACTTCAATAATCTCGGACATCCACTTCACTCCTCAATGTGAGTACTTGGAAAAAATCCACCGGTAGAAGTTTATAGAGTCACGAGCGCGTTTCAACTCAAAAGTAGCGTGGATTTTCGTTCGTAAAAAATATCTGGATCACGAATTGTCACCGAGGCCAGGTGCCACGGAGCAGTACTCTGCTCCGTGCTGTTGCGCGTTCGATAGCGGCAATTCGTGAGGGATACAGTTCATCGAGCGCCCAGCAGCAAGGAGCAGGGGTGCTGCTCCTTGGCACCCGCTCAACTTACGATTCGCTGTCAAGGAATAGTGATATCCGTTGAAAACGACATCGTCCTAAACGATTTTATAAGTCATTTTAATTCATATACATAAGTTAATTTTCAACACTCTATTCGGTGTAAAATCCGATCAATTGATAATGATTCTCAATAACAACTCTTGACAATTCACCCAAGAAATGTATATTGAGAATCAATCTCAATTCAAGAAAAAGGAGCCATTTATGCGTTACGTCGCGTCGGTTGTTGTGCTGGGATGGGTGGTGGTGTGCGGGGGATTCGGTACGCCGGTTCGGGCGGGTGAAGTAAATTTGACGACGCTGCAAGCTGAAATTCGGGCCATGCGCAACGCCTATGAAGGGCGCATTTCGGAGCTTGAAGCTGAAGTCAAGGATCTGCGCGGCGGTTCGATTCAGCAGGCGAAGAGTACGCTCCAAGCCATCGACGAAACGCTCGGCAAAAAAACGCCAGCCGATAAAGCGCTGCAAGATGCGCCCGCGCCAGTACGGTCTTCCGCCGCCAGTGGCGGGACTCCGCTGCGTTCATCGTCGCGCGTCACGCTCGGAGGCTACACAGAATTCAGCTACACGGATCGCGGCGACCGCATTCCGGAATTCAGCCTTGATCGCACAGTGCTCGACATCGGCGCGACGATCAGCGACCGCATCAAACTCTACATCGAATTCGAACACGAAACCGGAGCCGTTATCGAAAGCGGCAACGAAAACGGAGGCGAATGGGAACTCGAACAAGGCTATCTCGATTTCTCGATCACCAAATCAATAAACTTCCGCGCTGGGATGATGCTCGTCCCGGTCGGACGATTTAATCTCAATCACGAAGGCTTCGTCAACAATTTCGTCAGCCGCCCCTTAGTGAATCGCTGGGTCATACCGTCAACTTGGTTTGAAGAAGGCGTCGCCCTTCACGGCGATCCGGTTGACACCAAAGCGCTCGGTATCAGCTACGAACTGGGCGTGTACAATCCCGGCGTGGCGAGCGGCGCAAACTCAGTTGAAGGCTTCCGCGAGATTCGCAACGAAGGCGCGTCGCCTGCGTTCCGGGGCAAAGCGGGCGCATTGCGCGTCGTCTTCGAACCCGCGCGATCCGCGAAATGGTTCGCCGATTCGTTCGAACTCGGCGTCTCGGGCTACATCAGCAACTACCGAACGCCTGCCACGACGAACACTGCGGGTGACACCTTCCCCATCGCTCACGGCGCACTTAGTCTCGCCGCCATTGATCTCACATACGAGAAGAAGAATTTCGGATTTCGAGCCGAAGCCGCAACCGCCCGAACTAGTGCCGGGGCGAACGAAGAACGCAAAGCGCAAAGCGCGCGCGGAATTTACACCGAAGCGTTTTATTCGTGGAAACCATGCTTCTTCAACGAAGGCCCCATCGCAAAAAGTTTCAAAGACCCGCGCCTCGTTTTTGCCACGCGCTTCGATTGGGTGGAACTCAATCATGGCCGCGACGACGCCCGAGACTTGAAGCGCGTCACCGCCGGTATCAGCTTCCGCCCGCTCAGCAAAACCGTCATCAAGCTCGATTACCAAATGGACTTCAGCCACTCCGGCCTGACGCTCGACACGCTCCCCGATTCCGGACGCGGCAAACGCACCGACGCGATTTTGTTCGGTGTGGCGACGGGCTTTTAGGTCGTCAACATATGATGATCAACGGACTCACTTGGGAGCGATTCGTGTCGACGAAAACGAACACCACAATTATCATCATCGTGCTTGCGTGCACCGCGTCGGTTCTCATTCCTGCGCTGGCCCGCGCTGATGATCCGCCAGAAGTCGCGCTGGGCGAACGACTGTTTTTAGAAACGCGTTTTGCTCAATATTTCTTCGCGAATTGCAATGGCGACGTCAATGCCACGCTCGCCGTGGGCGATCCGGTCATGTCCACGCTCAGCACGCCAGCGGGTTCAATCCCGGGGCCGTTCGCAGGCAAGAGCATGAACTGCCGCCAGTGTCACGTGGTCGATGACGCCAAGAGCACTGGTGGCGGAGGCAGTCGGTCCTATTCCGATTTCGCCCGGCGTAGTCCCATCCCAGCGCGCGAGGATGGCAGAACTCAAACGCCGCGCAACTCGCCGTCGCTCGTCAACGCGTCATTGACTCGACCGGCCAAGACAGGTTTCTTTCTCCATTTCGACGGCGAATTCACCTCGTTGCGCGACTTGGTCAATGGCACATACACAGGACGCAATTACGGTTGGCTTCCCAACGAATCCGCAGCCGCCATTCATCATATCGCGACCGTCATTCGGCAGGATAACGGCAAGGGCGATCTGGCCAAAGCGTTCGGTGGCGCGTATCGATTCGTTCTTAAAGGTGAAGGCAATCAGATTCCAGAAGCGTTTCGCATCCCGGCACATCTTCGGATCGACGTCATGAAAGCAACCGACGAGCAAGTCGTCCGAGCCGCGACGACATTCGTTGCAATCTATATGAATCAGCTCCTGTTCAGTCAGGACGATAACGGCATATTTAACGGCTCGCCGTACGATTTATTCTTGAAGAAAAACAGTCTGCCGCCTTCGCCCGGGAAACATGAAACAGCTCTCGCATACGGACGCAGACTTCTAGCTCGGATTAACGCTTTGAATACACCCAAGTTTGTCACGCCTGCGGATGGCTCGTTGCAATTGCACGCGCAGTCGTTTCAATTTGGCGCGACGGAACTGGCGGGATTGAAACTATTTTTATCGGAGCCCGCCTTCACGCCGTCGGGCTCAGCGGGAAATTGTATCGCCTGCCACGCTCCGCCCGCGTTCACCGACTTCCGCTTTCACAACACCGGGGCTACGCAGGAAGAATATGACGCGATTCATTCCGACGGATCTTTCAAGGCGCTCACCATTCCGTCGCACACGCAGCGGCTGATGAACACGCACGAATTCCTGCCGCCGAATGCGTCAGACCCGACCGCGTTGGGACGTTTTATTTCAGTACCCATCGTAAACGATCCGGTGCGCGTCGATCTTGGAATGTGGAATGTGATTGGAAATCCGAACACGCCCAAACCGCAACGCGCGTTGATTCAGATGCTCACGCGCCCGGGCGAAAAAAAGCCGAAATTGGACACGCTGGTGGACCGTTCCATCGCGCATTTCAAAACGCCCGGATTGCGCGACCTCGGCCACAGCGGCCCGTATCTGCACACCGGACGCATGAACACACTCGAAGACGTTGTTCAATTCTATGTCAAATTTTCAGCGCTCAGCCGCGCCGACGCTGTGCGCAATCCAGATCCCGACATTTCAAAAATACAATTGGAAGATAGCGATGTCGACGCGCTCGCCAAATTCCTGAAGTCACTGAACGAGGACTACGAATAATGGAACCGAAACTCCCCCGCCCCCATTCAATGAGTCGCCGCGAATGTCTCGTGTGGCTCGCTCGCGCCGCAGCCGTGCCGCTCGCAGCTCGCGTCTGTTCGCATTCACACGCCGAAGTAAACGCGTTCGGAAATCTGATCACTCTAAAGAACGAATCCGCGAAACTGATAGAGGGATCCGACGCGATTTTGACGCGTACGCGCGCGGGCGTGGCGTGTCTCACGAGCTTCTGCACACACCGTCGGAAGAAATTGGAAGTGGGCGCGGACGGGACAATTTCGTGCCCCGCTCACAACAGCGTGTTTGATTTCAGCGGACTTCCTATCGCAGGCCCGGCGACGAAACCGCTCTCTGCATTCTCAACCAGCGTCAACGAAGACGGCGACATCAGCGTCAACCTCGCGCAACACGTCGCGACGGGAACATGGGCACCGCTGCCAGAATGGGCGCGCCCGAAAAAGTAGTTCGGCTTAATCCAAATACCCCAAATCCGCGAGGCGCTTTTCAACTGCCGCCGCGCCTTCCGCAGAATACGCATCGCCTGGCGCCTGTTCTTCCCATGCAAACGGCACGGATTCAACGGTGATGGGAGTCATGAAACATTCGTTCAACACCCGCCCTTCCATGTACGACGGAATGGGCTGATTCAACGCGGCGAGCAGCGTGGGTGCCATATCCACGATATGCGCGTTCAACTCCGTCGCCGTTCGCACGTTGTTTCCGTGCAAAATATAAAGCCCATCCGGATCGTGCAGTCCGGCATACGGGCGCTTGGTCGGATAGACGATCTCACCAGGTTTTGCCTTCCGAACGAATTCGACACCCTCCACGGGTTGGACGTAAACGTCGGGAAGCAGCAAGTCTTTGCGCCAACCATGCGCTTCGTCCATTGGCGCGATGTCGCCGAAATAATTCTGCCCGGTCTTCGGATCGCGATACCCGCGCAACGCCTCGATCAACTCATCCCGCACGCGTATGAATTCCGACGACTTGACCGACCCACGAGGCTGCCGCCCTTCGAGATTGAGATAAATAAATCCGGTGCATGATTGGAACGGCATAAACGCCCGCGTACGCGCCCAATCGATCGGCACGCCATAGCCCGTCTCATTCGTTTTCTGCAATTTACTTTGGACCCGCCGAACACTTTCTTTCACCTTTGCGAAACCGGTCGCCGGGACGAGAAAGCCGAGTTCGATCAGAATGCTGTTCATCCGCACTCGCACAGCATCCGGACGCTGGCCGTGATCACTCAATACCAGCGTCGTGCCATTGTTTTCAAGACTGCCAACCGCATCGATGAGTTCGCCACACGCGCGGTCCAGTGTTTTGAAAAATTCAATCGACGCCGCGCGCCGCCCCGGATGCTCATTCCACGTCGCCGGGTCGCACCACCGCCAGGCGCAATGCAGCATCAGATCGGTGTCTTGGAAATAGACCATCAAGACATCGGTCGGGTAGCGCTTATACAATTCAAGTGCCAGCGCGGTGACGCGGTTGACACGTTCATTGAGCAACGTCACATTCGCTAAAAAAGGCGCGTCCCCTGCTTCCTGATTGCCACCTTCCCACTGCTCTTCCAAGCCCAGATTTTCAGCGTGACGCGGACAGATTTCGAGCACTTCTTTTTCGAGTTCACGCGGTTGCGCAAACGGTTCGTTGATGCTGGGCGTGTCAAATCCGGAGAGCAGAAACCCATTGACTTTGAACGGCGGAAATGTCAGCGGCTGCATCACGACACCGACGCGAAATCCCGCTTCCGACATGCGTTCGTAAATTGATTTGCCTGCAAAGCGCTGAATGTCATTCAACGCCAATGTGTTGCTCGCCGCGTTGTAATGCTGCCAGTTGACAATCCCATGTGTACCGGGTTGCACACCGGTCATAAACGTGGTCCATGCGGACGGTGTTTGGTGCGGGATCGTAGAACGCAACGCACCCGAACTACCGCTGTCCACGAGCGCCTTCAATCGGGGCATCGCCCCAGCATCCATCATCGGTTTGACGATCCGCCACGGCAAGGCATCGAGTCCGAGAATCAACAGCTTTTGTTTCGTCGTGGGCATCGTCAACTATCCTGGTGAATGGGAGCGCGTCGAGCCATCTATTTTCGCCAAAATCGCACGCATTGCAAATCGGCAATGGGGGAAAATCGAGAGTGTATTCACGCCATTGATTAATGAAGCCAAACGCAAAGTCGCAAAGGCACGAAGGCGCTAAGAGTTTTTAACGTCTTCAGTTCTTAGCGACTTTGCGTCATTGCGCCTTTGCGTTTTTAAACATGAACAACAGGACTATGCATTCGCTATTGAATCGTTTCCCCAATCGCCATAGCTCCGAGCGCTCAGACCGGTTAGAATACGGGCGTGTCGGTTTTTAGAATTCATGCCGCACCCGGAGACGTGTCCCATGCGCAAGCAGATCATCCAGCAGCACCCGCCTGTCCGTTCGTTCGACGAATCCAATTGGTTGGACATCCCGACGATTGCGCAGGTCGAATTGAGTTCGGAGGACGAATCGTATCCCATCGAAGCGGCGCTGAGTGCCGGCGGTGGGGCTGGGTGGCGCGCGGCAGAAGCGGGCAAGCAGACGATTCGGATCATCTTCGATGAACCGCAGAGCATTCGCAAAATTCACGTCGAATTTCGTGAGTCCTCAGGTGTACAACGAACGCAGGAATTTGCGCTGAGCGCGTCGATCCGAGCCATGCCGCATCCCAAAGAAATTGTCCGCCAGCAGTATAATTTTAACGCGGATGCGTCGGTTGAAACGGAGAACTACGCAGTGAATCTCGATGGCGTCACGGCGCTTGAGTTGGTTATTATTCCAGACCAAAACGGCGGAAACGCGATGGCGTCACTGGCACGTTTGCGCGTCGCGTAAGAGGTTAGTTTCGATTGTTCTTGACGAAACTACGCGGGACGTGTATCACGATTTGATTCACTATTTTTAAAATGGATTCGACGCCTCGCGGATGCGCGCGAGGGACTCGATTCAGCGATTCTATCGAAGGATATTTTCATGTACCACAGCCCTGATTTTTTCACTGAAGCGGTGTTCGCCGAAATCACGCGATTGCGCGTGGACCGACCGGAATTGATCGCGAACGAACTGGCCATCCGCGTGCGCCGGAAAAAACTCACGACCGATGGTTACCTGACGGTCCTCGCCGCCGATCATCCCGCGCGCAATTTGATGAGTCCGCCAGCAATGGGCAACCGGCTCGAGTATGCCGGCCGCATCATCCGATGTCTGGCCGGCTCGGACCTCGACGGATTGATGGGCACAGCCGATGTGATCGAAGACATCGTCCTGGCGAATTACATTTACAAGCAGAAGAATGGCGGGAAGAGTTTTCTCGACAATAAAATTCTAGTCGGCTGCGTGAACCGCTCGGGCCTCTCGGGCCTCGAACACGAATTGCTGGATTTAGAGTCGGGGTATTTGACCGCGAAAAAAATCAAAGAGATGCATCTCGACGCGGCGAAGATGCTCTTCCGCATTCCGAATAAAGCAGAACCCGCTGACCGTTTCGCGATCCAGACGATGGAACGCTGCGCGAAGCTGACGAGCGAATGCGTGGACGAGCGCCTGCCGATGTTGATGGAGCCGCTGGCAGTCGAACGCAAACCCGGCGGCGGATACGTGGTTCTCGACGAAGCCGACGCGCTGATCAAAGTCGTCGGAGTCGCGGCGGGACTGGGGCACAGCAGCGCCTATTCGTGGCTGAAGATTCCATACGGCCCGGACTACGCGCGCGTGGCCAAAGCGACGACGCTGCCGATCCTGATGTTGGGCGGCCCGAGCACCGGCAAGCCGATTGGTGTTCTGGAGAATTTCGAAAAAGGCATGAACGCCGGAGCGAACGTGCGCGGCGCGCTGGTCGGCCGCAACGTGATTTTCCCAGGCGACGAAGACCCCGCAGTCGTGGCGCAAGCGGTGCACTGGGTGGTCCACGCGCGGATGGGTGCGCATGAGGCGATGGAAAAAGCGGTGGCTCGGCGAGGCGCGGGGATGGATGTGTTTAAGTAGGAAATTTGTGACCTCTTTCGCTTGTTTAAATCGAACGCCCGAGGACAAAACATGGATTGGCTTATAGTGATCATGTCCCAGATCATCGTATCCTATTATCTTCGAGCGGAGTTGCCGAGTTGGAGGGGGGATGGATTTTTTCATCGAATAGTAGACAAGCAACGGAAAGATACACTGGGATAATAATTCGAACGCAAACTAATAAACGGGTAATATAAATTTGGCTATTGGGCTGCTTTTGCTGGGATGAGATGTGTATAAGGGAGATCACTATGAACTCAACTCAAAGCGTGTCCGTCCACATGATTCGTGTGCCTGGTAAACTTCGTAAGGGCAAACTGACTGTTAAGTCGTCGGTTGGGTTGCCAGACGGAGACGTCGAAGTTTTAGTCGCTTCCAACAAAACAGAACAGGGCCGAAATGGATTGACGTTGGACGAATTGCGTGCGCATCCGGCTTTTGGTATTTGGAAGGACCGCCACGAAACAAAAGATTCGCGCGAATACTCTCGGAACCTACGCGACGAATTTAACAAGGAGTTCTGCGGTGAACGGCTACGTCGTTGATACCACCGTTTGGATTGATTTCAGTAATGGTAATGATGCTGCGAGCCGGTTTTTGGCCAATGCTCGAAGCAAGGGTCGTGTCACATGTAGTGTTATCAACATGATGGAAGTGTTGATTGGAGCAATTGATACAAAGCATCAGCGAGCTCTTGAAGCCGTCTTCAAATGTTACGAGGTGTTGCCAATTACAGAAGAGGACGGCTGGCAGGCAACGCGAATCGTTAAGGCAAAAGCTCGTTCAAGTGGAATCGGTGTGGCTGATGCGTTGATCGCCGCCGTTGCAATGCGTGAAGGGCTTGTTGTCGCGACACACAATCTGCGCGATTTTGCCACCATTCCGGGATTGAAAGTGATAAAGCCCTACTAAGAACATGAACGTTTATGCAGCGTTTGGGTGACAAAATCAAACGCAACCTGTTACCATGAGTCACATCCAAATGGATCGAAAGCGAATGCAATCATGATGAAAATGGAAGACGAGAAAGACGATGGCTTCAACATTGTTCCGGTGATCGTCGGAGTCGTCGTTGCGGTCGTGGTGATTTATGGCGGGTACACGCTGATCAATCGGTGGTTGAACAACACCACATCGCAAGTGCAGGCGAAGATTCTGAACGCGGTTCGCGACGATGACGTGGGTGTTACGGGCGCGAAAGAATCGGTGTCGCGAATTGTGGTCGAAATGGAGATCACATTTCCCTACGGCAACACACCGGATAATTTGGACGACCTCGTAGTGCGCGATGACAACGAGGCGGTGGTGGACGTGAATTGGGGGCGGACTCAGCCTGAGAAAAATGACATTGAAGACCGCAACATTACGAAGTGGATTTTTCGCGAGGCGTTCTTTCCGATTGATTTTAAGCAAGGCAAATTGTACGGAAAGAACAAGTATCTATGCTACTTTAGAATGCCGCCCGTGACCATTCCTGTGAAGTAAACGGATTAATTCCCGATGCCTTGGAGCTTCATCAATGCGGCGGTCTGTGCGTCGAAAATGTTGTCGTTGGCCGCTTTGATGTTGCCGGGATTAAAACCGTTTTTGGGGTCAAGAGTGCCACCGTAATCTTTGTCAAAACCTGGATCAACCAACACATATCCGACTTCCCGTTCCAATCCGTTGATCGTATCTTTCAAAATCACGTATTGATATTGTCCGCCCAGCGGCGACAAGAACAGGCGCTCCATGCTATCTTTGGTCATTTTTCCGTTCACGTCAACCAACTGGCTTTCCTGAACTTTCAAATACGGGCCGTAGTGCATTTCGCTGACTTTCGTGTCGGGTACAAACGCACGGGTCAGGTAGAGCGCGATCATCTGCGAACCGTTGTTGCCCGAAACGCCGCCGCTGTTGTCCGGCGGAAATGCGTTGAAATCCTTGCGGTAATCCGTGATCGCCATGTCAAGGGTGTCCATCGTCTTGCGCGCCTGCATCATCTGCGCACGCTTGCGCATGTAGCCGAAGACGGGGAAGAGCGCCGCTGAGAGAATGGCGATAATGCTGATGACGATCAGTAATTCCAAGAGGGTGAATCCGCGCGGAGAATGTGTGCTGTTTTTCATGGCAGTGCCTCGCTTCAAAAATGTGGCTCAGGGAACCCGTGACTGAGAATTACAGTCCCTTGTAAATCGGGAAGACGATTTTCGTTGTTTCAAGAATGTCCGTGGTGCCGACATCGGGGCCGTACTGAATTTCCATTTCGATGGCGGCGGGCAGCGCACGCGGATTCAACATCGTGGCCGTGACCTTTGCGTCTACCAATGGCGGATCAATGATGCGAAACTTGACGCTGCGAACATTGGTCATCATTACGGTAGATTCATGAGACTCATCCGCTGACTTGCCGTCTTCAAATAAGAGTTTATCGCCCAAGTCATATTTCGGATTCGCTTTTGGCGTCGGCGGTTTGGTCGAGTTATTCATCTCAATTTGGCCATTGGCGTCGAGTATATAGGGGCCCGATAAATCGCGGCGGCGAATCAATTTGCCTGTTTCGAGCTTTGAACCCTTTTTGAAAATGTATTGCACATCCACCTTGACCTGGCGACCGTCTTCGTCGGTTGCCGTGGTAAATGTAATGTAATCTTGCGCAGTTTTGTCGTAGTCATAGCACGCGTATTTACCGACTTTCGATTCGTCGCGGACGACATCCAACATGTTGCCGATTTCCTGGCGCATGCGGATGTTCAACGCTCGGATACGTTCGGTCAGGGAGATGCGCATGTTGGCGTCGCTCGTCGCCTTAGTCGCGAGTTTGAAGACCTGCGCCAGAATCGAAAGCAGCAGCACAGAGATCGTGACGGCGACCAGCAATTCGATCAGTGTAAAACCGTGTCGCGGACGTCGGGGTGTAAGCATGGCGTTCAATTTCCTTTTTTCATCCGTTAGGAGCGCAGTCAGCTGACTTAGAATCCGGCCGTTACAAATGTCGTAAACGTTTGAATCGGCTTCTGGCCGTCTTTGACTTCGTCGGTCTGAGTGCGGTAAATCGCGATGGCAATTTCATACAATCCATTGACGTAAGCGGGTGAGCCTGCAGAGTCGCGCGCTTTGGAATTATCGACGTAGCTCGTATCAAACGGGTCTTCGGGATTCAGCGGCGGGTACCACGCCACGATGCTGCCATTCGCATCCCGATCCGAGCGCACCGGGCGGCACACGCACTTCCAGAACAAGTCGCGCTTAGGGTCAATCTGGCACGGTTTTTCATTATCAACAAACGTGATCACGCCTTTGTCGTCCGTCTTGAAGTGAATCCATTGATTCGGGTTGTTTCCCGGTTTGTTCCCGGTTGCAACGCCGCTTTTTGGGCGCGGATTGATGTGATCAAGCACCAGTCGTACAGGCGTTGGATTTTTTCCGTCACCGTCTGATTCCGACAGAATTCGGGTCAGCAACGATTGGACTTCCATCGATGATGTGGCCGCGTTCTGCGATTTTGACGCACTGCTCAATCCGGCGGTGAACAGCGATAACACGCCGACGATGCCGATGCCAAGCATGGCAATGGCAAAAATGACTTCGATCAAACTGAACCCTGACGGGCGGCGACTCATTCGAAATGGTGTGCGCATGGCGGGTGTTACCTCGATTAAACGGTGCTTTCTACGTTCCTTGTCAGGGCCAGGAATAACGCTCCCATCCCTGCTGTCCATCTTACAATACGACTCCAAACCACGAAACAGTATATGACGTTACTTGCCGGTCTTCACCGCATCCAGCGTATCAGCGACTCGCGAACGTCCTGTGTTTTGATCGATGCGGACGAAGCGTTTGTTCTTCGTGGTGCTGTCTGCAATTTCAATGATGCTATAGACGGTAGTCGTTCCATCCGGACGGAAAATCAGCGGGAAGCTGTAATTGCTGTTCAGTTCGGCGGCTTCATACGGCGGACTCGATTCCGGATCCAAGGCGGTCATCGTGATGCCTTGCGGGATCAAGCGGATCGGGCGCAAATCGAAGAGCACGTCATCCACGTGAATGTCGCAGCCTTCTACTGCAAATCCTCCGAATCCATTGCTGAGGATGTTGTTGCTTGTAATCGTGATCGGGCCCAGCGTATTCCCGATGGGTTCGAGCTGACCGTCGGCCCATATTTTACCAGCCAAAATGGCGCGTGGCTCAGGT
>JBAXUS010000270.1:0-7072 GCA_037129555.1 Planctomycetota bacterium
GCTAGCCCTCCCCATTCCTTGAGAGAAACTATTGAATGATGAAACAATCAACGGTCCGCTCTCAAGAATCGTCTGGCCGGTGAAGGTATTGTTGCCGGAGAACTGCAGCGCGCCTGCCCCGCATTTCTTGATGACAAACGCGCCGCCGCCGGGGCCCTTGGAATCCGCGATGTCCGTCGAAATCGTCACCGTGTCCGTGGCGTTGGTAGTATCCAAATAGAGGCATGCGCCGCCCATCAATCCGTTGTTATTAATGCCAGTGGTGAGATTCGCCAGCAGTGTCGAAATCTGAGCGCCCTTGAATTCACCCGGACCACCGGCATTGAGTCGAAGCGTCGCAGCCTTGTGTACGGAAATAGCCGCCGGCGTCCATTTCGCAGGATCGCCGTTGTAAAGCCCAGCGGCTTTTTTCACGACCAGAGTGCCCGGAAAAACGGCAGTCGGGCCGGCGTAGGTGTTCGTGCCTTGGAGGGTAATGGCACCACCAGGCACCATATTAAGGTAGGTTCCATTAATACCAAGCATGGCAAACCCGCCGGCGCCGCTTATGTCGCCGGAAATTGTTCCGTTACCAATAAAGTTGACGCTTCCATTCAAAGTAATGGGACCACTTAAGGCGCAATGAAAAAACGTTCCGCTGTTGACGATCACCGGGTTGGCAAGCGCGGCGTCGGTGGACAATGTGCCGAAATTGTCGAGCGTGATTGCGCCTGTCCCCAGTCCGCCACTCTTCCTTACATTAATCTTGCCACCGCTGATCTGCGTCCCCCCGCTGTACGTGTTGGTGTTGTTGATCTGCAGAATGCCGAAGTGAACGTCATGAAAATTGATCCTGGCAACGTTGGGATCGCCGGAGCTATTTAAAATCAGAGCGTGGGGGCCGGAAATCACGTCATTGAATGAGATGAAGCAATTGGGATCTTTCTCATTGGACGTATTGACAGACAGGTTTCCCCGCAGGGTTACAGGCACGTTGATGTCAACGATTCCGCATTTTCCAGCGTTGATGGCCGGCGGAAAATCGCTCAGGGAGTTCATGGTAAACACGAGTCCGCTGCCGCCCAGCTTCATGCCTCTGCACCCATCGCCCAGGTTGACTTGGTTGAGCAGAAATCCCGCGCTCAGATCATTCTTGAGAATACAAGGACCGCGCTGGTTAAAGTTCAATACGTAGTCGAAACGGCCAGCCGTCTCCGGCGTGGAGTTAGCGGCATTCGACCATTTCGCGCCGTCGCTCCAATTGCCCGGTTCGGCCTTGCTCCACGTGAAAGATGCGTCTTTGCTGCAAGGGGCCACGGTAACCGAATACTTCTTCGTTGAACCGTCCGGCGCGGAGACGATGTAGATCTGTGGTTTGGAGAAATCCAGCACGGCACCGGAAGCGGGCGACGCCATCGCGGAAGGCGACAACGTGAAGCTGGGAGCCAACGCGGTCACATTCATCTCTGGCGGCACGGTCACGTAAATCCGCGTCCCGGAAATAGCGCTGGAGATCGCGCCGGGCAGGGTAAACGTCAGCATGTTTGCGGCGGGTTTCGGCACTTCCATGCGCTCCGGCGCCGACACTTTCTTAGGAATGGTCTTGGCCGCGAACGGTTTGTCGTCTTTGACCGTGGGAACTGGACCCACGTCTTTAAACGTCTGCACCGTCTGCGGCAGTTTTGCGGCTTTGGCCGTGTCGATGTATTGAGCCATATCGCGCATGGCAATGCACGTGTAATTGTTGTCCTTCAAATACTGCATCATCATCTTAAACGTCGCCGGCTCTAAACTCACAGGGGGATGTTCCCGATCTGGGACACCGTGAAAACAAAACACGGTCACCCGGCCCCGACACGCCTGCTGCACCTGTTTAATAAAGTTCTCCATCGGCGGACCGTCGTGAACTGTAAACGAAGGCACATCAAAAGGATTATCCACTGTGGGCCTGTACGTCCGTTCATGGCCGCCGCGTCCGAACGTGTAGTCGCTCGCGCTGAGTGTCGGGCAAATAGCCCAGTTGACATTATAAATTGGCCAGCACACGGTGGTCATCTTCGGCCCGCCGTTCGAAGCCAGTTCGTCCTCCATGGCTTGAATGGCGCTTAATGAACTGGAATGCCCGACAGTATGGTTGCCAATCTCGAACTTATCGGATTCCATTTGAATCATTTGCCGCCACGTCAAATACCAATCCTTGCGGGTTTTGAAGGAGTCGAAATTGCAGACGTAGAACGTCCCGCCGAATCCCATCTCTTTTAGAATCGGCGCAACAACTGTGGCGTGGCTGGCGGGCGCATCATCGAATGTCAGCACAATCAGTTTGTCTGGTATGGGCTTCAGCAAAACCCTGTTTGGATCGGTATCGATAGGTTCCTGAGCAGATGAAGTAAACAAGGCCAGCGGGGAAATCACCGCGAGGAGCGTTGCGAAGAGACGATGAAAGTAGAATCGCATCAACTATCAATCCTTTGCTTTTTGAGTTGGAGGAATCACTTGATTGTCGCTTCTCGCGCCAATTTTGTCGCAATTCAAATACAGGTATTTCACCCACAACCATTCCATCTGATTATCAAGATGGTTCAAGCGCGGGGCGGCGTTCATGACCAGGAACCGGTAATACTTCGGCACCGCGAAAACGGCGGGAAGGGCGTAGTTCGATGATGCCGTCGGGAAGCCGCCGGGCGGGATGGGGTCGCCGAGTTCGATGCGGTATGGGTTGAACATATTTTGCAGGCCGCCAAAGGGCGTGTTACCCAGCGCGTTGAAGGCTCCGTTGGCGATGCGTTCCATGCGTTCGGGCATCAGGCCGCATGAGTTGGGGCGGAAATACCAGATCCAATGCCAGCCCAACAATTCCGCTTGGCAATGCGCGTAGTCCTCGCCGCCTTTGATGATTTTCATTCCCTTATACAGGCCGTCCTGCCAGCCGGGGCCGTTGCCTTTGAAACCGGGTTGACCGTCCGTCGTTGTGTTGTACGTCCACCAGACATATTTCTTGCTATCGATTTCGCCGACGGAATTGTCTTTGAAAAAGAAGTCGTTGTAGAACGAGATGCTCTTGACGACCGCGCTTTCGACGCCGTCCCAATCGGTTTTCCCGGTCGCAAGTTTGCGGTAGCGGATCGCTTCGATCAGCGGCGCGGCAGGCAGCCAGATTCCCGACGCCGAGTTCCACGAGAATTTTCCCTGCTTCGCCACGCATTCCGGAGCACCCGTCGCGACGTCCGTTTTGCCGTCAAAGTACAAATACTTTTTCAGCCCCATGCTGGGATTCTTCGCGTCGGTGATGTGCCACGCAAACGTCATGTATTGGTCTGCCTTCTCCAGCAATTTCTTATCCACCGTGCCGGGATGCAGGGATTCCTTCTTCCAGATTTCATGCGCGCACAGCGTCAAGCTGGCCAGACACGCGCACGTGAACGCCTCAGCCGGGCACGGCAAATTCACTTTCCGTGCGTCCGCTGAATCAGTCGCCATCGGGTCGAGCGTGAGGAGCTGCTGCATGTAATCGGCGAGCACCATCATGCGTTCGAAAATAGCAGGATCGTCGTTGAGGATTTTGTACGCGGCATGCGTGTTGAACATCACGTGCGCGAACGTGCCGTACGTGTAATCTGAATGCGAGAACGGTTTGCCGACGACATCGTGATACGAGCGCTTCGTCTGCAGCGCGGTGCGGAACGGCGCGACCCATTCTTCCGTGTAACGATCGCGCAGTTGTTTCAGGAATTCAGCATTGAACGGCGCGTCCGGCGCGAAGAGTTGATTGGTGTCGACGACCTCCGCATTCTCAAGCCCCGCGCGCGGATTGCTGATGCGCAGCGCAGCGTTTTTCGTGTTCAAAAGAAACGGCGTCAGATCGACTCGGCGCGTGGTATTGCATTCCGGAACGCGTGTAAAATCGTCGGTGTTGGCCTCAGTCCAAACGCCGCGATCGACGATGACGCCGCCAATGGTCGTTCCGATCAAGAGCGTATTCACGCTGTTTTTAAGATCCAATTTCACATCTGGATTGGCGGGCAATTTCAGCGTGGCGCGCGGCGCATTGATGCCTTTGTTCGACGAGAACGTGCCCGACTTCGGCGCGAAGGTAATGTACGCTTCGTTCAAAATTCCGCGCGAGAAAACACAATCGAGATGGCCCGCGACATCGGAGACGTCAACATCGAAGCCCAACCCCGTGGGCGCAACGGAGGACATGTCGCCGTCAATGGTGAGCTTGGATGTTCCGGGTTTCGTGCGGCGGATGTGGAGCGTCGATTGCCTGTTGCGCGCGCCAACGAGCGCACCGGTGACGGTGAGGTCGCCACCATTTAAGAGCAGCGTGCCGACGTATTCGTCCTTCAATTGATGATCGTCGAAGATCACAAGATCGCCGGAGACCGTGCGTGTGGCGGGCGCGTCATGCAGCAGCGTGCCACCATGAAAAAAGAGACTGCGGCCACCAAGGTCGAGATTGTCGGCGGAGAGCGAGAGAACGCCGCCCCTGGCAATCGCCAATTCGCGCCCGCGCCACGGAACGCTTCCGGGCGCGAGCGTGTGCCCAACCGAAATTTCGTATTGCGCAGCCGCGAGCCGATTAGGTGACAGCCCACCCCAGCTTTCAGGCGCGGTGATGATTCCGGTTGCGGCGGTAGAGGGAACGCGTTTGAAATCGACGACGCGGAGGGTGGCGTTCTCTACATTATTAAGGTGGGGACTGAGATCGACCGTGTTGGAGATGAGAATCGCTTCTTTGTTCTTCTTTTCAGTCCACGTGGCTGGGACGGCTTTAAAGCCGTTGGTGTTCGCCGTGGTGTAGGTGCCGGGGGTAAATTCTTTTTCGTTGAGACGGCTGCCAACCGAAATGACGCACTGGGATTTGCCAAGATCGAGACGCGCGGCGGTGCTTGAGAAAATAAGTGTGCCGATGGTTTGCAATGCTCCGTTGCCTGAGACAGTGACAGACGACTTGGCATTGAGCACGAGCGTGGCGCTACCCCAGCCTGCGTTGCGGAAAACCAGTTCGGCGGGGCCTTGCAGATTTTCTGCAATAATTTTCCCATCGAACGCACTGAGATCGAAATCAATCTCGAAGACAATGCGCCCGCCCTTCCCGGCGAGATGCAGCGTACCAGAACCGGCGATGGATCCTCGCGAGAATTGAAGCGCGTCGCCGAACGAGAGTGTGGATTCGTTCAGCATTTGAATCGTGCCGACGAGAGTTGCTTTGCTTTTTGCTTCGACGACGCCACCATTCAAAATTAGCGCTTCACCCTTCTTCGAAAAATCATTGTCGCCCTCCTTCAATACGAACGCGCTGCCGGTGTCGATACGGTTGATCGGTTTCGCTTCTGGCGGCGGAAGGATGGTGATGCTGGAACCTTCGATCGACGACGGCTCAATCGTCTCCTGCAAATTCGAGAAGCCGCCTTTGAGTTTGGGGATCTGTGTGTAGTTCGCGGTCGTCGCGGGCGTGTGGATGCCGGGCGCGAGGTTGTCGGCTTTGGGGCCGAGAATCGAGCCGTGGCCGAACGTACACGCCGTGTTGCCGAGGTGAAGTTTGCCCCAGCGCGAGGGGTTCGTGAGCGGACCTTGCATGTTGACGCCGTTTTCAAATTTGATCCAGCAATCGACGCGGTTGGGCGGGTTGATGACGATGGGAATTGTCTGCATGTCGCGGCTGCGGCCGGAGAGCGCCAGCGACGAGCGCGACTTCAGCGCCTCACCGATCACGAACTTCCCGGCATAGCGCGAGAGGTCCACGTCCTTCAACGCGAGCGTGCGGTTGCCGCCGCCTTCGCGCGCCAATTCCAGCGCGCATTTTCCGATGATCGCACCACTATCAATGCTGCCTGTGTTAATGCGGATGATGGAGTCCGCGCGCACGTCAATGGTGAGTTGCTTAGGCCCGCGCGCGTCCATGACGAGTTCGCCGCCGTCGAGCACGAGCGATTTGCCCGCGCACGAATAGAAGGTCGAGATGGTGAGCGCCGCGCCTTTCGAGACGACGATGGATTTGGCGGGCCAGACGTTTTCCTTCTTCGTCTCTTTGAACGTGAACTGATGGCCGGGCGAGATGGTGAAGATTTCATCCGGTCGCGACGCAGGATCGACGCCGCCCCAATTCGCCGGGAGCGCGAAGTCGTTGTCTTTGTCGCCGGTGGAAGAGACGGCGGCGAGGGAGCAGCGAGCGAGAGTGAGCGCGAAGAGCAGCGTAATGAAGTGGCGCATGTGGAAAGTTTTTCTTAAAGGGCAGATAGGCATAGAATAGCGCGATTAGAGTAAGGGCCAGATCGGCTCAGTCCTTGCGGCCGCAAGTAACACAGGAATGCCAGCATCAGCGTAGCGCGGTACAACGGACTCAACGACATATGGAATTCTCTGGCTTCATGCCTATGTACACTTCAGCAAGCGGGAGAATTTCGGAATAAACGAGTCAATTTGCGCCAAAAAGGCGATTCCGTTCCGCGCTTTGTTACAAATCGCTTCGGATAGCATTCCTTGCCGTTTGGGAATTTTCAAAAACTTTGATAACGTTTTCACTTTACGCACATTTTAGTGCAGATCGCTTTCCGTTTAAAACCGTTATTAGTAAGGAGTCCAAACTATGCGAGCGCTTTCGGTCCAACTCATCATGGCGTGTCTATTGATTGCCGGCAACCTCTCTGCGGGTCAAGGCGGGCCGCCGCCGATGGGACCCGCGCCCAAAGCGCCGGACGTGAACATCCAGTGGTTTGCCACTCTCGATAGTGCAAAAAAGGAGGCGGCGCGAACGGGCCGGCCGATCCTGCTCATCTCCGGCACGCCGCATTGTTCGGGCGTCTCCGGCATCTGGTGACCGGGCAAACAACGCATGGACGGGAGTTACCTGTTCCAACCCGAAGTAATCGCCGCCTCACGTCAATTTGTCTGCGTTCGACTCGTCACGTATGAGGACAAAGACGAAGCATTGTTCTTGAAATCCATCGGCCGCACACGCTCCGGAGAGCTCGAGAATTCGTCGTTTGGGATGCTTGCGCCGGACGGCAAAACGAAAGTGCTTTTTGGGGGACGCGGCCAATCCTGTTCGGCTCGTCCATTGCTATCGAATCCTCTTGCTAAAAGTAGT
>JBAXUS010000271.1:0-7038 GCA_037129555.1 Planctomycetota bacterium
GGCTTGTGGCTTGTGGCTTGTGGCTTGTGGCTTGTGGCTTGTGGCTTGTGGCTTGAATCATCGGCTGAGGTTCCTTTGATTAGCGAATTGTGGTTGGATGCATACGAAGACTACAACATATTTTTGGGAATGGCAAGTGAAATCGGTAAAATGGTGAAAAATGTTTTTATGATAAGGGGTTGACAAGTGGGGTGATGGGAACGTTTATATATAAGGAGGGTTGAGTGGTGCGATTGGGATATATTATATCGAATGAATTTATTTACATGCACAATGTGATTCTGTGGGAGCGGGGATGGGGTAGTGGGCTGCTGGTTGAGACGGCTCGCTTCGCTCGCGAGAGCTTAGCGGGGCTGCGGCTCGGAAAGCGGCAGCGGGCTGCGCGCAGTCCAAGGTCTGCGACGCACAACGTGATTGTGTGGGAGTGGAGAGCAGTTGGGCTACGGCTTTAAAGCGGTAGCGGGCTGAAGTCTAAGTCCAAAGCCTGAAACGCACGATGTGATTGTGTGGGAGCGGGGGATGATATTGATGGGGGATGAGCGGGAATGGCTTCCCGATCCACGCAGACAGACGAGTGTGTCCGATAATATAAAGTTATTGAAAATATGGAATTGTGTTGACCTGTCTGGCGAATATTCCGATCAAACGAGCGTCTTGTTTACGACGACTTCACGCACGATGCGACGGAATTTCGAACAGAGGCGGGGCGCGATGAGCAGCTTTTACAGACATACCATACTGGCACTTTTGACGGTCATCGGGTTGATGTCGGTCACGGGTGACAGCACCGTCAGTGCGGCGCAACGCTCGATTGCCGGGCCGATGGCCACGACTTTTCGAATTCGGTCGCAAGAGGCGCGCGGCAATGCGATCGTCACTGGGCATGGGACTGCGTTCGCGATTGATCTCTCTGAATTTGGCTACGGACGAAAACGCTATTTGATGACGGCATGCCACGTCGTGAAGGAAAAGAATGGGCAGCTTGCTCCTAATTTGCGAATCGAAATGCGAACGCCTCGCGGCGTGCGCTGGGCGCGAGTGCGGGTGTTGTCGAGTGATGTTAAAATGGATGTGGCGCTGTTGGAATGCGAGACTGATTTGCCGCACGTGGCTAAATTTTGTCAGCGCGATGTTTCTGAGCGCAATCCGTTGGTGATGATCGGTAGCCCGGCGGGTGTGCCGTTGCGCGCATTAAAGGGGTTCGTCCGTCAGCGCAAGAATGTTGAGCCGTCGGTTGCGACGGTGGAGTACATTCAAGAAGGGTGCAGTGGCGGGCCGATATTTGACGCGAATTCGCAGACTGTCGCTGGACTTTGCATCGCCGGTATTGGGGTCGGGAAGAGTGCCAAGATGGATCCGCACACGTGTCTGTATGTGTCCGTTGCGAATATGAAGCGATTTTTGCGCGCGTCGTTGAAACTTCCGCACGATGGTGTGCAGCCTCGCCGAAACGGTCCGTCTCAGGACTACCGCAACGATCCGAATTACGATACGTACGCGAGTCCGAATCATTCGACGCCGAAGGCCAGCCCGCGAACGTATGCGCGCTCGGCGGTTCGATTTGATCGGACGGGGATGATGCTGCCGTAAGAGGGTGAAATCGATGCGACACGGTGGCAGGAGTGCCGCCGCTCCGGATGTAAAATAGTCGTCATCAACTCATGAGTAATTCTTGATTTTGCCACTTGACCGGTTATGCTATCTGGCTCGTTTTTTAAGTTCTCAAAGCCAGGAGCATCGACGTGAGCATAGCCAGCGCAAAGATTTTGATCGCCGACCCGTTGAACGACAAAGGTGCCGGGATTCTCGCAGACAGCGGTCTGCAGACTGACACGCGTCCGGGATTGACTGAAGCCGAATTGTGCGAAATCATCGGCCAATATGACGGCTTGATCGTCCGTTCCGCAACGAAGGTCACGCCCAAAGTGATCGAAGCCGCGCGCAAGTTGAAGGTCATCGGACGCGCCGGAGTCGGCTACGACAACATCGACACGAAAGCCGCCACGAAGGCCGGCATCATTGTCGAAAACACGCCGCTCGGCAACATCACGTCCGCCGCCGAACACGCTCTCGCGCTGCTCTTCTCCAGCGTCCGCAACATCCCCAAAGCTGACCGCGAAATGCGCGCCGGAAAGTGGAACCGCAAGCTCACCGGCGTTGAATTGACCGGTAAGACGCTCGGCATCATCGGTATGGGTAAAGTCGGATTCATCGTGTCGAAAGTCGCCCGTGCGCTCGACATGGACATCCTTGTATTCGATCCGTATTTGACTGAGAAGAAGGCGCAGGAATTGAACGTCAAGAAGTGCGAACTTGATGCGCTTTTGGCTGCGGCTGACTTCGTGACGATTCACACGCCGAAGACGCCCGAAACGACGAACCTAATCAACAAAGAGAAGTTCAAGCTGATGAAGAAAACAGCGCGTCTGATCAACGCCGCGCGCGGTGGCATCGTCAACGAAGCCGACATGATCGAGGCGCTACAGAACGGCACGATCGCTGGTGCTGCGCTCGACGTTTTCGACAAAGAACCGCTCGCGACTGATTCGCCGTTGCTGACGCTCGACAACGCGGTTCTCACGCCGCATTTGGGTGCGAGCACCGAAGAAGCGCAGGAGCGCGTCGCCGAAGACATCGCCAAGCAGTTCGTCGAATACTTCCGCGACGGCGTGATCCGCAATGCGGTGAACTTGGTTGTGACGTTGAATCCGAAGCTTGCGAACTACGCGAAACTCGCCGACCAACTCGGCGCAATGGCCGGTCAGATGGCGAAGGAGCCGATCGCGAAACTCGAAGTCGGCGTCTATGGAAAACTCGCGACGGAAGACACGCGCGAATTGGGCTGGAGTGCGCTGAAGGGACTCTTGACGCGCGGCAACGAAGTCGCTGTCACGATGGTCAACGCGCCGAGCATCGCCGAAGCGCGCGGTGTCGAGCTCGTTCAAAACAAGAGCGAAGCCGCCCGCGATTACGCGAATTTGATCGTCGTCACCGCGACGACCGCGACGATGTCACACACGCTCAGCGGCACGTGGTTCGAAGGCCAGGACAGCGGTCGCATCGTCCGCATCGACGACTTCGACATCGACCTGAAGCCCGCGCCCGTGATCCTCTTGATGTTCTATCCGGATCGCCCGGGCATGGTCGGCAAGGTCGGCACGATTCTCGGCGAAGCGAACGTGAACATCGCGAACATGGCCGTCGGTCGCCGCGAAAAGCGCGGACAGGCCGTCATCGCGTTGACGCTCGACGACGTGGTCACGCCGGACGTGTTGAAGAAGATCAGCGCCGCGATCACGGTCGATGAATTGTGTGCCATTGAATTGGCGTAAAACAGAAGAGCCGAATTCCGATTCGGCTCCTCAATTGTCCCAAAAAAGCGGGCGACTCAATTTTTGAGTCGCCCGTTTTTCAATGCCGTTCTCTGCGAAACTTTGTGACTCAACGAGGAATAGTTTTACCGCTTCGGTGTACTCATTATGTAACGCAAGGCACGGCTTCGAAGTTCTCTAAAAAAGGTGGATTGTTAACGATGAATCGACTGCTCTCATTGTTCGTGTTCGCATTGTCCTTGCTCGCCGGGTTCGTCGTCGCGGGTGAAAAAGCTGCTGACAAACAGGCTGAAGAATTCCCTCCGAAACCGCAGGTCCCATATCTTTCTGCAGCGGATGAATTAAAATCATTCGTGCTTCCCGAAGGTTACCGCATGGAATTGGTGCTCGATGAAAGCAGCATCAAAGAGCCGGTCGTCTGCGTCTTTGACGGCAACGGTCGCATGTACGTTTGCGAAATGCGCACCTACATGCAGGACATTGACGGCTCGAAAGAGCACGATCCCGTCGGTCGCGTCTCGCGACATGAAACAACTAAGGGCGACGGCGTTTTCGACAAGCACCTCGTCTACGCTGACAAGATGGTTCTACCGCGCATGGTCCTGCCGCTCGATGATCGTGTGCTCATCAACGAGACGAACACCAACGATATTTTCATTTACAAAGACACGAAGGGCGATGGCGTCTCGGATAAAAAGGACCTCTGGTACGCAGGCGGCCCGCGCGGAGGAAATCTCGAACATCAGCAAAGCGGCCTGGTGTGGTGCATGGACAATTGGATGTACCAGACTTACAACGCGTATCGCCTGCGCTTCACCGGCACAGGCAAAGACCCGCTCAAAGAATCCACCGGCGGCAACGGAGGCCAGTGGGGTTGCAATCAGGATAGCTTCGGCAAAATGTGGTTCTCGAATGCGGGTGGCGAAAAGGGTTTCGTCAGCATCCAAGTTCCGATTCTGTACGGCGGCATCGACCTTCCCGAACAGCAGCCAACAGACTTCCTCGACGTGTGGCCACTCGTCGGACTGGGCGATGTTCAAGGCGGACACGGACGTCATCGCGCGACAGATTACACGCTGAATCACATGACCGCGTCGTGTGGACACGAGATCGTTCGCGGTGACCGCATGCCTCAGGATTTGCAGGGCGACGCGCTCATTTGCGAACCGGTCGGTCGCCTCATCCGCCGCGCAAAAGTTGAGAACCGCGAAGGCATGACGACGATCAAAAACATTTACGATAAGAAGGAATGGATCGCCTCCAACGATCCGAATTTCCGACCCGTGAACATCGCCAACGGGCCCGACGGCTGCCTCTATATTGTGGATATGTACCGAGGCATCATTCAAGAAGGCAATTGGGTCAAAGAAGGCAGTTATTTGCGCAAGGTAGTCAAGCAATACGGCCTCGACAAGAACGCTGGACGCGGTCGCATTTGGCGGTTGGTCCACAAAGATTTCCAGCCGGGTCCTCAGCCGCGCATGCTCGACGAAACGCCCGCGCAATGGGTCAAACACCTCGAGCATCCGAACGGCTGGTGGCGCGACACTGCGCAGAAATTGATTGTCGTCCGAGGCGACAAGTCGGTCGTCCCGGCACTCGTTGAGATGGCGAAGACGAACAAGAATCAACTCGCTCGCATCCACGCAATGTGGACGCTCGAAGGCCTCGACGCGCTTGAAAAAGACTTCGTGTTGGGACTGTTGAAAGACGAAGATCCGAAGGTGCGCGTCGCTGCGATTCGCGTCAGTGAGTCGCTCTATAATAAGGGTGACAAGACCATGGCCGATGCCGTGAAGCCGCTCGTAAAAGATCCGAACGCAGACGTTGTCGTGCAAGTGCTCTGCACCGGGCGCTATCAAAAGTGGTTGGATTTTCCGAAAGTCGCGACGCAGATTCTCGCCGAAACGAAGTTTGAAGGCGTGAAAAAAATAGGCATCAAGATGACTCAAGCTGGCACGACGTTCGACACCAAGCGATTCACGAAAGCCGAAATCGCGCACTTGAATCGCGGCGCGGCGATCTTCCAGGAATTGTGCTATTCGTGCCACGGTTTCGATGGCAAAGGCATGTCGAAAGACGCCGCCCCCGTAGGCTTGGTTCTCTCCGGAAAAGCGACCGGCACGACCATCGCGCCGCCACTCGCCGGGTCACTGACCGTGCAGGACCGTGACTCGATGCTCCGCGTGTTAATGTGCGGATTGAGCGGCCCCGTTGCCGGAAAAACATACGACGCGCAGATGGTTCCGATGAACACCAATGACGACGAATGGATCGCCGATGTCGCGTCGTACGTCCGTAACAGTTTCGGCAATCACGGCGCGATGGTGTCGTGGGCCGACGCCGCGCGCATCCGCTCCGAAACACAAAATCGCGTCGATGACAAGGGCGCTCCGAAAGCGTGGACCGGTGAGGAACTCGCCAAGCTCATGCCGAAATCGATCAACAACCGCGATGGTTGGAAACTCACCGCGAGTCACGGAGCAGCAACGATTAAAAATGCGGTGGACGGCGACCCTGATTCGCGCTGGGACACGAAGACCGCACAAGTCCCCGGGATGTGGTTCCAAATTGAATTCAAAGAAGCGACCGAAATCGCGAGCATCATGCTCGCCTATTCGCATTCCCCAAACGACTTCCCGCGCGGGTACAAAGTGGACACGTCAAGCGATGGAAAAACGTGGAGCAAGCCGATTGCTGAAGGAAAAGGAACGCCGTCTGTCACCGAGATCACGTTCAATCCGGTGAAGACAAAGTTCCTCCGCATCACGCAGACAGGCGCACAACCGGGCACATTCTGGTCGATCCACGAACTGACCGTGTTCCCGCCGAACGCTCCAAAAGAAGTGGCGCAGGATAACACAGGCAAGAAGAAACTCCTCGCGATCTCCGTCGCTCTCGGCAACCGCGCCGCGTCGATTCCGACATCCGAAAGAATACTCTCCGACATCGCCGCGAAAACGGGTACGTTCGTCGTCGATTTCATCAAGCAGCCCGGCGCTCGACCGACGGATAAAGCGCAGGAAGAAAAGTGGCTCGAAAAAATCAAAGCCGAATTCGCCAAGAAGCTGTCGCCTGAAGGCCTGAAGAATTACGACGGCGTGATCTTCCTCAACACGTCCGGCGAACTTCCGATTCCCGACAAGCCCGCGTTTATCGAGTGGCTTAAGAAGGGCAAGGCTTTCGTCGGAGTCCACGGAGCCGCCGACACGCTGCACGACTTCAAGCCGTACAGCGACATGCTCGGGTGCGAATACGAAGGCCAGGCATACAACGAACCGGTGACGCTGCGCATCAAAGACCGCAAGCATCCGGCCAGCGCAACGTTCTTAACGAAGTTCGAATTGAATGATGAAATCTATCAATTTAAAAAGTTGAATCACGACAACGTCCATACCGTCATCGCACTCGACGCGTCCAACAGCGACCGCCCCAAAGTTGCTGCTAAACCGGGTGAAGAACCGAAAGGCTTCTTTGAACGCGGCTGCCGCGAAGACAAGAATTATGCCGTCGCGTGGTCGAAGGAATTCGAAAAAGGCCGCGTCTTCTACACCGCACTCGGACAAGCCAATGAGACATGGCAGAACGACAAATTCCAGCAGCACCTCTATGGCGGGATCAAATGGGCGCTCGGACTCGTCGAAGACGACGGGTCGTCCAAGAAATAAATGTTTCACGCAGAGACGCAGAGAAGGAAGAAGAGAAG
>JBAXUS010000272.1:0-6999 GCA_037129555.1 Planctomycetota bacterium
TAAGCCCAATATTCTCCACATCCACGCAGACGACCATCGCGCGGATGGGTTGCATGCTCTCGGCACCGCATTGCTCCAAACGCCGAATCTCGACACGCTTGTCGAACGCGGCATGACGTTCAGCCACTGCTACACGATGGGATCGATGGTTGGCGCGGTGTGTACACCGAGCCGCACGATGATGCTCACGGGTCATTCCTGGCAGCGAATTCCCGGGGCCAAGTCCGCCGCTCCAAAAGCCGGAGATCCAACGACATTTCTTCCACGCGTCATGGCTGCTGCAGGCTATCAGACGTGGCATATGGGAAAAGCAGGCAACGGTTTCCCGGCGGGATTGCGAGAGTTCGAAACGAGCGTCATCGACGATGCGCACGGAAATGGGCCGGAAAAAGATCGCGCTCATTGCTGCGAACGCTTGGCCAATCGCACCATCGAGTTCCTGAAGGATCGCACGACTCGGCACGAAGCGAAGCCTTTTTATATTTATCTCGCACCGCCGGTCCCGCACGATCCGCGATCCGCAGAACCGCAGTTTCACGCACTCTACGATCCGACCAAAATTCCACTTTCGCCCGCGTTCATGCCGCAGCATCCATTCGACAATGGCGATATGACTGTGCGCGATGAAAAGCTCGCTCCTTGGCCGCGTACGTCTGAAGATACCAAGAAGCAAAACGCCGACTACTACTCTTGCGTCACGGGTCTCGATCATCACGTCGGACGCATCTTTGCGGAATTGAAAGCGGGTGGCCAGTGGGACAACACGATCATTATTTTCAGCGGCGACAATGGACTTTCGCTTGGCGAACATGGATTGTTCGGCAAGCAAAACCTCTATGAATTCGGCGGCTTTCACGTGCCGCTGGTCGTGGCTGGCCCCGGCATTTCAAAAGGCAAAAGCGACGCGCTTGTGTACCTGCTGGACTTGTTTCCGACGTTCACCGAATTCGCCGACGCGAAAAACCCAGCGGGCATTGAAGGCACGAGCATCGTCCCGATTCTGACGGGCAAACAGACGAAAGTCCGCGACGTGCTTTACACGGCTTACCTCGGCTGCCAACGCGCTATACGCGACGACCGCTGGAAACTCATTCGTTATCCGCTTGTGAATCGCACCCAACTTTTTGATCTCAACGTTGATCCGCATGAGTTGGCTAATCTCGCGGACCAACCAGAACATGCGGCCAAGGTCGCTGAACTGACCACGTTGCTCGCGAAAGAAATGGCCACGTACGCGGATACGTTTCCATTGACGATAGCGAATCCCAAGCCGGCGGAATGGACTCCTCCTTCGGCAACGGATTCGCCGAAGAAAGCGAATAAGAAAGCTGTGAAGTGAAAGGAACACACGACATGAAGTATGTCTTAATCAGAATCGCTGCCCTGCTTTTTTCGGCTCTGATGAACGTCTACGCTGCCGATGCGCCAACGCGGAAACCGAATATCGTTTTCATTTTCGCGGATGACTGGGGCTGGGGCGATCTGTCGTGTCATGGGCACCCGTGGCTGAAGACGCCAAACCTGGATCGGCTTGCGAGTGAAGGCACGGATTTTCAGCAGTTCAATGTTCTGAATCCTGTGTGTTCGCCGAGTCGTTCGGCGGTCATGACCGGGAATTATCCAGCGAGGTATAGTGTACATGAGCACTTCGCCACGCCAGCGAGCAATCATAGTCGTGGTATGCCTGATTGGCTGGACCCGAAGGCGCCCACACTCCCTCGATTTCTTCAGCAAGTGGGCTATCGCACAGCGCATTTTGGAAAGTGGCATTTGACCAATCGGGAAACGCACGGTGCTCCGAAGCCGGAGGCTTATGGCTACGATGAGTCAGCCGTGTTCAACGGTGGCGCAGATACTCCCTCGGCTGATTTGCATGCGACGGCGGCAAACACGGCGGCTTTTATCAAAGCCAATAAAGACAAGCCGTTTTTCATCAACGCGTGGCTTCACGAGAGCCACACGCCGCACGTGCCCACACCCGAATCAATGAAACTCTGGACGCATCTTGACGAGCAGAAGCAAGTTTATTCCGCTGTCATAACGGATGGCGACAATGCAGTCGGCACGATTCTTGATGCGCTAAAAGCAGAGGGATTGGCGGAGAATACGATTGTGATGTTCTCAAGCGACAACGGCCCCGAATCGACAGGAGTGAAACGGAGTGCGGCCAAATTCGATCCTGACGCGAACGTAACCGGATACGACACCTATTACAGCATCGGCCAGACGGGAGGTCTTCGCGGCCATAAACGCAGTTTATTTGAAGGAGGCGTGCGCGTTCCGTTTATCGTGCGCTGGCCGGGTCATACGCCGGCGGGTGCGAAAAACAACACGACTGTTTTCACCGCAGTCGATCTCCTGCCGAGCCTATGCGCTGCATCCGGCTTCACGCTTCCAGCGGATTACACCGGCGACGGCGAAAATCTGCTCGCTGCGTTTGAAGGCAAAGCTATCGTTCGGACGCGTCCCATATTTTGGGAATGGCTGGGTGCCAAAGGCGAGCCCGACCGGTGGCCACGGCTCTCCGTGCGCGAGGGCGATTGGAAACTCACGATGACCGCCGATGCAAAGCGCGTCGAACTCCACAGGCTCTCGGATGATCGAGCGGAAGCAGTCGATGTGGCGAAGGAACATCCCGAGATCGTCGTCCGCTTGTCGAAACTCGCGTTGGATTGGAAAGCCAAGCTACCGGCTCATCCGAATCCAGAGTGCATTAGCAAGCAGCTCGGAGCCGAAAAGCCAAGCGAATCCAAACCTGCCGAACTGAAGCCGAATGCCAAAGGCGTCACGCCAGAAGTCCGAGCCAAAGCGTTTGATCGCTGGGATACCAACAAAGACGGGTCCCTCACACTTGAAGAATACAAAGCCGGACTGAAAGGTCAGGACAACCTCGAAGATCGCTTCAAGAGCTTCGATAAGAATGGCGACGGCAAGGTGACGAGAGACGAGTTCATCGGCAAGTGAGGTAACCATACGGGCGCGGGACGAGACGCTGAACTGAACATAAACGCACTCCCAGATTTTTATTCAGGCCTTTTCGTGTTGCAATCCGCATCCAATGACGTAGCATTGCCCCTACAACCGACGTGACCATCAACGCGCGCCGGGGCGTAGCTCAGCTTGGCTAGAGCGCCTGGTTTGGGACCAGGAGGTCGCAGGTTCGAATCCTGTCGCCCCGATAGAAGCAAGTCCGCGCAACGAAGCGCAAAGCATTGTCGAGCAAGGCACTACCGGAAACGGAGTGCCTTGTTTCGTTTCGGGCGAAATATGCTACGAAGCGCATAAAGAAGACCTAAAAAGCAATATTTCCCGCCACATATCCGCCACACAAAAACCGCCCGAGAACGCCCACGCCACGAATGAAGCCGCGCCGCTTCCCGCCGATCTGGCTGGGCTTGTCGCGTAGTGGGCCACGTTTCCCGAGCATATCCGCACTGCGATTATGGCACTGGCGGGAACGGTAGGTAATCACAAAGGATTACTGTCTTCAAAAATGAGGACTGTCCGCAATAAATGCGGACAACGCAGTGACAGACGGTTAACCGGCGCGATTGTGTGGCGCGTGAATTGTGCGTAACTTCGTGATAATTGTTTGCATTCCTGGCCCGGTCTGATTCAATTCGGCGCATGGACCATTCCACATTGCCGAACGCCACACCTCCCCAAGACGTCCCTGCGGCTGGCGAGATGTCGGCTGTGGTCTACCAAGAACTCCGCTCGCTCGCCGCTCAAATGCTGGTGCGTGAATCGCCCGGACAGTCGCTTCAGCCCACATCGTTGGTCCATGAAGCGTATCTGCGACTGGCTGGTGGCAGCTCCGGTGGGCATTGGACGAGCAAGCGCCACTTCTTTGGTGCCGCAGCGGAAGCCATGCGGCGGATACTCGTCGAGTCCGCGCGGCGCAGAAAAAGTCTCAAACGTAGTGGAAAATCGGAGGGCAACGCGGCGGACGTGGCGCTGGACTCAATCGCGCTACCCGATGTTGATGTGCTCGCGATTCACGAAGGCTTGGACGAACTTGTCGGCATCAATCCCGAAATTGCCGAACTCGTCAAGCTCCGTTTTTTTGCTGGGTTGACGCAGCAGGAAGCCGCCGTGCTTCTGGAAATCTCGGAGCGCACCGCGAAGCGTCATTGGGCGTTTGCGCGCGGGTGGTTGTACGAGCGTCTCAAGTCCGGTACGAACGTTTCAGCGCCATAATTCCGAAGAAAATTGGCCCTTGCAACACGCTTTTGACGCACTTGTAATAGTTCACACTTTCGTTCAAACAAGCAGGCGCTACCTGCGTCACAGGACCCAACTATGGCGGAAAATCTCAGCCTTGAGTCTATCTTCGGCGAAGCGTTCGAGATTGAAACGCCCGCCTTGCGCGCCGCGTTTCTGGATGAAGCGTGCAAGGGCGACGCCGCTTTGCGTGGCCAAATCGAGGCGCTGCTTCGCGCGGAGGAAAACGCAAGTTCAAGTTTCCTCGAGCCGGACATGCTGCTGCATACCTCCTCCGGCGAAACGATCGGTGCGCAGATCGGTCCCTACAAACTTCTTCAGATCCTCGGTGAAGGCGGCATGGGTTCGGTCTATCGCGCCGAGCAGACACATCCCGTGCGACGCACAGTCGCGCTGAAGGTCATCAAAGCGGGAATGGACTCGGCGAAAGTCATTGGCCGTTTCGAAGCCGAGCGCCAAGCGCTGGCGATGATGGATCACGAAAATATCGCGCGCGTTTTTGATGGAGGGACAACACCGTCCGGCCAGCCGTATTTCGTGATGGAACTCGTCGAAGGTACTCCGTTAACATCCTTTTGTGACGAATCCCGCGTGACACTGCGCGGCCGGCTTCAACTCTTCATTCAGGTTTGCAAGGCGATCCAGCACGCGCATCAAAAAGGGATCATCCACCGAGACATAAAGCCGTCGAACGTCCTGGCGACATTCAAGGACGATGAGCTGATCGTCAAAGTGATCGACTTCGGGGTGGCCAAGGCAATCGACCAGAAACTCACCGACGTAACGCAAGTCACCTCGCAAGGAGTAATCATCGGCACGCTGGAATATATGTCGCCGGAACAAGCCGGCGTCAATCCCGAAATGACAGGCGTTGACGCGCGGGCCGACATCTATGCGCTGGGTGTGCTGCTGTACGAACTGCTGACCGGCACGACGCCGTTGGAACGCGCCCGAATCAAGAACGCGGGGCTCCTCGCCGTGCTCGAACGTATCCGCCTGGAGGATCCGCCGCGCCCCAGCGTCCGTATCACGAAATCCCAAGCAGCCGCGAAGAATATCTCGGAAACGTTGCAGATCGATCCGAAAAAATACGCCCACGCGATCGCCGGCGATCTGGATTGGATCGTCATGAAAGCGCTCGAAAAAGACCGCACGCGTCGTTACGAAACGGTCAACGGGCTGGCACGGGACATCGAGCGTCATCTGACGAATCAGCCGGTCGAAGCACGCCCGACGAGCGCGGGCTACAGAGCCGAGAAGTTCGTGAGTAAAAACAAGGGAGTCGTCGCTGCTATCGCGGCGGTCATGCTGTCGCTGCTGGCGGGAATTGCGGTTGCCTATCAAAAAGCCAAAGATGAAGCAGAACAGCGCAGAGTCGCTGTGGCCGCTTTGAAAGAACAGAAACGACTTACATTCGAAGCCGTGGTGCGTAATGCGGAGGCCGACTCTGGACTGGGTGAATCGGAGAACGTTATCGCCGAGTTGACGCCGTTTTTGATGGAAAAAGAACTGGCGGAGCATCCCTTGCGCGGCAAGTGCGTCAAGCTGGTCGAGAAGGCGCAGGATGGGTACACGCGTTTTGCGGCGTTCAATGAGCAGGTCAAGAAGCATCCCAAAAGTGTATCGTTGGATTTGGGGCATGGCGTCATGCTTGAATTAATCCTGATTCCCGCCGGAAAGTATATGATGGGCGGGAAACTCAACGCCAACGAAGTCCCGCATCCGGTGACGATCACCAAACCGTTTTACATGGGCAGATTCGCTGTCACGCAGGAGCAATATGAGACAGTGGTCGGTACGAATCCGAGTTTGTTCAAAGGTCCCCAAAAACCGGTCGAGTCTGTGACGTGGTTCGACGCCGTAGCGTTCTGCGAAAAGCTGAACAAACAAGCGGGCACCAACAAAGTAGCGTTCGCGTTGCCCACGGAAGCGCAATGGGAGTATGCGTGTCGCGGGGGAACAACGACTGAGTATTACTTTGGCGATGACGCAACTGAATTGGAAAAGTATGCATGGTATGAAAAGAACGCGGGTATTAAATCCGGGAACTATGGCGTCCAACCGGTGGGCGGAAAGCCCGCGAATCCTTTCGGGTTGTACGACATGCACGGCAATGTTGATCAATGGTGCCAGGATTGGTACGACGCAGACTATTACAAGAATTCTCCTAAGGAAGACCCCTCAGGCCCGAAAGAGGGCGTTGTGGAAAAGTCATTGATGTCCGTCGCTCGCGTGCTACGGGGCGGTTCGTACGACCATGAATCGACGAGCTGCCGTTGTGCGAACCGGAGCTGGGACAGCCCAACGGGCCGCTATTTTGACGACGCAGGGTTCCGCTGTGTACTCGTGTTGCCGCTGTAAAACAACGATGACGACACGCGAGGAGATTGGAGACGGTGTTGAAGTTACAGTATTGGGTGGGTTGTGACTCTTTGATGACACAGATGCTGAAGAAGAAAGTGTAAAATGGCTAATCGTCGTCCGTTTTTGGAGCTCTTTGAGAAGTGGGCAATCATTCTTGGTGGAATTGCCGCAACCTTAACACTGTTTTTTGCGGCAATGGCCTATTTCGAATACAAAGCCGCCAACAGAGTCGCTGCTAGAGGCCAGCTCTACAGCACCAGTGATCAAATCGCAGAACGAGAACGGAATGATCCTGACTATGGCCTATTATCAATGGATGCATCTGCCAATACACCCATCGACGGCTATTATAAAAAAGGTAACCGTTCAGTCCGACTAATTTTTCGTCGTCGTTCAGCCGATAATAAAAGG
>JBAXUS010000273.1:0-6928 GCA_037129555.1 Planctomycetota bacterium
CAAAAAATCACCAGGCAATACCCCATGATCTCCTTCGCTTTCAGATTCATAATCCCCAAAAGCGGCAGCGCCCAAAACGGCTGGAACATGTTGCCGACCATGTTGCCGTACGCGACCGCCATGATCGTCTTCCCCGTGTCGGCTCCCAATGTTTTCGCCGCGCGCAACATCACCGGGCCTTCCACCGCCCATTCGCCGCCGCCGCTCGGAATAAAAAGTTTCGACGAGACACTCGCGATGTACGTGAAGAACGGGAGCGTCTTCGCCGTCGCAAATTGGGTGAAAATCCCAGCGATATGTTCGCCCAAACCCGATCCCAGCATCAGCCCCATGATCCCGCCGTAAAACGGAAATTGGATCACAATTCCCGCCGCACCTTTCATGCTCTGCCCCGCCGCTTTCATGTACGCAACCGGCGATCCGTGCAGCACCAGCCCGAGAATCATGAACGTAAAGTTGACGATGTTGGGATTCAGATCGAAGCCTTTGGCGCGAAAATGAGTGACCAGAACCACGACGCCGAGCAGTCCGACTGCCCACGACGACAGCGGCGACGCATCGATCATCCCAGCGAATGTTGAGCGGTCCAGCGGCACCGGAGCAGGCTTGAGTTCCGAAATCGCACCGTCTGAAATCTCACTACAATTCTCGCTTTTCGGAGACATCGCGGCAACAAGAAACGGCACTATCAGCAGCAAGATTCCGCACGCCGTCAGATTCATCGGAGTCAAAACCGTCTGATTGAAACCGACAAGTCCGATCTGTTTTTCAAGAATATGTCCGGGCGAATTCACGACGAGCGGAGCGCTGCCGGAAAGTCCGCCGTGCCAGATCAATTGAGCCGTGTACGCCGCTGCTCCGATCAGCGGATAATGGATTTTGACGCCGCGCCCCTTCGCTTGAATCGCCACTTCGCGCGCCAGCAATGACGCGCAGACCAGCCCGAATCCCCAATGAATCCAGCCCAGCGCCATCGCAATAAATGAAATAAACGCGACCGCTCCGAAGCTCGTTTTTGGAATCGTCGCAAGCCGTTTCAATCCACGTTGAACCCACGGAGCCGCTGCCACCGCTTCGCCGGTGACGACAATCAAGACCATCTGCATCGCGAATTCAAGCAGCGCCCAAAATCCGGATTTCACCGGTGCGTTCGTCGGTCCGTAAAACCACATCTGAACAAGATCGGCTTGCGAGTTGACTTGACGGGCAAGCAGAAAGGTGAGAGCTGTCAATACAATCGCGAGGATGAACGGATCGGGCATGAAGCGCCGGACAAAGGATTCGAAACGCAGACCGATTCGTTCGAGCATGATTCACGTATCCTCTTGAGCGAATAAAGTCTCTCGCAAAGGCGCGAAGACGCGAAGACGCAAAGAACGGCGAAGACTTTTCTACTTTCTTACTCTTCTTTTCGTTGCGCCTTTGCGTCTTTGCGAGCGTTTTTGAGCGGCTGCCATGCCGGGTGTTTTCCGATCAATTTCAGCGCCTTTGCCAACAGCGTTTTCCCCGGTTCCATCTTGAACCATGTAGACGCACCGGACGGATGCGGAATAGGGATCATGTCGCACGTGTGGCCGAACGCCGTCATGCGGAATTGCTGGCCGATGATGTCGGCGAGCAGTGCTTTGGGAAAGAAGCGTTCAATCGCAAGACGTCCCACCGGAATAATCAAATCCGGCTGCATCATCGTGATCTCGCGTTCCATCCAGCCCTTACAATTTTCGACTTCCTCGGGCGCTGGAACGCGGTCGCCCCCACCCTTCGCTTTGCCCGGAAAGCAGCGGCACACCGCGCCCATAAACACATGCTCGCGAAATGTTTTTTCGTCCACGCCTTCCGTTTCAAACCACTTAAACAACATTTTTCCAGCAGTCCAAGCGAACGGCTTTCCAAAGCGGCCTTCGTGCGGACCGGGAGCTTGCCCACACAGGTAAATCTTCGTCATGACCGGGTGATGAGTGACCACCGGCCCGATCATGTTCGGGCATTTTTTACACGCCAAGACTTCGGCCACGTGCGCGGCGATATCTATGTGAGGTTTGCGTTTCAACGTGTTTTTTCCTCTCGCAAAGACCATTTCAAGAGCCGCGCACGTTAGTAAGCGGCATTCCCCACATTGCCGCTTACTAACGTGTGCGGCTCTTTGTTGCGAGAGACCCTTGCTTAGATCCGCGAGAGAATCAATTGAACAATATCATTGATCGAAGCTGCATTGGGAACAGCTCCGATGATGTCGCCGGATTCGCCATCGGGCACAAAGCGCTTCGTCCAATTAGGGTCAACCGTCCACACGTGATGGAGATTAATTCCGTTGACGTGATGCTGCTTGACGACGTTATCAACGCGCTCCTGATAAGGCTCGCACTGCCGTTCGCGCCACGGCTCTGGGATGGCTCCGACAACGATGATGTGAGTCGTGCCGCCGGCATTCAAGCGCGCGATCAGTGTGTCGAGTGCGCGTTCAAATGTGTGCAGCGGCGTTTGGCGGGAGACGTCACCGGTGCCTAAATTGACGACCGCAACTTTCGGTAGTTTTCGATTGGGCTGAGCCGCGACGAAGGCATCCAAATCGGCGAGCATGCGCAGCAGTGGACGATAGCGGTGCGGTCCGGCCACTTCGATCGCCTTCCATTTAATCCCCGGTTTAGCTTTCGCGAGTGCTGCGGAAAGGCCGCTGGTCGGACTGTTGTCTTGCGCGGACGGTATACCTTCAACCAGCGTGTCGCCGATGAACAGCGCTTCGCTCGCGCTGCTGACGGTGCCGAGTCGATCCAATGGTTGCAGTCGGCGGTGCGACGCGTCGTCTTCGTGTGGGACGAGGATCACAACGCGCTGCGTCTCAGTTGCACCCGTCGGCTGGAACGCAATGTCGGCTCCATTCATAACGAGTTTGCCCGGCCATGTCGGCGCTTGAGCATGCAGCAGTCGGAAGTTCTCCTGTTGGCATTCCAACCCGCCGACGTTGAGTCGGAGCGTCATTTCGGACGTGCCGGCCAGCGCCTGATTCAGATTCACCGGAAACGAGACGCGGATCTTGCGGCGTTCGCTTTCGTCAGGCGTGGCGGCTAAAGGTGCCGTGGCCGGTTGCGATGACGTCGTTGCAGTCCCAGGATTCGTCTGACTAAAATAAAGCGAGAACTCACCCATTGGGCGCGGCGACGGCGGAAGAAGTTCCCACCCAATTACGTCGCTGACGTCGAAGCGCGATTTGTGAACGATGACCGGTTTGGGCGTCAACACCGTCTCGACGTGAATGTGGCCAGTTTCATTTGGGTACAAAAATTCAGGCGTGGATTTGACGAGTAATTCAGCTTCCAAGTCCATGACTTCACGCTCGACTTGCTCCTTCAATCCGGATTTAAGCGACGGCCACAACGCGACGCGAGCGCCGCCCGCGCTGCCTTCAATTTTGAATTCAACAGGCGTTCCGGCAAGCACCCACGTTGCCACATTTGTTTGTCCAGTCTGGCCAACACATTCAACCATTCCGGCAGCATTGATGTGCAGTCGGGACATCGCTGTAGCGTTCACGGTCCGAGCGCTGACCAACACCCATTCGCGCGCAGAGCTGTCCCCTTTTTGATTCGCGACTCGCACGTGTCCCAGTGTTTCAAGATGCACAAACGGAGCCGCCACGTTCGGAGCGCTTTCGCTTCCGACCACGGTGCCGGGAAGATATTTTACGAACGCGAGCGGTGGGACGCACATCAATCCCGACGCAAACGGCGGCTGCCAATGCAAGCGAATACCAAAGCGACGCAAGTCCTGGTTCGTCCGTTTCGCGCCCACTTCAGCCGGCGGATTGGCTTCGGCGTAATACACGACGACGCGGTGAACGCCTTCAGTCAGATCGATGGTTTTGTTAAGTGCAAACGCGTCACGGTGCTCGTCCGGCATTTCACCGGCGATGACTGAGACGCCGTCGATGACCAGATGCGCCGCTCCAGGCGTGTCGATGGCGAACTTGTATTTTCCTGAAACCGGGCAGCGCAAAAAGCCCTCATACAGTGCGCAGTAGTTGGCCGGATTGTGCACGTCAGCTGTCGATTTGATCAAATCAAACACCGAGTATTTGATGCCAAAATAGGGGCATTCCGGGTCATCAATATTAGGCTGAAATCCGATGCGCGATTCGATGCCGGTGCCGTTTGGCGGAGGCGGGAGCATAGTTGCGCCTTGCTCTTCAAGCTGCTGAAATCGCTTCAACGTAAGCGGCGTTCCCGGCGCAGCTTTGAAGTCCGCCCCGGCGGAAACGCCTCTCAAATGGACCTGCATCGGCACCGGTCGAAGACTCTGAATACTGACCTCGCTGGGCACTTTACTGGCGGAGGTATAGAGACAGAATCGGCGCAAGCCCGGATAAGTAGAGAACACAATTTCCGAGTCACTGCCGCCGGGAATGGCACGGCTAAGTATAGGCTGGAGAACACCGTCTTCGCCGACCAACGCAACCGCTTCCGGACGCGCGACCGCACCTTCGCCGGTGCGTTTCAAAGGCAGGGTCACGCTGGCGAACATGGCGTCTGCATGCAGCCCAATATTGCCGGCCTCGCCAGGCGCTTCAACTTTTATGAAATAGCGTTGCGTGTAATCCGCGTATTTCCATGCTTTCAATTTTTCGGGCGCGTCCGGCGCACCTTCGCCTGCCGTTACAGAAAGCCACACAGAGAATCCGAGCACTGCGAGCGACCAACGTGCGATAAGTAAACGGCGTTTTAACATGGAATCCAATGCCTTGCGTTTGATACGAAATAAGTATGTCCAATACCGCTTAATCACGTGCGCGGCTTTTGAGTCCTTCAACCAACGTCCGGCGCTCTTACTTCTTCTGAAGCTCCATTTCCAGCTACGGGCGCATTGCTCACAGGGGATTCAGACAAAGCGGTGGCTTTGGGCTCAGTTTCAGGTGCTTCATGCGTCAATCCGTGCGTCGTCTTTTCCCAGTACCACGGGTTCGTGAACAATTGGAAGAACCCTTTCAGCGCTGCGACTGAAATCAAGATCCAATAGAAAGGCATCAGGAGCGCATACGGGAACAGCCGCCAGAGGTTGCGCTTGCCGCAGGAGATCAGTCCCATCAACACGATCAGAATGTTGCCGAAGAAAAGCATCAGCCCGATGGGGTAAAAAATCTGCGAGATCAACGACCACGTGTCGATCGCGTTCAAGCGGTCCACCATCACGGCGTACGTGAATTTGCCGCTGATGAAGCTGCCCAGCGTGTTGTACAAATGCACTCCGCTGTAGTTGCTATCGACGACATTTTCGTGCCACAATTCCCACGTCGCAAGTGTGTCGCGAACCGTCGAACTTTCGCCCCAGGGCATATTGCCAATCGAGCCGGGCAGAACCGTCGCGATTTCGTGGCGAAGCAGATACAACGCGGTCATGGCCCAGAAGACGACGTTCAGCAGCAGCATCGCAGAGAGTCCGCCGACCGTAAACCGGAAGGTCAGCGATTTCCAAACTCCCAGTTGTCCGCCGATCCCGGCACTGCGCGCTTTGAATCGGTTGGCGAGCGACACCAGTCCAGAAATCAACGCAGCGAGTCCCAACACAGGCAACAAAATTTGAATCACATTGATCGCCACGCCATGCTTATCAACCAAGTTCGGATCGCGACGAAATTGCTGAACGAAGACAAACAGATACGCACAGAAGAGCGCCATGCCAACGGCCGGAAGCCACGCGTCGCGCGTATGAACGAGATGCGATTGAAAGTACCCTTTGACCCAGCGGCTGCGCTGCCGGATCCAATTGTACGTGTCGCTGTTCGCTTCTTCCCACGTCGTCGAATCGAGAATTTCAGTCGAGCGCCCTTGCCGCGCGAGGCGAATTCCCAGATCGCAGTCTTCCGTCACGTTGAACGAATCCCAACCCCCGAGCTGCTTCAACACGTCCGTCTTGAAATGATTCGATGTCCCGCCCAACGGAATCGGCGTCCGGGCAATATGCAGCCCCGGCAAAAACAGATCGAACCACGTCGTGTATTCAAGCGTGAAGAAACCCGTCAACCAATTCTGGTCGGCGTTAAAATAATTGAGCTTCGCTTGCAGACAGACGACCGAGTCCTTCTTCTCAGCTTCAAGCTTGCGGAAAACGACGACGGCCTTTTTGAGCTGGTCAGGTTCGGGTTTGTCTTCAGCGTCAAAGATCACCAGATATTTTCCGCGCGCAGTCTCCAAGCCCCAATTGCAAGCGCGCGGCTTCGTGCGCGGCTGGCCCTTTGGAACGGACGGAGCGATCACCACTTCAACGCACGGCGGCAGCGTATGAATCACGTCTTCGATCTTCTTGCGCGTCGGAGCATCGTCTTCTTCGAGCAGCAATTTCACGTCAAGTTTATCCAGCGGATAATCGAGGCTCGTCACGGTGCGCGCGATCTTCTGCGCGATCTCGGGCTCCTTATACATCGGAACGAGGATCGTATAAATGGGCAAGTCCTCGTCCTTCAACGCAGCAAGGTCTTCGGCACTGACTTTATGTTCGCTGGTCTTGAACAGCGCGAGCAGAACGCTGATCATGCGCAACGCCACCACGCCGCCGTAGAACGCGCAGAGGGCGAACGTCAGCGCGGCGAACGCGATCTTCCAATCGAGGATGAACGCGATCAATAGCACTGCGGGACAGAGCACAAAATAAAAGAACGCCTGCCGCCGGTTGAATTGCTTCGCCGCGCATTCGTCCTTGTAACGCGTAAAGAATTCACGCGTGTGTTTGTCGGTAATTTCCTCAGCCGTAAGCTTAATGGGTCGAACCTCCGGTCACGTGGTTTCTACGGATGCACATTCTTATGTTTCGATTGCCTACTCAAATACACCCATGCGCCCCTGCGAGGACTGTGGGATTTTGAAGAAATTAAAATATTTTAAGTACCGCGACGAAACGACGGCCTCACAGTTTGACCGTGGGCGTCTTGAACGACTTA
>JBAXUS010000274.1:0-6797 GCA_037129555.1 Planctomycetota bacterium
TCGCGGGTGCATCTACGGACTTGCAGTTGCCGTTCCCTCTCCCCTTGAGGGAGAGGGCGGACGAGCGTACTCGCTCGCCGGGTGAGGGGTTGGCGTGGATAAATAAAACGCGCTTGGATTAATCAGCGTTTACCCCTCACCCCGCGAGACGGAAGGGCTGTCTCGTCGGCCCTCTCCCTCAAGGGGAGAGGGGAAAGTCTACCGCAATTCCAGTGACGCACTCCTAATCCCCACCTCCAAACGCATCGATTCGGTGTAGAAATACACAATGACTACGAACCTCAAACACCCACTTGTAATCCTGTCGCTGATCGTCCTCGGGACCGGATTTTGTTCTGCTGCGGACACTGTGTTCTCCCGCGATGTGACTCCGTTTATTCAACGTCACTGCGTTGAATGTCACGGGCCTGACTTGCAAAAAGCAAAGGTGCGACTCGACACGTTGAAGCCGGTCTTCAGCACCAAGGAGAGCGCGGAACTGTGGACGAAAGCGCTCGATAAAATCGCAGCGGGCTTGATGCCTCCGCCCTCAGAAACGCAGCCGAAGCCTGACGACGTGAAAGCCGTCACGGCGTGCCTCACGCAGAATCTTCGCGAGGCGTCGGTTGCGTCCCAGCAAAAGGACGGGCGCGTTTTGTTGCGGCGTTTGAACCGCACCGAATATGAAAACACGTTGCACGATCTGTTGTCGATCAACACGGAGATCGCCGACCTGCTCCCCGACGACAACATCGCCGCCGGATTCGACAACGTCAGCACAGCGCTTGATCTCTCGTCCGCGCATTTTCTGCGGTACCAGGAAGCGGCTGACCGCGCGCTTGGAGACGCCGCGCCCGCCCGCCTCCCCCGCCCTTATAAGGTGACGCTGTCGGGTAAGGAATTGGCGGAGAAAAAAGATTCGTCGGTGAAAGATAAAGTTGGCAAGTGGTTCACGGTTCGAGGGGACGCCGTGATCCTGTGGATGCGGCTACCGAATTACATGAGCATCGTCAATTTTCCGTACGGCTCGCATCCCGGCACGTACCGCGTGAAGCTCGTGGTCTCGGCGATTAATACGGGCGGGAAGTCGATGCCGATTGCGTTCCAACGCATGCACGACGGCGTGCGGCTTGAAGGCGAAGTCTGGGGCTGCCACGATGCGGCTGCGGACAAGCCGACGGAGATCGTTCAAGAGTACGACATGCGCCCGCGCGAACGGCTGCAAATCGCAGGGTGGACGTTGCCGACTGAAGGCGAATTCAATAACAAAACGAAGACTGGCATTCCGGAGAATTACGACGGGCCTGGCATGATGATTCATTCGATTGAAGTCGAAGGGCCGATCACACCGTTCCCGACGAAAGGGTATCAAGCGCTCTTTGGAACGCTTGAGCAGAAGGCGAAATCCGTCATCAAAGCGGAGCAGGATAAGAAGCCGATACCGAAAATCAGTCCGACCCGTCAGGCTGAAGAATGGCTGCGCGATCCGCTCGTTGCGATTTCGAAAGATCCGAAGGCTGACTCCGAAAAGCTACTGCGCGCTTTTCTGCCGGTTGCGTTTCGACGACCGGTGGACGATGCGACGGTGCAGTATTTTCAAGGCCTCGCGATGGGGCGATTGGAAAAGGGCTACGCGTTCAACGAAGCCATGCTCGTGGCTTACAAGGCCGCGTTGTGTTCGCCTCATTTTTTGATTCTGCGCGAACCCGCAGGCTCGTTGGACGGCTACGCGCTGGCCGCGCGGTTGTCGTATTTCATCTGGCGCTCCATGCCTGATGCTGAGTTGATTGCGCTCGCCAAGAACGAGAGCATTTTGAAGCCTGAGGTGTTGCATGCGCAACTTGATCGGCTGCTGGCTGACCCCAAAGCGCAACGCTTCGTCGACGATTTTATGGGACAGTGGTTGGACTTGAAAAAGATCGACGCTACATCGCCGGACCCGCAATTGTATGTCGAATATGATCGCTACCTTTTATGGTCGATGCCGCAGGAAACGGTGCGAGTGTTTTCGGAGATGTTGCAGAAGAATCTGAGCATCACGCAGCTGATCGATAACGATTGGACGTATGTCAACGAACGCCTCGCGCAGCATTACGGCATCAAGAATGTGTCGGGGTGCGCGATGCAGCGCGTGGCTCTGCCGCCGGACATTCATCGCGGCGGAATCATCACGCATTCGAGCGTTCTGAAAGTCACTGCTGACGGCACGCGCACATCGCCGATCTTGCGCGGCAAGTGGATACTCGAACGCATCATCGGCAAACCACCCACCCCGCCGCCGCCGGATGTGCCTTCGATTGAGCCGGACATTCGAGGCGCGACGACGATCCGCAAGCAACTCGAAAAGCACCGCACAACGCCTGCGTGTAACGCCTGCCACAAATACATCGACCCGCCGGGATTTGCGCTGGAGACGTACGACGTGATCGGCGGCTGGCGCGACTTCTATCGGGTGTCGAAGTACACGAAGACGAAACTCGAACTCGCCAACTACCCCGGCAAAATTGTGGGCAAAGGCTTAGACGTCGAAAAGGGCGACAAAACACCAGACGGGCGCGTGTTCAAAGACATCACCGATTACAAAAAGATCTTGATGGAAGACAAAGACCAAATCGCGCGGAACGTGATCCAGAAGCTGATGATCTTCGGAACCGGAGCGGAAATCCAATTCGCTGACCGGGAGGTGGTGGAGGCGATTTTAGAGACGGCGCGGAAGAATGATTATGGCGTGCGGACGATGTTGCATGAGGTGGTGGGGAGTCGGGTGTTTTTGGGGAAGTAAGATGGGGGCGTGTTCACGAAGGGTTGTTGGTGGGGTTTGTGAATGAGGTTGAAAGTCTGATAGAATCCAATGAGTTCCCCATAGAAACGAACACTAACGTAGTGCCGTATTGCCTATTTGTTCTTTAGCATCCTATAAAACTCTCATGAAGAAAAATTTTTGAACTTTTGTGTTGCACTATTGACATGATCGTTTATTCATATGAATATATGTTCGGATAATACATGGCCTTGCGAAAACAACAACATGCGCGGACTTCTTAAAGGCGCTCGCAGACGAAACGCGTTTGGAAATTGTTCGCGAATTGATGTCGGGTCCTCGGCATGTGTACGAACTTGCATGCAGTACACGCATGACGCAGCCGCTGTTTTCGCATCATGTGGCCGTGCTGCGCAAGTCCGGAATCGTGAAAGCAACACGCGACGGAAAGGCCATGCTCTACAGCCTCACCGTTAAAACAAAAAGCAGTACGACACGTACTACGCTGATGCTGGGATGCTGTTCAATTGAATTCAACACGAAAGAATTGGAGAATCCATGAAAACGTTGATGTCACTTCTTCTGCTCGTAAGTGTGGCTCTTATTACCGGCTGCGGCGATAGTTCAACGCCTAAGGCCCCGGCCACGGGTGCGTCCAGCAAAGATGTCTTAGCTGGCAAATTGGTCCTGACCGGCTCCAGCACCGTGGCGCCGCTGGTAACAGAATTAGGCAAACGTTTCGAGAAGCTGCATCCCGGCGTGCGCATCGACGTTCAGACCGGCGGCTCATCGCGCGGTATTGCCGATGCTCGCAGCGGAGTCGCAGACCTTGGGCAGGTTTCCCGATCACTGAAAGACGACGAAAAAGATTTGCGCGCGTTCACGATCGCTTTGGACGGTGTCTGCGTTATTCTCAACAAGGACAATGCGGTCAAAGAATTGTCCGACAAACAGGTGATCGATATTTACCTTGGCAAGATTGCGAACTGGAAAGACGTGGGCGGTAAAGACGCGCCGATTACCGTCGTCAACAAAGCCGAAGGCACTTCGACGCTTGAATTGTTCTGCCACTATTACAAATTGAAGCCCAATGACATCAAGGCGCATGTGATCATTGTCGACAACCAGCAAGGCATCAAAACCGTTGCCGGAAATGCAAACAGCATTGGCTATGTCTCCATCGGGAGCGCCGAGTATGAATCCTCCCATGGCGTGGCGATCAAATTGCTGCCGGTTGGTGGAGTGGACGCATCAATGGCAAACGTGAAAGCGCATACGTTCCCGCTCATGCGCGAACTGAATCTCGTGACAAAACTCGAAGAACCCACTGGCGTCAAAAAGGCGTTCCTCGATTTCTGCACGTCCAAAGAAGCCAATGAAAGCATCAAGGAGTTGTTCTTTGTCCCGATCAAGGAATGATGCGATCCTGATTTGGACGCTGCGGGTTTTCACAGCCATCGCAGGTGCGATTGTCCTGTTGATCGTCGGGTTCCTGATCGTTGAATCAATCCCCGTGCTCAAGTCGGTGGGCTTGAGCCGGTTCTTCACGGACCCGTCGTGGCATCCCGCGCGAAACATTTCGAATTCAGACGAGACCTACGGCCTTGCGCCGATGATCACCGGTACATTGATTTCAATGGCCTTGTCGGTGCTCGTCGCCACGCCGCTGGGTGTCTTGTCGGCTGTCTTTTGCCACTACTACGCGCCGCCAACAATCGCCCGTTACTACCGCCGATTAATCGAAGTGCTCGCCGGCATCCCATCGGTCGTGTATGGATTCTGGGGATTGATGGTGCTCGTTCCAGCCATCGGGCGAATTCATCCGCCCGGCCCAAGCTTGCTGGCTGCCGTGATCATCCTTATCATCATGATTATTCCGACTATTGCGCTGATGGCCGACTCCAGCCTCGCGAACGTTCCACCTGCGTATCTGCGCGGAGCCGTCGCGCTGGGCCTGTCGCGCTGGGGCACTATCCGTCACGTTGTGTTCCCGGCCGCGAAGTCAGGACTCTTCACCGGCGTGATTCTTGAAACCGGTCGAGCCATCGGTGAAACCATGGCCGTGCTGATGGTCGCCGGCAATATGGTTCAGACGCCGAAATCCATCTTCGATCCGATCCGCACACTGACCGCCAACGTCGCCCTGGAAATGGCGTACGCGATGGGCGATCATCGCTCGGCTTTATTCGTCAGCGGATTGGTGCTGCTCGCCATGATCGTTGCCTTAGTCTCCGCCGCTGAATGGATCGGAAAGGGGCGCATTTATGGCTGATACGCGGATACTGACGCCCGGGCGCTCCGAATGGTTCTCCACACTCGCCGTGTGGTCCGCTGCGGCACTGGTCACAGGCTTTTTTCTCTGGGTGCTCTGGGACATCGTTTCACACGGCTTCAGCCAAATTTCGTGGAGCTTCTTAACAACAGAATCCGAAAAAGCAGGCCGAGCCGGTGGCATCGGGCCGGTCTTGGTCTCGACACTTTTAGTCGTGCTAGTATGTCTGGCCGTGTCGCTACCCATCGGCCTTGCAACCGCCGTGCTGTTGTCTGAATACACACCGGAGGACAGTCTCTTCGGACGTCTGGTGCGCCGCAGTCTGGACGTACTGTCAGGCGTTCCATCCATCGTCTTCGGTCTCTTCGGCAACGCGCTGTTTTGTAAAGCGCTCGGAATGGGCTTCTCGATTCTCTCCGGCGGACTGACTCTGGCCTGCATGGTTCTACCGCTCCTCATCCGAGCGACTGAAGAAGGCTTCCGCTCCGTGCCGCTCGATTACCGCACCAGCGCCGCCGCGTTGGGCATGTCGCGCTCCAGTACACTTTTCCACTTACTGCTCCCCGCCGCAACGCCCGGATTGGTCGTGGGTCTGGTGCTCAGCATCGGGCGAGCGATTGCCGAAACCGCCGTCCTTATTTTCACCAGCGGCTACGTGTCGCGCTGGCCGGAATCGTTGATGGACTCCGGGCGAACGCTGTCAATTCACATCTACGATCTGTCGATGAATGTCTCCGGCGGCAACGCGAATGCCTACGCCACGTCGCTCGTTCTAGTCGTGCTTCTACTGGTCATCAATATGACCTCGTCATGGATGGCCGAACGCTGGCTGCACAGGAGAATAGTGCTTTTATGAGCGTATCGCCGACGTCCGTTTGTCCGCCATCATTGGACCGTGAGATCTGCTGCGCGCCCAATACCTATATCGAAACGCAGAATCTCCGGCTCGACTATAAGTCCAAAACGGCGTTTCAAGACGTGTCGCTCTCCGTCGGCAAAGGCTGCATCACCGCTCTCGTCGGTCCGTCCGGATGCGGCAAAACCAGTTTTCTGACGTGCCTGAATCGCTTGACCGATCTGATTCCCAACGCAACCGTTACAGGCGTGATCAAAGTAGACGGTCAGGACATTCTAGGCCGCAACGTAGACGTGCTTCAGTTGAGGCGTCGAGTCGGTATGATCTTCCAAAAGCCCAATCCGTTTCCGCTCTCAATCTGGCGCAACATGGAATTGCCGCTGCGGGAACATGGCGTCAACGATAAAGCGCAATTGAAATCCGAAATCGAAGCCGCGCTCAAATCCGTCGGCTTGTGGGACGAAGTCAAAGACCGCCTGAACGGCCCGGCGCTCGCGTTGTCCGGTGGTCAACAACAGCGCCTTTGCATCGCCCGAGCCTTAACGCTCACACCCGACGTGCTACTCATGGACGAACCGTGCAGCGCACTCGATCCGCTCTCCAGTGGGATCGTCGAAGACCTCATCATCAGCCTGCGCAATCGTTACACCGTTATCATCGTCACCCACAACCTCGCCCAAGCCCGCCGCATCGCCGATTCAGTCGCGATCTTCTGGGTCCAGGACGGCAGCGGCCGCCTGATCGAATCCGGCCCGACAAAACAGATCTTCGAAACCCCAACCGACCCGCTGACCGCGTCCTATATCAGCGGGTCGCGCGGTTGATCGCTATATGAAAAGAACACCGGGGAATTCCGAGAAGAACTTTGGGACAGACGCAATCCTGTTCGGCACGGCACGTGCTACTCAACAAAGTGTTATTTTTCTGCC
>JBAXUS010000275.1:0-6745 GCA_037129555.1 Planctomycetota bacterium
TAAACGCGTCGATGTGATGATCGCGACCAATCGTCGCGCGGCGTTCGCCCATCGGAGTGCGACCAAATTCGCCGCCCCAAATCACCAACGTGTCTTTCAACAGCCCGCGCTGTTTGAGGTCCATCACCAGCGCGGCGGACGCTTGATCCGTCTCGCGGCAACGCGTTTCAATCCCGTCGTTCAGGTTGTTATTCTTGTCGCCGTGATGATCCCAATCCGTGTGATAGAGCTGCACGAACCGCACTCCGCGTTCGACGAGTCGCCGCGCGAGCAGACAGTTGTTTGCATACGACGGCTTGCCCGGTTCTGCGCCGTACATCGCCAACGTAGCCGGAGATTCTTTGTTCAACTCCATCAATTCCGGCGCACTGGTTTGCATGCGGCAGGCCATTTCATACGCGTTGATGCGCGTCATGATTTCAGGGTCGCCGACCTCGTCAAGCCGCGCGTGATTCAGCGCGCTGACCGTGTCGTAAAAATCACGCTCGCGTTCCTTCGTGATGCCAGCGGGGCTGCGCAAGTCGAGAATCGGATCGCCTCCGCCACGCAACGGAACGCCTTGGAATGATGTCGGTAAAAAGCCGCTGCTCCACAATGAACTGCCTGCGCGAGGCCCGCGCGGGCCGGATTGCAGAACGATGAATCCCGGCAAATCGCGCGATTCGCTGCCGAGGCCGTAGGTCACCCACGAGCCCATGCTGGGACGTCCCGGCGCTTGAAATCCGGTGTTCATGAACAGCTTCGCCGGGCCGTGATTGAAGACATCGGTCGTCATCCCGCGCAGCCAGCAGACATCGTCTACGATCTTGCGGTGATGCGGAATGAGATCGCTGAGCGTCATGCCGCATTGGCCGTATTGATTGAATTTTCGCGTCGTCCCCAGCAGCGTTTCGTTGCCTTTTAAGAACGCGAAACGGCGGCCGTCCATCATCGATTTCGGAGGCGTCTTACCGCTGAGTTCCACCAGCTTCGGCTTATAGTCAAACAATTCCAATTGGCTCGGTCCGCCCGCCATGAACATATAAATCACGTTCTTGACTTTCGCCGGAAGCGGCGAATGGCGCGGGGCCATCGGTTCAGCGGGATTGATGTTCACGCCGTCTGCTCGCGCGGTTTTTCCGAGCAATTCAGCCAGCGCAATGGCTCCAAGGCCAACACCGCAACGTTCAAAAAAATGGCGGCGTGTGATGTCGTGAGTGATGCGGCGTTCGAGTTCGTCCAAGCGATGCGGGGTCAAGTTCTGCATGATTTACTCGCGAGTAATAAAGGCGTCCGTATTGAAAATCGCGCGCGCAACACACACGAGCGCGGCGGCTTGAGCGGGGTCTGTTTTCGACGCTTTCAAGTCAGGCGAAAGCAGCGCTTGAGCGGCGGAAGCGTCTTTGGCGAACTCAGCAGACTGGCGTTTGAAGTACGACGAAAGCGCAGCGAATTCCTTGGCCGACGGTTCGCGGCACAGGCTCAAGACAAACGCCCGACGAATCCGCGCATCAGAGTCCGCACCGGGCACCTCCTTTAAGAGACGCGTCGCGAAGCCCTGTGCGAGTTCTACAAACGCCGCGTCGTTCGCGACCATAAGCGCCTGCAACGGCGTATTGGACCGCACTCGCCGTGTGCACACGGTTTGAAAATCGGGCGTGTCAAATGTCGAGAAAAGCGGGTGCGGTGCGGAGCGGTAAAAGCGCGTGTACATCGCTCGGCGATACCGATTCCCGCCGACATCCGCCGTCCATTTGCGCACGTTTTGAGTAAATGCGTAAACACCTTCAGGCTGCGGTGGTCGAACGCTCGGCCCACCGATGGTCGGGTCCAACATGCCGCTTGCCGTGAGCGCCACATCGCGGACGATTTCCGCTTCAACGCGCACCCGATTCTGCCGAGCGAGCAAGAGATTACGCGCGTCGATGTCGTTCAATTCCGGGCGCGCTTTCGATGACTGCCGATACGTCGCACTGGTCATGATCAGACGCAGCATCGACTTCGTTGACCAGCCATTTTCGACGAATGTTCGCGCCAGAAAATCGAGTAATTCCGGATGCGTCGGCGGGGCGCCTTGAGTTCCGAAGTCCTCGTCGGTCTCGACCAACCCGCGCCCAAAGCAGCGCATCCACATGCGGTTGACGGTGACGCGCGGCGTGAGCGGGTTCTTCGTATCGACGAGCCACTTCGCGAGGTCCATGCGTGTGCGAGTCGCGTCGGCATGTAACGCGGGCGGAACGGCTGACAGCCCTCCGGGATTGAGCAGCCCGACGACTTCATCTTTGCGCAAGAAATCGCCGCGCGTTTGGATGTACGTCGGACGCGGCTTCGCCAATTCCTTCATGATCATGAGTTCAGCGACGTTCGGATTCTGCGTTTGCTTCTTGGGTGAAGCCGTTTTTTCGATGCGATCAAACGCTTCTTTGATCACTTTCTTGTGCGCGGCGGTGCGTTTGATTGCGGGTGTTTTCAAAGCGTCGGCTAACCCGTCGGCAGGCTTCTCGGTTGTCGCAGCACCGGGCGCGGATTCGGAGAAATCGATTGCAAATCGTCCGACCAGATAATGCTCATTCAAGCCGTGATGCAATTTAAATTCAACCGTTTTTCCAGTTGGGTCAATCGGTTTGCTGAAGACGAAAACGGCTTCGTGATTTGCGTTCATTTTCGTCTTCGAATTCTTTCCCGCATTGATCGCCCAGCCACTTTGGTGGTCGCTGTCGATGGCCGCTTTCGCCGGAAAATTCGGCTGCTCGTGGTCGGCGGATGCTCGGTCGAAATCGTGCTCTTTACCATCCACTGTAGCCGTGAAATCGGTCAAAACAAAATTCCCATTCGACGCCATACCCGGCCCCGAGTGCGGTAATTTCTCATGCGTCAACACGCGCAATCGCACCGCCGCCACGCGCTTTAAATCCGTTTTGGCGACGACGCGATACGTGTCGTTGAATGCGCCGCGTCCATCCGACAACAGCGAGCCATCCGGGAGCAATTCAAAGCCCGCGCCGGACGCCGTGTCGTAGTCGGAAAAGTGCGCGGGAATCCATGCGACAGGCTTGTCTCCGGTCGTCGCAGGAACAGAAACCGCCGCAGTGATTCGCGCGAGTTCCTGCTTCTCCCATTCGGCTTGACTCAACGCAGCGACCGCCGGTTCCGGCTTCGGTTCATCGTGGGTGCTCGGAACATATGGAGTCCCGAAGACCTCGCCGCGCGCGACCGAAATCGTCTCGCCTTTATTGTTCACATCGGTGCCGTGATTGAAGAACGCGAAGAGTTCATAATATTCACGCTGCGCAATCGGATCGAATTTATGCGAGTGGCATTGAGCGCAGCCGACCGTCAATCCCAGCCACACCGCGCCCGTCGTATTGACGCGATCCACCACGGCTTCATTGCGGAACTGTTCTTTGTCCACCCCGCCCTCTTCGTTGATCAGCGTGTTACGGTGAAACGCGGTCGCGATGAGTTGATTCTTCGCAGGCTTCGGCAGCAGGTCGCCGGCGAGTTGCTCGATGGTGAAGCGGTCGAAGGGCAGATCGTCGTTGAACGCTTTGATGACCCAATCGCGGTACGGCCACATCGTCCGATCGCTATCGACGGAGTATCCGTTCGAATCCGCGTAACGCGCTTGGTCGAGCCAGTGCCGGCCCCAGCGCTCGCCGAAATGCGGATTCGCCAGCAACGCATTGACGCGCTTTTCGTACGCGTCCGGAGCCGTGTCCGCCACAAACGCTGCCACTTCTTCAGGCGTTGGCAGCAACCCGGTCAAATCCAACGTCGCTCGCCTCAGCAACGTCACGCGATCCGCTTCAGGCGACGGCGTGATGCGCTCTTTCTCAAGGCGCGAAAGAATAAAGGCGTCGATGGGATTCTTAACCCAAACCGCATTTTTCACTGGAGGTGGCGCATCAGAACTCAGCGGCACGAACGCCCAATGCCCCTCGTATTTCGCACCCTGTTCGATCCATTTTTTAAGAATCGCGACCTGCGTCGCGGTCAGCGCGGGGCGCTGGCTTTTCGGCGGCGGCATGAGTTCTTCGGGATCAGTTGTCGTCAACCGCTTGATGAGCTCGCTCTGTTCCGGATGCCCCGGCACCACCGCGCGCGTCCCTTGATGGTCGGCTGTCGCCCCGGCGAATTCGTCCAAGCGCAATTTCGCCGAACGCTTCTTTTCATCCGGCCCGTGGCAGTAAAAACAATTGTTCGATAAAATCGGCCGTACGTCGCGGTTGAAGCGCACGATCTCCGGCACATCGGAATCCGCCGCGAAACATCCGAGCGCAACCCCGATACACAACACACATCCGATCACTTGGCCAATGGCACGTTGCATGGAAACGACCTCGATCACACGAAGAAAAACTCATGTGAAGTATACATGCCACGCGGCGGTTTTCTAGAATGATAATTCAGGAGGCTGGCTATGAATCAAGAGCCGCGCACGTTAGTAAGCGGCAAAGGTTGTAGTGAGCGCCTGAGATTTTGCCGCTTACTGACGTGCGCGGCTCTGGGTGCGACCTACAGCCGCTTGATACATTCCTGGGCCTCTTCGAAGCGCGCAAATTTGCGTTCGAGTTCCTTGAACTCCGGCCCGTGCATGCAGCGCCGACCATCGCCCCGGCGTCCGACACCAAGGAATTTGTGCAGCAACTCGTGGTACATCAAAAAATCCAGCACAAACAACGGCACCGCCGGGTTATCAAACACGCGGCTTACGATCAACCGATCATTGCGTTCCTGATAGCTACCCAGGATGCGTCGCGCCCGGACCGGGCTCCAGCACAATTCCGGCTGCTTCATGTGCGACGCGAAATACGTTTCGTTGATCCGTTTAAAACTCTCTTCAAGATGGCGGTGAATCCCTTGCGCGCCGAACGACGCCCGACGAGCCCGGCGTGCGCCAGGCAATTTGAAATCAGCCATCGGCAGCGAGCGGACAAACGCGTCGTATTCCGCGCGCGGAAGCGTCTGACGAAGTCGCCGAGCACGGCACAACATCAACCGCGCAGCCTGCAAAATCACGTCATCACTCGCGCGGCGAAACGCCACGTGAAACTTCACCGCAGCCGTACGCACGCGGTCCATTTTGAAACTGTACAACGTCGCTCGGAATGGCAAAAAACGCACCTTCACACCCTGCACTTCGCCGGGTCGAACTTCACGCGCAGCCTGTTCGATCAACTCCATCGCGCGGGCATCGGTGACGAAATACGACGGCGCAGATCCCTCTAGTGAATCGGCAAGGCGATGGATTTCAGCTGGAAACGCAGGAATGGGTTCGGCACTGCGTTTGCCGCTGAAAGTATAAGAGGGTGCGCTGTCCACTTTCGCGCTGTTCGATTCAGGAGCACTTTCATTAAATGAAAACGATGCGAGTTCAAGCGATGGCACCACTACATCCCGATCCCGCGGAGTGGCATTCGCGGTCGTTATCGGTCTGACGAGTGAAGGTGGAGGGAGAATGTCGTCTCCAAAGTCCATCTGCAACTGGCCCTTTATGTCACGCCGTTTGAAGCTTGTCATGGATGAAATCGCAGTCATCGTAATTGCTTCTTAGAATGCCGTGAGTTGAACGAAATGCAAGTGGCGATATGCCACCCGCCGATACGCCGTGACATGATTATCGGACGTTTCTCTGGAATTCTTTAATCAATTGTCGCCACACCTCAAAATTCTTCCGAGCGGCCTATCGGTCTCAATTTACATGTCGTCAGTTCAGCTCAATTCGACGTGTGGATTCGCGCGCGCCGGTGATAAAATTTCCCAGTTGTTTTTATTGAATTTTGCTTTTGGAATTTCACCGGCAGCCGATACTATCGGTATCCGGTTAGCTTTCGGATCGCATTGTCGTGATTATGAACGTTCTGCGAAAGGAGCATGCGGCTGTGCGTCAGCGCAAGAAACGAAAATCTCGCAGCAATTTGACCTTGGATATTGAAAAACTCTACGCCAATGGCGTGACGGCCAACCTGGACCGCCCGATTGACGTGGTCATGCCGTCTGAAATTGAAACTGAAATCGCGATGTGCGAAAGCATCCTCGAAGCCAACCCAGCGCATTACGATGCGCTGGTGCTTCTCGGCGACGCTTACACACGTAACGGCGATTACGTAAAAGGGTTGGAGTTGGATATCCGCCTCTCGCATTTACGTCCGGAAAACGGTACGATCCGTTATAATCTCGCGTGTTCCTACGCGCTGATTGGCCAGACCGACAATGCCTTGAAGAACCTTTCTACGGCGGTGGATTTGGGGTACAATGATTTCGATCACTTAAGCAATGACATTGACTTGGCGGTGCTGAAATCGGATCCAAGATTTCAAACGCTTTTACAAAAGATTGTCGCTCGTACGAATACGAACGACACTCTTAACGACTAGAGTTCCGGGAGAATCGATGACGACTGCATTCAGCAAGATGAAGAACATGGTGTTGGCGTTCGCGCTGATCATGACCGTATTGGGCACCGTAGGCTGCCACCGAACCGAAGACGATTTCGATGACCGCACTCTCGCCAAACGCCCACACGTCGAGACCATGAAGCCCGAAGACCGCAAAGACATTTTCCGGCCGTAAGTGAACCTCGAAACGCGCCAGGCCTCACGGCATTCCGCTGAGGCTTGGGCCTCTCAAGAGCTGCTTACGTTAGTAAGTGGCCAAATCCCAGGCTAACCATTCAACCCATGCCGCTTACTGACGTGCGCGGCTCTTGTTTAATTACCTATTGATCCGCGCGTAGACAATGCGTCTATTTGTGTAGAGCCGATTT
>JBAXUS010000276.1:0-6742 GCA_037129555.1 Planctomycetota bacterium
TAAGAAGCCGGATGTGGTGAGTTATACGGGGACGATTAATTTGCCAGCGAATCTGGATATGTCGAAGCCGTATGAGTTTTGGATTGCCGTCGGGAATATCGTGTGCAAGAGCACGATTGTGAAAGGTAAAGGGACGGCGTTCAGCGTCGCGGGCGTGTTGAAGAGTTTGAAGGTGACATCGAAAGTGAAGAAGGGGGTCATCACGAGCGGCGGCGAACCGGCGACGATTTCGGTGACGTATTCGACGAAGAATGCGGCGGCGAATGGGTATGACACGGAAGGTGTCAGCCGGGACGCGACGGATGTGCCGGCCGTGCGGAAGATTCAGGTGGCGATGCTGTTGGAAGGCGCGCCGTATCAGGCGCTGCAGGAGGTGGATTTTTCGAAGAAGGCGGATTTGGGGACGATATCGGGGCGGACGGCGAAGTGAAGGAGTCAACTCGACTCCGTGTATGAAGTGTCTCAACTTTTTAGCGCCTTCGTGCCTTAGCGCCTTTGCGTTTTAAAATATATGAAACATGCGCGTCAGATGTCATGCACTCCACATGAGATTCCTCCGCGCAATGCCGGTGGAGACTTCGCTGCTTTGTGTTAAAACGATGCTCTCAATACGGACGACGCGGGATGGAGTGTGGGTGAATGATTCCTCAGAAGGACCTTCTTATTGTCGGGGCTGGGGCGATTGGGTTGAGCCTCGCTGACGTGTGTTTACGCGCTGGGATGAGCGTGATGGTGCTCGATAAGGGCGGCATTGCGCAGGAGTCGTCGTGGGCCGGGGCGGGGATGTTGACGTGTAGGCCGCGCTTGAAACGCGATCCATCTAAGCCGGATTATTATGACCTCGCACTCCGCAGTGTGCGGCTGCATGCGGAGTGGGCGGAGCGGCTGAAAGAGGAGACTGGAATCGACACCGGTTACCGTGTGTGCGGGGCGCTGGAAATTTCCCGGCCGCATCCTGCTCCGACGGCGATGCCGGCTGAATTGGCGGAAGAAGAAACGTCCGGCGGCGGCGACAAGAGCACGATTTCGAAGAACAGCACCGCAGACTGGATTGCATTGTGTTCTGCGCGCGGCGTTCCGGCGCGCTGGGTTGATGCGGATGAGGCTCGGGCGATTGAACCGAATTTGAGCGCTGATGTTGCAGGCGCAATTGATTTTCCGAACGAAGCGCAGGTTCGAAATCCCTGGTTTACCCGGGCGCTTGAAGCCTCGATTCGTAAACGCGGCGGCGAATTGAGAACAGGCGTGGACGTGGTCGGAGTCGTGTTTGCGAACGATGGACAAACCGTGGTCGGTGTGACGACGACGACCGGCGAGGTGATTCGCGCCGGGAGTGTGGCGGTGTGTTCGGGCGCGTGGATCGGGCAGATGGCGTTTTTGACGGACCGCGTTCCGGCGTTGAAAAAAGTCGTGCCGGTGCGCGGGCAGATCATGTGTTACGAAACGAATCCGAAGATCGCGACGCGGTTGATCTGCGAACGCAACCATTATTTTGTGCCGCGTGAGGACGGTGTGCTGCTGGTCGGTGCGACGCATGAAAAAGCCGGATTTGATAAGACGACGACGCTTGAAGGATTCCTCGAATTGGAACGTTTCGCGCATTCGATTCTGCCTGCGTTGAAGGATTTGAAGCCGCTCAAAACGTGGGCGGGATTGCGGCCGGGCATGAAGGGCAAACATCCCTTGATCGGTCCGGTGCCGGGCGCGACGAATCTTTTTTTCAGTGCCGGACATTATCGCAACGGCCTGACGCTCGCGCCGGCTTCAGCTGAATTGTTGGCTGGGATTATGTTGAATCAGCCCGGCCCCATCGCTCCGGACCCGTGGCTACCGGACTAATTTCCATGAGCGCTCCCGCGTCTTCCAAGCCTATCTTGACATCGCGCGCGTCCGACCGGGTGTTCATTGCCGGGTTGGCGCTGATTGGCGCGTTGTATCTGTTTTTGATTCTGGCGATGCTGGCGGCTGACGCGTCGTTCACGACACCGTGGCGCATTTGGGAAGCGCTGGGCAGTCCTGAAATTCGGTATTCGATCAAGCTGAGTTTGATCTCGTGCTGCGTCACGAGTTTGCTGTCGATTTGGTTCGCGGTCCCGATTGGGTACGTGATGTCGCGGTTTGATTTTCCCGGCAAAACGGTCATCGATGCGATTCTCGATATTCCGATTGTGCTCCCGCCGCTGGTGGTTGGGTTGAGTCTTTTGATTTTATTTCAGACGTCCGTTGGCCGCTGGATCGAGGAGATTATTCCGATCACGTATGCGATCCCCAGCGTGATTCTGGCGCAGTTTTCGGTTGCGTGTGCGTTTTCAGTTCGGACGATGCGAGGGACGTTTGAGCAGATTTCGCCCCGGGGCGAGCATGTGGCGATGACGCTGGGGTGTTCGTGCGCGAAGGCGTTTTGGTTGGTCGCATTGCCTGAGGCGCGGCGCGGCATGTTGACGGCGGCTACGCTGGCGTGGGCGCGGTCGCTGGGCGAGTTCGGACCGATTTTGGTGTTCTCGGGTGCGACACGGTTCAAGACTGAAGTGTTGCCGACGACGGTGTTTTTGGAGTTGAGCGTCGGGCGGTTGGAATCGGCGGTGGCGGTGTCGTTGTTAATGGTCATCGCGGCGGCGGTGGTGTTGATGGTCGTGCGGATTTTTGGGGCGCCTAAGAGTTTTTAACGGAGTGGAACGGAAGCGATGATTTCGATTGAGAATCTCAGCGTTCGTGCCGGGATGTTCCGGCTGGATGGAATCGGCTTCGAGATTCCCACGGGAAAACACGGCGTCTTGATGGGTAAAACAGGCTCCGGCAAGACAACGATTCTTGAAGCGATCTGCGGACTGCGCGAGCCTGTCGTCGGGCGGATCATGATGATGGGCCGGGACGTGACTGAGTTGCCGCCAGCGTTGCGCGGGATCGGTTATGTGCCGCAGGATCGTGCGCTTTTTAACACGATGACCGTCGCTGAAAACGCGGGATTTGCGCTCGGATTGCGCGGTTGGTCTCAGCCGGATATTGATGCTCGCGTCGCTGAATTGGCGGGGTGGTTGGATATTGCGACGTTGCTTCAGCGCAGTCCGCGTGATTTGAGCGGCGGCGAGGCACAGCGCGTCGCGATTGCCCGAGCGCTGGCGGCGCGGCCTGATGTGCTGGTTTTTGATGAGCCGCTCAGCGCGCTGGACGAAGATATGCGCGGGGAGATGTGCGAACTGCTGGCGCGGGTGCGCAGCCATTCGAATGCGACGATTCTGCATGTCACGCATAGTAAGACGGAAGCGGCGCGATTGGCGGATGTGGTGTTTGTGTTGAAAGACGGAATCGTTAGCCGTGAAACGAGTACTACAAAATAAAGTCGCGCGGATGCACTTTACTGGTGTATCATTTTAAACAAATTTATGGGGTTCTTTTCATCGCTGTCAGGAGTAAACAATGCGAAGCGTTTGCCGTTCGGTGGTTCTGGTCGGATGTGTGGTGTCGAGTCTATTCTTCAGTGGCTTCTCGAAAGCGGCAGACGCTGAAAAAGTATCTGGCTTGGTGGGTGAATATTTTCAGGCTCCCAACACGCTGGGCGATTTCATGAAGTTGGACGCGGCGAGCAAGCCGACGTATGTGCGCGTGGACGCGAACATTGCGTTCGGCGACACGGGCGATGATTTCTACGGCATCCGCATGAGTTCAAATTTCCACGCGCGCTGGACTGGTTTCATTCGCATTGAAAAAGATGGCAAATACGAATTCGCGACGCGCTCGGACGACGGTTCGCGGCTTTTTATTGATGACAAAGAAGTCGTCAAAAACTACGGCACGCATCCGCCCACGCTTGCCGCTGGCAGCGTTGAGTTGAAGGCTGGCGATCACGCGATCAAAGTTGAGTTCTTCCAGGGGACCGGCGGTGCAGAATGTGTTGTCGGTTGGAAAGTTCCCGGCGGGAAGATGGAGACGATTCCGGGGAAGTCACTCTTTCACGCGAAAGATGCGGAGAAGATTCCGTACGATGAAGCGGCGTGGAAGAAGCGCCCTGAAGGAAAGAAGGAAGTGGCTGGCAATGCCAAGATCAGTGGCGGCGGCGGTGGTGGAGGTGGTGGGAACAATCAGATTCATGAAAAGATGGATTACGGCGCGTTCTTGAGCGGATCGATTGAAAGCAGCTACCCGTCGGGCGGCAACTACGCGTTGAAGGGTTTGGCGATTCGTGTCGGCGATAAGAAGCAAGCGGCGGTTAGTTTCGATACCGAAATGTTGCGCTATTCTGTTTGCTGGACCGGCGACTATCTCGATTTGAATTATGGCCGCGATGGTTTGGAAGGGCACCCGAAAGTGAAGGGGACTCCGGTCATCGGCACGAAGGGCACCAGCATTGGTTGGGCGAATCCTGCGACGGGCGAATTTGGCGTGAAAGCGGCGGATGGTAAGCTCGACGATCCGCGCGCGAAAGCCACTGGCACGAACCGCCCGGAAGGTCCGCTCCCGCGCGAGTGGGCGAAGTATAAGGGTGTTTATGTTGATGGCTACAAAGCCATTCTGCACTATACGGTCGGCGATTGTGACATTCTGGAACAGCCGAGCTTTGATGATTCGGATGCCATCGGCGTTTTCGTGCGCTCGATCAGCGCGGGCACATCGTCCAAGCCGTTGACTGCGGTTTTGTTTGAAGATGATAAAGCGGAAGCGACGTCATCGGCGACGAAGACGTCTGCAGAATTGGACTGCAAAGACTATTCGATTCTCGCAGCGTTGGTCGGAGCTCCGGAAGGTTCAACGTTGGCGATTGACGCTAAGCGCGTGGTGTTGAAGCTCCCGGCTTTGACGGCTCCGGCGAAGTTCACGATCAAGATAGCGAATGTCAAGAAGGATGACAAAGCGAAGTTCACTGCGAACGCCAAAGTTCCGACGGTTGAATTCGATGGCGTGACGAAAAATGGTGGCGCGTCGCGTTGGAAGCCGATTGTGACGAAGGGTGAAACGGCTGAATCTCGCGCGCTCAAAGAAGACAAGAAGGCGAAGGCCGCTCCTCTTATTGCCGAGGCCAAGAAGGCATTGAAAGCGGACCAGAAGTGGACGGTTGAAGATGATGACAGGATTTATGCCGGGATCAAACTCACCGCAGACGTTGAAGCGAAAGCGCTGGCCTCGGTCGGTGCGTATGCTGTGGATAAAGTGTATGTTCCGTTCGAAAACGATTTCAGCGCGTACATGCGACTGACTGGCGTGGACTTCTTCAAGGATGGTCGCGCTGCGGTGTGTACGATGAGCGGAGACGTGTGGATCGTCAGCGGCATCGACAAGGACTTGAACAAAGTCACGTGGCAACGTTTCGCAACGGGCTTGTTCGCGTCGCTTGGATTGCGGATTGTGGACGATCAGATTTACACCATCGGTCGTGACCAGATCACACGCTTCTATGACTACAACAAAGATGGTGAAGCGGACTACTACGAGAGCTTTAATAACGACTGCACCGTCGGCCCGGACTACCATGAATTCGCACACGATCTGCACACCGATACGAAGGGCGATTTCTACTATATGAAGGGCAGTAACCTTGGCGCTGACGGCGGCAAGTATCACGGCACGATGGTGAAGGTGAGCAAAGATGGCTCGACGTCCGAAGTCTTCGCCGTCGGCTTCCGCGCGCCGAACGGGATGTGTGTCGGTCCGAACGATGAAATCACGACGGGCGATAACCAGGGAAATTGGACGCCGTCCAGCCCGGTCAATTGGGTGAAGAAAGGTGGCTTTTACGGCCATCAGGAAAAGTCGTGGCCGGACTCGTTCAAAGGGCCGCGCAGCAATCCGCTGTGTTGGATTCCATATGAAGAAGATAATTCCTGTGGTGGCCAAGTGTGGGGCGGCGCGAATTGGGGGCCGTTGAGCAATCGTTTGTTGCACATGTCGTATGGTAAGTGCAAATTGTTCTCGGTCGTGATTGAAAAATATGGCGATGACGTGCAGGGCGGCGTGGTCAAATTGCCGCTCGAATTCTCCAGCGGCATGATGCGCGGACGCGTCAATCCGACGGACGGCCAGATCTATCTCGCCGGGATGCGCGGATGGCAGACGAGTGCGCCTGAAACGGGCGGATTGCATCGCATTCGTTACACGGGCAAGCCGTACAACGCGCCGATGGAAGCGAAGATCGCCAACAACAGCATCACGATCACGTTCAACGAAAAGCTCGATCCGGCGTCGGTGCAAGACGCGTCGAATTGGGACGTGCGCCGCTTCAATGTGAAGTATACGTCGGGCTATGGCTCGGATGAATACAGCCTGATCGACGAGACGAAAAAGCACCGATGCGGCGATCATGCGTCACGTGATGTTGTCGAAGTCAAGAGTGTGAAACTCGACGCTGATGGCAAGACTGTGAAGGTGGAATTGGCTGATGTGAAGCTCTGCACGAATATGGTCATCCGCTACAAGATCGAAGGCGCGGACGGTTCGAAGATCAAGCAAGAATTGGATTACACGGTCAACTTCATTCCGGGTGGGGAGAAGAGCCCGGGAATGTTCCCACCGGAGCCGAAGAAGAAGGAAGAGACTAAGAAGGATGAGAAGAAGAAGTAGTGTAATAGGATGATGAAGTTCTCGTGTTCATGTTTTAAAACGCAAAGGCGCGACGAAAGATGGCTGAGCACTACAACGAAACTTGAATTTCAATGAGTACTTATCCCGAAGGGATAGCAGCCATTAGCCGGTGGTTGAGGCCCGAGGCCGATACCACCGGAATCGTAACGAAAACGCCCCAATCCCGGAG
>JBAXUS010000277.1:0-6691 GCA_037129555.1 Planctomycetota bacterium
CCCCGCGAGCCGAACAGCAGGCTCGTCGGCCCTCTCCCTCAAGGGGAGAGGGAAACGGCGACGGCTCGCTGCGCTCGCGGTTGCCGGACCGCGATTTTTCTGATATAGTACATCTATGGAAGACCTCACGCCGCCACCGTTCGTATCGTCATCGAACGTCGCCATTGCGCCGGGGGTGAGCGCACGGCCGGACGATCTGCGGTTGCATTTCGCGCGCTCGGGCGGGCCGGGTGGGCAGAATGTTAATAAAGTCAATTCGAAAGCGGAGCTGCGGATTCGTCCCGAGGAATTGATCGGAATGACGGGTGCGGCGGTGTTTCGATTGAAGACGGCGAACGCGAATCGCATGACGGTGGACGGCGATTTGTTGATCGTCGCGGACGCTGAGCGGTCGCAGTTCGCCAACCGCATCGCGTGTATGGAAAAGCTCCGCGCGATGGTGGAAGCTGCGGTGAAAGAGCCGAAGATTCGGCGCAAGACGCGACCGTCGGCTGGGAGTCGCGAGAAGCGTTTGGATTCCAAAAAGGCGCATAGCCGCATCAAAGCTCAGCGGCGTTCCAGTGATTATTAATATCTTTTCTGGTCTGGTGTAGTCAGCAGAACGTATTGAACACTCTGTCGATTCGTTCGGCTTTCCTGTTTCGTGACATCCTATATTTTTCGAGGGCTTCCGATGCGTTCGTCTACACTTTCCCGTCGCACATTTTTGGCTGCGTCGTCTGCCGCTGCCGCGTCTTTGGCGTTGCCGTCGTCGCGCGTTTCGGCTGACGGATTCAAGACAAAATTGCACAAGGCTTGGATGGTCGGAAAGATCGCTGAGCCACAGATGGCGAAGTTGAAAGAGGCGGGGTTTGAGGGCGTTGAGACGACGAATGTCTGCACGGAAGAAGAGGCGACGAAGCAGCGCGCGATTGCGGAGAAGCTGGGAATGCGTGTGCATTCGGTGTTGCGCGGGTGGATGAAGTTCAACAGTCCGGATGCGAAGATTGTGGAGAAGTCGCTTGAGGATGTGCGCATGAGTTTGCGTGCTGCGAAGGGGTATGGTTCGGATGCGATTTTGCTTGTGCCGTGCCGCATTGAGGCCAAGGGAATGCCTGCGATCGCAGATATCAATATTGAATTCGATGAAACGAATGGCCATGTGAAGAAGATGGTCAAAGGCGACAACGCGCCGCATGCGGATTACATCAAGGAACACAATATCGCGATTGATACGTCGCGCGCGGCGGTGGAGAAATTGATTCCGCTCGCGGAGGAACTCAAGGTTGTGATCGGACTGGAAAATGTATGGAACAATCTGTGGGTGAAGCCGGAGATTTACACGCATTTCGTCACATCGTTCAAGAGCCCGTGGGTGAAGGCTTACTTTGATATTGGCAACCATGTGAAATACGCGCCGCCGCAGGATTGGATTAAATCGCTGGGCGGGTTGTTGATCAAATTACATATGAAGGATTTTGATTTGGGCAAGAAGAGTTTTGTTCAATTGCGTGATGGCAGCGTAGATTGGAAGGCTGTGCGCAGCGCGTTGGATGAAGCGGGCTACAACGGTTGGGGCACGATTGAGGGCGGGAATTTGGCGCTCGATGAGATGAACAAGCGATTCGATTTGATTTGCGATGGGAAGTGATCGTAGAGCCGAATTTTATTCGGCTTGTGTGAGCATAAATTCTAATCGAGCCGAATAAAATTCGGCTCTACATTATTTCATAGGAGCGTCTTTATGAATCAGTCAAAGAATATGTCCCGCCGTCAATTCGCATCGACCGCGATTGCTGCTGCTGGAGCGCTGGCGATTCGGTCGTCGTCGATTCGTTCGGACGACAAGAACAATAAGTTGAACATCGCGATCATTGGGTCTGGCGGGCGCGGGGGGAGTAATCTGGGTGGCGTTTCGTCGCAGAACATTGTTGCGCTGTGTGATGTCAGTGCGAAGAATGTGGATTCTCAGGCGGCGAAATATCCGAACGCGAAGAAGTATTCAGACTTCCGAAAGGTCTTTGATCACGCGAAGGATTTTGATGCGGTGGTGGTCAGCACGTGCGAGCACACGCATGCGTTTGCGACGATTCTGGCGCTGCAAGCGGGCAAGCATGTGTATTGCGAAAAGCCGCTGACGCACAACATTTTTGAAGCGCGAAAGATTCGTGAGGCAGCTGCGAAGGCGAACGTCACGACGCAGATGGGCATCCAGATTCATGCGACGGACAACTACCGCCGCGTTGTGGAACTTGTTCAGGCTGGGGCGATCGGCAAGGTCACGGAAGCGCATGTGTGGGTGTCGCGCGCGTGGGGGTTGCAGAGCGCTGAGGACGCGAAGAAGAATAAGGATATTTTGCACGTGACGGAGCGCCCGACGGTTGCGGATCCGATTCCGGCGGGATTGGATTGGGATTTGTGGCAGGGGCCTGCGGTCGAGCGGCCGTTCAGCTCGATTTATGTTCCGGGACCGAAGTGGTATCGCTGGTGGGATTATGGCAACGGGACGATGAGCGATTTGGGCAGCCATCGCAACGATCTCGCGTTTTGGGCGTTGAAGTTGCAGGCTCCGCTGAGTATCGAAGCGTTCGGCCCTCCGGCTCACGCGGATTTGGCTCCGGCGTCGATGCGCGCGGTGTACGACTACGGCCCGCGCGGGGACATGCCGGCGGTGAAATTGACGTGGTATCAGGGCGACGAAAAGCCGGAGCTGTACAAATCCGGCGCGATTCCGAAGTGGGGCGATGGCGTGTTATTCGTCGGCGACAAGGGCATGTTGTTGGCGGATTATGGCAAGCATGTGCTGCTGCCCGAAAAACAGTTCGCGGATTTCAAGCAGCCTGAGAAGACGCTGCCGCGCGTGACGAGCCACCATGCTGAATGGATGGACGCGTGCAAGGCTGGGAAACAGAGTTCGGCGAATTTTGAGTACGCGGGGTGGCTGACGGAAGCGAATCATCTCGGGAACGTGGCGTATCGCGTTGGGAAGAAATTGATGTGGGATCCGGTGACGATGCGCGCGACGAATGCGCCTGAGGCGGATAAATTTATTCAGCGTGAGTATCGGAAAGGGTGGGAGTTTAAGGGGTAGGATTTTTCACGAAGAGGCGCGGAGAACGGCGAAAGAGGAAAAGAGGCGGACTGCTGGAGAGGGCGGTCCGCATTTGGAAAGTGAGTGTGTTCCCTGTTCCGGATTCCTTATTTTTTCAACAACGCAGCCATGACCTTTTCAGCAAGTAACGACTCATTGAATGGCTTTTGAATGAAGTCTACCGCGCCCGCATCCAGCGAGGCTTGAATCTCTTTATTTAAACTGAATCCGGTAGCGAGAATGACTTTGATACCAGGATTGCACTGCTTCAAGAGCTGAAATGCGTCCGTTCCATTCATCTCCGGCATTAACATGTCCATGATGACCAAATCAATTTTATGTCCCTGTTCTTTGTAGAGTTCTACGGCTTTCCTGCCATTTTCGGCGATCAGACATTCCATTCCCCATGATTGGAACAAGGCCGAGTACATGTCGCGCAGCAACAATTCATCTTCAACCAGAAGTAACCATTTACCCTTCAAACCCGAAGCGATGACTTTGGATTTCCAGTCCTCCTCTTCTCCGTCTCGATTGAGATTCACTTGAGTCGATGTGGGCAAGAGAATCGTGAACTGAGTACCGTGCCCAACTTCACTGCTTACTTGCACGATACCGTTATGGTTTTTGACGGTTCCATAAATGGATGCGAGGCCCAAGCCCGTGCCCTTGCCGATTTCTTTGGTTGTAAAAAAGGGTTCGAACAGATGGCGCTTGACCTCGTCGGTCATCCCTATTCCGGTATCGCGAACGCCAATACTTATGTAATTGCCCACTTGAAGTTCATCGCCATTCGCAGCAACAAATGCGGCATTGCATTCCAGATTCATGGTCGAGAAGATCAGCACTCCTCCATCGGGCATCGCGTCGCGTGCGTTGACGGCCAGATTGAGAAACGCGTTTTGAATCTGCGAGGGATCCCCCATGATGAGATCCACGCGCGCATCGAAGCGCTGTTTGAATACGATCCGTTTGTCTATCGTGCGCTCCAGCATCGAAATGGTATCGACGATGAGCCGGTGAATATTAATGGGTGTACTTTGCATCTGGCCTTTACGGGCAAAGGCCAGCAAGTTCTTGGTCAAATCAGCGGAACGCTGCACTGAGTTTTTGATTCGTTCTACATACGTCTTCATCTTGGGGTCTTGCAGCCCGTTTTTCAGCAGGTCCGCATAGCCCATCATGACTGCCAGTTGGTTATTGAAATCATGAGCGACTCCTCCGGCGAGGCGCCCCACAGCGTCCATTTTCTGGCTCTGATGGAACTGCTGCTCGATCTTTATCCGTTCCCGTTCCAAATTCTTTCGCTCAGTAATATCCTGAACCGTGCCCAGCGCACTGGTCGGCCGCTTCTCTGAATCGAAGATGGTTTCTCCCCATCGGGCCAAGGTGCGGATCGAACCGTCGGGAAGGGGGATCCGGATCTCCTGGGGGCGGCATTCCTTGCCAAGCGCCAAGGCATCGTTCTGCGCCTTGATCACATGACGGTCTTCGGGATGGATCAAACTGACGAGCTTCTCGATGGATGGGACAAACGAAGCCCGGCTGACCTTAAACAGTTCGTATGTTTCATCTGTCCATGTTAAATTCTGAGTCGCGAAATCCAGTCTCCAGCTTCCAATCTTGGCGATGCGTTGAGAGGCCGATAGCAGATGACTCTTTTCGATCAACTCATTTTCCACCCGTTTGCGCTCATGGACTTCAATCTTCAATGCGTCGTTGGCGAGGGTCAATTGGGCGGTTTGCTGGATCAGCGGCGCGTTGACGCTTTTGGTGATAAACGTCACAAATACCACGGCAGCTAAAAACGCGCAGAGGGCTACAATCAGGCTATTCGTCCGCCGTTGACAATACGCGTCGATGCGTCGTTGCAGGAGGATGTCCAATTCCTCGTCCGCGATGCGCCAGAGATTAAAACTGGCGGTTCGTGCTTGGGTTCCTGCGGCGATATAATCCTCCGGTTTCAATTCGGCCTCTGGGGTTAATACGGTGGAAAGGGGCTCATCCAGTTTACCGATGAGATTAATGAAGGATAAGGCCGCCTTGGAAAATTCATTTAGAGCCGGCGGCACTCGCGTTTGAAATGACGGGCTTTGGCCGTAAAAATTTTCGTCCTCATTCAATGCGGTTTGAACACTACTGATGATGCGATCCAAATCAGATTCTTTCAGCAACCTGGCTGCGCTTGCTAACTGGAATTGATCGCGTTGGGATAGTTTACCGCCCTTCAGCGCCACTTCGGCCTTGGTCATTAAATCAGCAATATGGTCCTGCATCTCCGGCAAGGCGAGGAGAGTCGCATCCATCAAGTAATACGAGTCCAAATCCGGATCGAGGATCAGATTCGAAAAGTCTCCCGAATGCTTGATCATCATGAGGATGGAGGTGACGAGATGGCGATGACGTGTGGCACAAACGTCGGGTTTGATCTGAGAGAACCCGTTTTTCAACTCCGTCCAGTCGTTTCTCACAATGTCTACGCGGTATTTTTCGCGCTTGTGTTTTGCCAGTCCTTCATCAGTGAATTGCAACGCGACTCCGAGCCGCTCGTCCACTTCTTTTAACGACGCAAATGCCGTATCGATTTCTGCCTGTTTGGCTGCAAGGACTTTCGTAGTAGTGGTACCGGACAGAACATGGTCGACCAGCCGAGCGTGTTGGGGAATCAGTTCGAGGAGTGTTTCCAGGGGGCGCTGATATTCATTTCCATTCTGCTCCAATCGAGCGAAATGGATGTTCTCGTTAATGCCTGTAATGAAAAAATACAACATCACTGAATCGGGTAAAATGAAAAATATACCGATCAGCATTAGTTTTTGCGAGATCTTAAGATTACGAAACCATTTTCCCATATCCATCCTTAACCAATGCGATCACAAACGAACAGTGACAGGTACGATGGACGGTGCTTATTGCCCATCGTGTGCGAAGGGCGTTCGATGAAGTACCGAAATCAGTAGGTATTTCTGCCGCTCAAACCGCGCTTCAAAACGGATCCTAATCGCCCCTAAAATAATTGAGCAAATCACAGACCAGCAACGAATTCCGTGTTGGAAATCTATGCCGGGTTTCTCACGATTGCGACGCGATGAAGGAGGCACTGAGCCTGAATTTTTACATCCACCGCTAGTATTGGAGGGGGTGGAGTTTAAGGGGTAGGATTTTCACGCAAAGGCTCGGAGAACGGCGAAAGTGGGAAAGAAGCGGTCCGCTCGGGGAGAGCGGTCCGCTTTTGGGAAATGAATGTGATCACTGTCCCGACGTTTCTAAAATACGATTCAACGCAAGATTCAGCGCGAATATTCGGTGAACATCAAGGATCAGGAATTTGAGATCACAGTGCCTGAATTACCTGTTCAAAAGCCAAATGAAATTGAATTTAAAATGAACGGTATTTAGGCGATGTGGAAATTCGTGACAAGTAGCGCATTAACGCTTTCAGCGTAAAGGGTCCGGGTGCGGATGTGACCCAGGGTAGCGGCGCTGCGCAGCCGCAACCCTGGGCTGGGGTTAAGTAACGCCTTCGGCGTAGACGGCAATTTGGGTGATTATACGGGCTTGGGATTATGAATGAGGAGTGTACGGGGTCGGTTTAGGATTCAAGATTAAGTCTATAGGATTTAT
>JBAXUS010000278.1:0-6687 GCA_037129555.1 Planctomycetota bacterium
TCGATTTCGCGGATTCGCCTTCAATCCAAATAAAATCCGCCGCTCGTGAGACGCTTGAAATAAAGGATGCTAAGAAAAATGAAAGAACAAACAGAGGGAAGGTGTACGGACGCATTCGATCTCCGGAAAACGAGGTGATGAATTCTACTACACCGTGCTATTCAATTTTAATCCAATTCGAACTGAAACACCTCATTTCGGCTCCCGAACATACACATGTGCACGGTGCCCATTCCAATTTCACCACAACCTGTAGTGGTGCAACGTAAATCCCGGGGTTGACACGCCCCCTTGTCACCTCAAAACCATTCCCACACAATCACATTGTGCGCGATCCGTGGTTTAGCATTATGTATTTATCCCGAAGGGATCGTAGCCATTAGCCGGTGGTTGAAGCCAGAGGCCGATACCACCGGAACCGTAAAGAAAACGTTCCCATCCCGGAGGGATGAAAGACAGTTTCATTTTGGGCCACTGTCATCGCTTGAGGATGGGGCATTCGGAATGCGCCGTTCATAATTCCCCATACATACAACGTTTTCGATCCGCGTTTTTCAATCGAAATCTAGAGTAGAGCCGATTTTTAATCGGCTCATTCTCACGCCTGCGAAGCCGATTAAAAATCGGCTCAACTATCACTTCGCGCTCGCTAGTTTTTTCCAGACACGGACACCGAGCAGCACCGCGAGAATGCCACCATATATTAGCGGTTCGGTGTGATCGTTGCCTTTGATGCGTAAATAAAAATGTACGATGCCGAGAATGCCGATGACGTACGCGAGCTTGTGCAGCATCTGCCAGCGTTTGCCGCCGACGCGTTTGATCATGCTATTCGTGGACGTAAGAGCCAGCGGAATCAGCAGCAGGAACGCAGCCATGCCGAAGAGAATAAACGTCCGGGCGAGCGTTTCGTTGTAGACGGTCACGATGGAAAAGTTTTGCGACTTCCAATACAGAGTTGCATGCAACGCGATGTAAAAAAATCCGAACAGTCCGAGCGACTTGCGCAATTTCGACGGCCACTTGAATCCGAACACGAGGCGCAAAGGAGTGCACGCCAGTGACGCCAGCAGCAACACGAGCCCGAGATAGCCGAGCTGGTTCAAGATATTCTTCAATTCCAAACCGAACGAAATCCGCCCGGTGGCGAGTCCTAAAAGCAACATCACCAACGGAATAAAACACCCGATCACAACTCCATTATGGAGCCAGTCGAGCGGCTTCGGTTTTTGAGGTGTTGCGGCCATGCGATAGTTCTCCAGGTGTGCCACTGGCAGGTACTCCTGCCAGTGCTGAATTAATCATGAGCGTACGACCAACAAAACCGAATTCAAAACGGTCGCGAATGGCTATCTGTCGTACGGTCGCGAAAGGCCGTCTGTCGTTTGCCCCAACGGGGCAGCATGAGATAGCCCAGGGCAACGCCCTGGGAATCGAAGCACGAATCATTGAAGCCCTGAAAGGGCGACATGATGCTCCAAACAACACATTGGCCATGCTGCACTAATAAAACTTCGTGAGGTCCATGTCTTTGTACATGTGCGCGACGTGTTCACCATAGCCATTAAACAGCGTCGTTTTGGTTGAGGCCGATGCGTCGGGGATACGCTGCTCCATCGCCTGGCTCCAACGCGGGTGCGGAACGCTGGGATTGACGTTGGCGTAGAAACCGTATTCGCCCGGCCCGGCGACATTCCACGATGTCGGCGGCTGCTTCTCGGTGAATTTGATTTCGACGATGGACTTGATGCCTTTGAATCCATACTTCCACGGAACGACCAACCGCAGCGGCGCACCGTTTTGATTCGGGAGCGTTTTGCCATAAATGCCAGTCGCCAGCATCGTCAGCGGATTCATCGCTTCGTCCATGCGCAGGCCTTCGACGTATGGCCATTCCAGATTCGCATATTTTTGTCCGGGCATTTGGACGGGATCGAGTAACGTTTTAAACGCGACGTAATTGGCCTTCGAAGTCGGCTTCAATTTCGAGATAAAATCGCCGAGCGGAATGCCCAGCCACGGGATCACCATCGACCACGCTTCGACGCAGCGCATGCGGTAAATACGCTGCTCCTGGCTGGCCATTTTTAAAATATCGTCAATGTCGAGACGCATTTCTTTTTCGACTTCGCCCGAGATCACGACCGTCCAAGGGCGTGGCTTCAAGGTGTGAGCATTTACAGCGGGGTCGGATTTGCTGGTGCCAAATTCGTAGAAGTTATTGTAAGTGGTGATCTCTTTAAATGAGTTCTGCGGTTCGGAGGTGTCGTACGACGTCTTCGCCACCGAGATGTCTTTCGCAGGCGGAGGTGTGAGCGAATCGACGGCCACGTCCTTGGCTGGAGCTTGAGTTCGGTTCGTCGCGAAATGCAGGCCAGCACCAACAACAGTGGCGGTGCCGACCATCAGCGCTGCGTTCTTCAAGAATTCGCGCCGCCCATTGTAAATCGACTCGGGCGTGACCTCTTTGGTTGGCGGTTCTTTCGGAAGCGAATTCATGCGCAGCACTCTCCTTTGTTCACTCAATCAACTCCACCGGAAAAGAGATGTCATCAGCCCGGAAATCTATTTCAAAATTATTTCCGAATAGTACGTTAGCACTAAAATGAAAGATGTGCTGTTTACCCCGAAGGGGTCCAAGCCATTAGCCGGTGGTTGAGCGCATAGCGATACCACCGGATGCGAATTCCAGATGAACCCTCATCCCGGAGGGATGGCAGCGGCGCGAGTAAAATCTGCTGCTATCCCTTCGGAATTAATACACATTCGAATTCAAATCTCGTTGCAGTGTTACGGCCTCACGCCGAAGGTCTTTTGAAGATATTCTTTCCAACGATCAACATTGACACGGAAATTCACGCCCAAAATGAATTCCAAAGATTCAGCGATGGCCGCTTTCATGTCAGCGCTGGTATCATTCTTAGCCATCAGGAACACGAGTGCCAAAGCTGCTTCCTTGCGTTCGGCAGCGAACTTTGGGGGATACAAATAGGCGAGGGCATTGATGGCGGCCTGCTTGACTGGAATGGCTGGATCATTGTCCACAACCGCAATCAGCGCGACGACCACTTTGTGAACGGTCGGCATGTCCGATGTGGCCCGGTTCGCCTGAGTCATCAAGACGCTTCGCAACGCTTTCGTAATTGCGGCGCGGATCGGAACATCTTTTTCGTTCATCATGTTTGCGGTGTTTGAGAAGTCCTTGTAGGTCTGGATCAGCGGATCGACGGATTGGGCGGTGCCGACGATTCCCAGCGCTTCAATGCTGCCCATCACCAGCTTGTCGTCCGATGCGTTCTTGACCAGCTTGATGATCGTCTCGAGCGCCTTGTTGGCACCGGGCGCTCCAGCGGCCATTAGTTTCGCAGCGGCTCGAATCACGACGACGCGCAGGTCCACGCTCAACTTGTCATCATTGACCATTTCGACAATCCGGTTGGTCGCTCCGAGCGATACGGTTCCTGAGGCCGAAGGCGCTTTGTCGAGCAACACAACAACGGCGTTCGCTGCGGCTTCCTTAATGGAGGTATCACTGTCAGAAAGCAGATCGCAGAGCATGACAATGTTGTCGGCATCTCCGAAGCCACCAATCGCTTCAATGCAATTGGCGCGCAAACTCACGTTCGGCTCAGTCTTGCTTTGCGCCACGGCTTTCAACACGGCAAACGCGTCGCGGTCTTTCAATTCGTCCTTATCGAGAGTCTGTCGAAAGCAATCTGCAATGGCGCTTCGGACAGGCGGCATCGCTTTTGTGTTCTTGAGAATAGTCATAAATTCGAGGATGTATTTTGTCTTCGGACGCTTCGTGATGTTCGCTTGAAGCGTGGACAACGTTTGCACAGCCGCCTTCGCATAAAACGGGTTCGTGGTATTGACGACGAGAGCGGTTAAGAACTCGGCGACGGCCAGACTGCGCTCATCAGCTTCGGTGATTCCCGACAAGGCTCGAATGGCAACGAGAACAGCATCTTGATCGGCGCCGTACTTGATCTTCGACAGAAGCTCTGCGGGAGATTCAGCTTTCTTTCCTTCGACTGCGTGGGCTGAGTGAACGCACATAAATGCAACAAGAATCGGGACGGCCAGGGTTCGAACACAGCGGAAAAGCATGGTGGTATCTCCTCTAAACGGGTTCTCAATTCCCCGTTGGTATGACGTACGATGTGGATATTGAATGCAATTTTCTAAAGGAATTTTGAACGCGGCGCAATGACGGAAATGATTATTGACGAGGAGACCGCATCCGCGCGAGGCATGTATCGTCAAGGCCGGGTGCCACGGAGCAGTACCCTGCTCCGTGCTTGAGTACGTACGGTTTCGAAAATACGACCATGCAACCGTTGATCGATCATCTAACAGTACCCGCGCTAACTCGTCCGCCCCATCAATTCCGGAATCGGTTTACCGTTGTCAACAATCGGCGTTGGACGACCGGCGAAATCATTGATCGTGATCTTCTGCCAGTCGATGCCAAGATGGTGGTAGATCGTGGCAAGAAAATCGTGCGGACTGCACGCGCGCTCGACGACATCCTCACCGCGTTTGTCGCTGGCTCCAATGATGCCGCCAGTTTGAATGCCACCGCCCGCCCAGATATTCGAAAACGCGCGCGGATAATGGTCGCGCCCGGGTTGCAGAGTTCCGGCAGCACCACTGGCGGCATGGGCACCGCTGCTGCGTTCGTAACTGATTTTCGGTGTTCGACCAAATTCACCGGTGACGACCACGAGCACCCGCTTGCTCAATCCGCGCGCATAAATGTCTTCGATCAGCGCGGAGACGGACTGATCAAACGCCACGGCTCGGTATTTCAACGCATCGAAGATATGCGAATTCACAGCGTGATCGTCCCAATTATTTCCCGCACCGCCGCAGATCGCGCCGTCCATATTCGTGTGAACGATTTCGACTCCAGCTTCAACGAGTCGCCGGGCCATGAGCAACTGCTGCCCCCAGCGATTGCGGCCATAGCGGTCGCGCGTGCGGTCGTCTTCTTTGCTGAGATCAAACGCATCGCGCGATTTCGGATTCGTCAGCAGCGTCATCGCCTGAGCTTCGAAAGCGTCGATGGCACCCATTTCGCCCGAAGCATCCACGTTGCGTTCGAGGCGATCGAGCGAACGTCGAAGCGCGACGCGGTCACTCAAGCGCCGCGACATATCGGGATTGGAGAGGCCGATGTTGGGCACACGAAAATCCGGCCGGCTGGGATCACCGGTGATCGCGAAGGGCGAATACGGATTTCCCAAATACGCCGGACCGGAGTAATCACTTTCGATGGGATTAATCGCGCAATAATTCGGGAGCGGACTGGTGCGGGTACCGTTGGTTTTGGAACGGATGTAATTCGAAACACACATCCAATCCGGAAGAATCGGCATGCGTTTATCGCGCTCGTCGGGATCGCCGGAGAGCATCGTCAGATGCCCGGCAGGGTGCCCGGCGGAACGGTGTGTCATCGAACGCAGAAGCGTGAATTTGTCCGCGATTTTTGCATGCATCGGCAGCAATTCAGTGAGGCGCATGCCCGGAACTTTTGTCGCGATGGAGTTGAACGGGCCACGGTATTCGCTGCCGGAATCGGGTTTCGGATCATAGGTGTCGAGGTGCGAGCAACCGCCGATCAACCAGCAGAGAATGATCGCAGTCTTCTCTCGCGCAGGCTTCGCTGCCTCCTCAGCGCGGAGTCGATAGAGTCCCGGCAAACTGAGCGACGCGAAACCGGTCAGTCCGATTTGCATAAAGCCGCGCCGGGACATCGGACCTCGGCACTGGATCTGCGAATGCGACGGGCTGGGGGATGAACTCATGGTGACTCGCTTTCTTAAATCATGTGCAACACACAATCCGAAATTCGTGTTCGTTAAAGCCGGGTGCCACGGAGCAGTACCCTGCTCCGTGCTTGCTATGGCACCGAAGGAAACACCACTAATACTTTGCCCGCGCCGTCCCAGACGCGTAGTACGCCATCCTGTCCGCCCGCGAGGATGATCGTGCCGTCCTCGCTTGCGGCAGCGCATTGCATGAAATCCACACCGCCTGCAAATGCTTTGACTTCGGCCCCGGCATCATTGAGTAAACGCACCCGCTTGTCACCGCTGGAAGTGAGGAAATTTCCTGTTCGACCGACGTGTTGAATCGCGGTCACTTCGGCGTCCCAACCCTCAACGCTCTTCTTCTTTTCGCCGCTGGCGAAGTCCCAGATTTTGACGGCTCCGTCAGCTCCGGACGAGACCAGTGTCCGACCATCCCCGCGCCAGGAAATTCCGAGCACGTGATTGGTGTGGCCTTCAAACGTTTTCAAAGGTGCCCATGTTGTGGTGTCGATGATTTTGGCGACTCGATCCGAACCCGCAGTCGCGAGCATTTTTCCATCGGGCGAATAGCACAGCGCGAGGACGGAGTCTTTGTGCAAATCGGGCAGCGCTTTGATCAGCGCGCCGCTTTCAACATTCCAAATCGCGACGTCGCCACTGCGTGAATAGTCGCCACTGCCGGATGCAAGCGACTTGCCATCGATTGAAAAACGCAGCGCATTGACACGATCTTTCAATGGAGAAGTTGAGCCGCCGAGTGTGCGCTCGAGTGTCCAACGTGACGCAAACAAGTGCGTGACACGACTTCCGTCTTCGGCGGTGGCCGTGATTCCGGACGCGTCCCACGTCAGCGTGCGCAACGAAGTCGGAG
>JBAXUS010000279.1:0-6687 GCA_037129555.1 Planctomycetota bacterium
GCCGTCCTCTCGTTAGCCAGCCTCGCCACCCTCTGGTGGAACTGGGGCCCATGGCGAGTCGCATTTATCGTTTCCGAACCTCAGAAGATTCAAAGTGTGACTCTATCAGACGACGACCGCTTTCTGCTCATCACGTACGGAGAAAACGATGGAATATCGAACCAGCTCGTTGACGTGCGACGATTGCCGGGCGGCGAACGACACGCTGAATTCGATTTAATATGGGCGGGCTCCATTCAATCCATTGGACGATATTTCGTACTCTCCGGATGGAACAAAAGTATCAAGAACGATCAAGTCGGTTGGGATCTACTCGATGCGGAATCGCTGCAGTCATTGGGACACGAGGATCTATTAAGGAATAGTCAAAGTCACCAATTCTGCACTTTTTATCCCAATCACGCGATTCGACAATCCATTCCCAACAAGACTATCGAGATTTATAAACTCCATGACTTTAAGCCCGTTGCTACAATCGACAACATCACTCGAATGTACGGACAATCGAACTCAATCGACCATATCGCGTATCGTCGCAACGAGCACCTGGAAATCTTGAACCTCGAAACAGGCCAAGCCATTCAGACTGAAAATTTTGAGGATGGCTTGACGGGAGTCAACTTCACGCCAACCACGATGGTCCCCTATGTCCTCTCCTTTGGTGGCACAAGTATGCACTACATCGTTTCTTTAGCCAACGGCAAATTGCTGATGCAAACAGATGATTACAATGGCACATGTCAATTCACACAGGATGGAAGTCGCTACGTCACGTTAATCGATAATCACATTGAATTGCGCGACGTTCTCACAGGCAAGACTCTTGCAACGCTATTTCCCCCCGCGTCTCAAAGCAGTATCGTCGGAGAGTTCTCTCCAGATGGAACGCTCTGGAACGACCCGCTTACACATCACATCCGTGACGGTCACACTTTGACAGCAATCTGGCAAGCTCCCGAGACTGCGACCAAATTCTCACTGAACAGCGACTATCTCGTTCTTGACTATTCACCAAGAATTTACAACGCGCGAAACGGTGATTTTTTAATGGACATCGCCTCGCTGCGATGGAGAGGCTCCGATCTGTCGCCTAATTCAGAACAATACGGCACAATTAATTTCGCCCACCACTCCGGCGATTTCTGGACCACGCGACGTGACAAAAACCAACTCACCTATTTCCACATGACCCGCCCGCCCACATGGCTCAGCATCTTGTCCAAACCCGAACTCTGGCTTGCCATCGTCCTCTGCTCGGCCTTCATCTGGAGCATCCGGCGCGGAGCCTCGTAAATCACGACCTCTTACTCCACCCCCATCACCACCCGAAACCCAACCGTCTCATCCCGCTTCGTCGGAAACGAAAAGAACCGCACCGCCGACCGGCAATAGTACGGATATTGACTCCACGCCCCGCCGCGCAACGTATGCCCTTTGCTTTCCCGAGGCCCTTGCGGATCGCGGATCGGAGCGCTGGATGGGTATCTGTCCTCCCAAAAATCCTGGCACATTTGAAACACATTGCCGTGCATATCGTAAACGCCAAATGCATTGGGTTTCAATTGTCCAACAGGATGCGTGGTGCTTTGGCTGTTGGTGTTCGACCACCCCGCTGCATCATGGTCGCTGCTTGCGTCGCCGACATAAAATCGCGTCCGCGTCCCAGCACGGCATGCAAATTCCCACTGCGCTTCCGTCGGAAGTCGCACGTCCATCGCTTTGCTTTTCAGCGTGGAACAAAACGCCATCGCGTCGTTCCATGAGACCATTTCGACCGGCATGCGAGTGCCTTTAAAATGGCTGGGATTCGTGCCGATCACAGCGGTGTACTGCTCCTGCGTAACCGTGTATTTTCCTATGTAAAACGGTTGCGAGAGCGTGACGATGTGGGCAGGTTTTTCACTGCGTGGAATGTCAGCGAAGTCGGCCAATTTTTTCTTATAACGAGCATCCTCTCGCAACGCCAGATTCCACCGCCCAAACCCGCCCACCGCGCAGCCCACACTGCTGATAAACAGCATGAACGTCAGCAGCGAAAAGCGGAGCTTCCGGTCATGAAAGTATTTCAATCCGATCAGCATGACAATAAACGCAGCCGAAACCGTGCCGAGAAAAAACAACGCTTTCGAATGCTCAACACTCGCCCCCGGCTTCTCCGGTTCCGCCGATCCCATGATGAATTCGCCAGCAGGGATCAACACCAATTCCATCGGCTCTCCGCCACCGAGATCGAGCGTCTTCGTCGGCGGCAGGCGCACGCGCTCAGCATACGTCGCCACCGTCTCATCACCGTTCCACAACGGAAACATGCGCGGCGATTCTGTCGCCTGGACCGAGATTGAGCCGAACAGAATCACCGCAATGAAGAACATTCGCAGATAGATGAACATAGGCAGCACTACCTTTTCACGGGTTGCATGTCGACCACATTATCAAAATATACTACCCAGTTTCGCTCGTTATTTGGTGTACTAAAAAGAAAGAACGTCGTTCATCGAAAGTACAGACTGTGAGACCCTACTTCTCCCCATGTTCCCCACACACCCTCGAACCCTCGCCGCGCTTCTCCTCCTCACGGCGTCCACCGCCTTCGCCGCGCAGCCCGCCGCGTTCGGCCCCTTTCTAAAAGCCCATTGCATCGACTGCCACGATGCAGACACAAAAAAAGGCGGCCTCGATCTGACCGCGCTCGATTTCAAAGACGACATCACCACGCATACGCAATGGGTTCACGTCTTCGACCGCATTTCATCCGGCGAAATGCCGCCAGCCAAACGCACCCGTCCGCCCGCTCTTGAGCAATCGGCATTTCTCACCGTGCTCGGCAAAGATATCACGCAGCAACATCAAGCCATGAAAGGCACCGTGCTGCGGCGCTTGAATCGGATCGAATATCAGAACACGCTCAACGATGCGTTCGGCGTACAGCTCAACCTCGTCCGCCTGCTCCCCGACGATTCGCTCCTGAACGGTTTCGACAATCAAGGCGAAGCGCTGAGCATGTCGGATGTACAATTGAAGCGCTATTTGGAAGCCGCCGAAAAGACGCTCGACGCGCTCAGCCTGCACGAAACGAAACCGGAATTGAAGAAAGAAAAGTACTCGTACAATGACCCGCTTTTCTCGCGCTCCCTGTCAGAAGACTTGACCTCCGGCGGCGGCAAATGGCTCTTGCGTCCGGACGGCGCCGTCGTGTTTTTTACAGGCGGCTATCCCAACACCGCGCTCCGCCAATTCAGCGCCTGGGGCGACGGCCGCTACAAAATTCGTATCACAGGCTACGCGTATCAGACGCCGAAACCCGTGGTCTTCGCGCTGCAAGTCGGGAACTCCAGTGGCCTCTTTTTAAGCACCAGCGGCATCGCCACGCACGGCTATTATTCGCTCCCGCCCAACACGCCGACGACAGTCGAAGTCGATCATTGGTTCGCACGCGGCGAGACACTGCGTATCACGCCCGAAGGCCTCGGCCCCAAACCCGGAACGCCCGGATTGCATCTCCTAAAAGGAGGCGTCGCCGCATACCAAGGCTCCGGACTCGCGATCCTCGGCGTCGAAATCGAAGGCCCTTTTCTGGACGAATGGCCAACAAGCGGGCATGAACTCCTCTATGGTAACGTGCCACTCAAAGAAACCGCTCCCAGCAAAAAAGGTGCGAAGCGTAACACGCTGGCCAAGACGCGCGAAGCCGTCTCCGAAAAACCAGCCGACGACTCCAAGCGCCTGCTCAAAACATTCGCGACGCGCTTGTTCCGCCGCCCCGTTTCAGACGAAAAGCTCGCGCCTTATCTCGCACTGTTCAACGCCGAATTGAAGCGCGGAGCCTCCTTCGAAGACGCGATGCGAACAGCCGCATCAGCAGTCCTATGCGCTCCGGATTTCCTCTACTTTCACGAGTCGGCAGGCAAACTCGACGACTACGCCCTCGCCTCGCGCCTCGCGTATTTCTTGTGGCGTTCGCTGCCGGATGACGAGCTATTGAAACTCGCCGCCGCAGGGAAATTGAAGCAGCCTGCGGTACTGAAAGAACAGACCGAACGCTTGCTCGCGAATCCCAAAACGAAGCGCTTCGCAGCGGATTTCACCGACGGCTGGCTGGACCTGCGCAGCATCGAATTCACCACGCCAGACAAGCAATTGTATCCCGAATTCGACGACCAATTGCAGTTCTCCATCGTCGCCGAAACGCGCGCTTTTTTCAGCGAATTGATCACACACAATCTGCCCGTCTCGAACATCATCCAATCCGATTTCGCCATGCTGGACGCCCGCCTCGCCAAGCACTACGGCATTCCTGGGATCGACCATCTCGACATCAAAAAAGAACCCCTCCCGCCTGGCAGCAAACGCGGCGGTTTCTTGACGCAAGCAAGCGTGTTAAAAGTCTCAGCCAACGGCACGAACACATCGCCCGTCATTCGCGGCGTCTGGGTCATGGATCGGATTCTCGGCTTCAAACCACCTCCCCCGCCCCCCGGCGTTCCAGGCGTCGAACCGGATATTCGAGGTGCCACAACCGTCCGTGAAATGCTCGTAAAACATCGCACGATGGAGAGCTGCAACGTCTGCCATCGCGTCATCGATCCGCCCGGATTCGCGCTCGAAAATTACGACGTGATCGGCGGCTGGCGCGACCGCTTCCGCTCGCTCGGAGAAGGCGACAACGTGAACCTGGAATACGATCGGAAAAAAGTGCGTTACAAACTGGGCAAGCCCGTCGATGCCAGCGGCGATGTCGCAGGCGAAAAGTTCGGTGGCTTCGCCGAGTTTCAAAAGCTTCTGCTCAAACAACAAGACCCCATCACCGCGTCCCTCGCAAGCCGCTTGCTCGCATTCGCAACAGGCCGCGAACTCGGCTTCTCAGATCGCACGGAAGTCGCTAAGATTGTCCAGGCAGTAAAGACGAAAAACGGCGGCGTGCGAGACCTCTTGCACCTCGTCATACAAAGCGAGATCTTCTCGACCAAGTAAACGGTTATCTCTCGCAGAGTCGCAAAAGGAGCCCGACATGAGCCACGATTATCGATCCATCTCCGCGCCGCAAAAGAAGCACCTCTCGCGCCGAACCTTCTTGCGTGGAGCCGGCATCGCGCTGACGTTGCCAGTCTTTGACGCCATGCGCCCGGCCTTCGTCCATGCCGAACCCGCCGCGCCGAAACGCTTCGTGGCCATGTGTACCACCCTCGGCATCCACACGCCACATCTCTTCCCAAAAGAAACCGGCCGAGGCTACACGCCGTCGCCGTATCTCGCCGCATTGAAAGATTTGCGCGACGACTTCACCGTCTTCTCCGGCATGGGCCATCACGAGCAGAACGGAGCCAACGGCCACACGTCCGAAATGACCTGGCTGACCGGCTCGAAACATCCCGGCCTCGCAGGTTTCCGCAACACAATCTCGATTGATCAACTCATCGCCCAGCGCATCGGTACCCAAACGCGCTTCCCGTATCTGGCGCTGACACGAGGCAGCGGCTCGCTTTCGTGGACCGCCAGCGGCGCTGAAATTCCCGGCGAAAGTGCGCCCTCCAAAGTCTTCCAACAGCTCTTCGTTCAAGGCACCGACGACGAAATGAAAGCGCAACTGCGCGGCATCCAACGCGGGCGTAGCATCCTCGACACCGTCAACGGCGAAGCCAAGAAACTGCGCAGCGATTTAGGCAAGCGCGATCAGGACAAACTCGACCAGTACCTCACGTCGGTCCGCGATCTGGAATCGCGCCTGGTCGAATCACAAGACTGGGTCACCAAGCCTAAACCGAAAGTCAGCGCGACCGCCCCGAAAGACATCGCCGACTCCAAAGACATTTCAGGCCGGTCGAAATTGATGAACGACGTGATCGTGCTGGCGCTGCAAACCGACTCCACCCGCACCGTCACCTTCAAATTGTCCGGCATGAACCAAGTCCCGATCGTGCAAGGTGTCAGCCACGACTGGCACAACCTCTCACACCACGGTCAGGACCCGGCCAAAATCGAAGAACTAAAACTCATCGAACTCGCCGAATTCCACGCCCTCCGCGACTTCTTAGCCAAGCTCAAAAGCGTCCAAGAAAACGGCCGCTCGTTGCTGGACAACACCAACGTCCTCTTTGGCTCGAACCTAGGCAACGCCAGCGCCCACGACACCCACAACCTCCCGCTGATCCTCGCCGGAGGCGGCTTCAAACACGGCCAACACCTCGCCTTCGATCAAAAGAACAACCTCCCCCTATCCAACCTCTTCGTCCAACTCCTGCACCGCATGGGCGTGGAAACAGACCGCTTCGGGTACAATACCGCAGCAAGCGTGACGGGATTGGAAGCGGTTTAAGACGAGTGACGCAATGTCGGGTGGCACCGGTAGGTACTCCTACCGGTGCGGTGTCGCGCGATAGGCAACAGGGTACCTGATTTAAAATTCGACAACTCACAAAAAATCCTTCCCTAATCACTCGGTCTCAGTGAAATCGTTTGATGTGAACGTGCTGAAATACTGACGCCTTGGACCAATCTGCACCGGTAGGGGTACCTACCGGTGGCACCCGACAATGGGGCAAGCCGCGACGAACGATCATGGTCTTTCGGTGCCACCCGCCTTCACCTGTTCCCCCTGTTTATCTTGTAGCCTTTAAGTCAACCATAACCATCCATTCTCCTTTTGAATCCAGAATTAGAAGAAATTCCGTTTCTGTATTGAAAATAACG
>JBAXUS010000028.1:0-44104 GCA_037129555.1 Planctomycetota bacterium
GCGGGCGCGTGGATTGAAACTTTCCAAATCCACGTGGCATTGCACGAGCCATGCGGTCGCGCCCCGTGCGGGCGCGTGGATTGAAACTAATTTGCCTTTTGCGCAAGCGAGTGGGGCGCAAGGTCGCGCCCCGTGCGGGCGCGTGGATTGAAACCTGCGTTCTACACCAATTATTTTGGGGATTGCATGTCGCGCCCCGTGCGGGCGCGTGGATTGAAACATACGGGCGTCGATGTTATCAACGGGGCGACCTTCGTCGCGCCCCGTGCGGGCGCGTGGATTGAAACAAGTATCGCAATGGCGATATCTCGGAGCGTCTCGGTCGCGCCCCGTGCGGGCGCGTGGATTGAAACAATTTACTCTCAAGGTTGGGATGACGGTGCCGACGGTCGCGCCCCGTGCGGGCGCGTGGATTGAAACAAGTTCACAAGCACTCAAGCTGGAAAAGACGCCGAGTCGCGCCCCGTGCGGGCGCGTGGATTGAAACTTATCCCTCTTAGACGACGAGTGTTTGATTGAAGTCGCGCCCCGTGCGGGCGCGTGGATTGAAACTCGAATTGTACGACTTCGCGCTCAAAAGGCATCAGGTCGCGCCCCGTGCGGGCGCGTGGATTGAAACCAGAATTACCAAATCATCCGCGATTCGGAATGGAAGGTCGCGCCCCGTGCGGGCGCGTGGATTGAAACAACGATATGGTCCGCTCAGTCCGCTGAGTTTGGGTCGCGCCCCGTGCGGGCGCGTGGATTGAAACACCGTCGGACCGCCCGTCCAATGCCGATCGATCGGTCGCGCCCCGTGCGGGCGCGTGGATTGAAACTCTGCAAATCCCTGTCACGGCGCAATTGACAGCGGTCGCGCCCCGTGCGGGCGCGTGGATTGAAACCTTCGTGCCTAACTACTGGGCCGAAACGCTGGAAGTCGCGCCCCGTGCGGGCGCGTGGATTGAAACGAAAGTCCGCCGTACATGGATTGCATTGATCCATGTCGCGCCCCGTGCGGGCGCGTGGATTGAAACTAAATTTACCTACTCATAACCAAAGGAAAACCATGTCGCGCCCCGTGCGGGCGCGTGGATTGAAACGAAAACTCAATTCTGGCTACAAAATTCGCTTCGGTCGCGCCCCGTGCGGGCGCGTGGATTGAAACCACTATTCCCGGTCGCGATTGGTATCCATCGGGGTCGCGCCCCGTGCGGGCGCGTGGATTGAAACTTGCTCGATACCTTCATACAAAATTCTACGTGCAAGTCGCGCCCCGTGCGGGCGCGTGGATTGAAACGCCAGCATTATTTGGTGCAAATGATGTAGCTTTGTCGCGCCCCGTGCGGGCGCGTGGATTGAAACTGATTTGATGGGGCATATGTCGCCAGAGGGTAAAGTCGCGCCCCGTGCGGGCGCGTGGATTGAAACATTGACTTGAAATGCGCAGCCACCGCCGCCGCGGTCGCGCCCCGTGCGGGCGCGTGGATTGAAACCTGACGCGATTCGCTCGACGGGCGAGGATGAAGTCGCGCCCCGTGCGGGCGCGTGGATTGAAACCGATTTCAACTCCATGATGAAGAACACGGACTTGTCGCGCCCCGTGCGGGCGCGTGGATTGAAACGGCCAACATTACGTTGGCAGCAAAGGCCGCGACGTCGCGCCCCGTGCGGGCGCGTGGATTGAAACAGCCCAATGGGTCACTGGTTACAGTCTCGTCCGGTCGCGCCCCGTGCGGGCGCGTGGATTGAAACCAGAACGCTCAGGGATTGGGTAACTTAATTCAGGTCGCGCCCCGTGCGGGCGCGTGGATTGAAACACTCATTCACGTGGGAAACGATGCTTGGCGACGGTCGCGCCCCGTGCGGGCGCGTGGATTGAAACGCTTCGTGGACCGATTCGGGTGGCAGTGGCGATCCGTCGCGCCCCGTGCGGGCGCGTGGATTGAAACAAAGCTGATTAACCCGAACTTCTTCCAGTATTCGGTCGCGCCCCGTGCGGGCGCGTGGATTGAAACAGCGGTTACCAACACGCGCTTTGTTTTGGCGAGTCGCGCCCCGTGCGGGCGCGTGGATTGAAACAAACAACACGAGCGAAGAGTTGATGAAGAACGCTGTCGCGCCCCGTGCGGGCGCGTGGATTGAAACAATATCGCCACTCGCGGCAAGCTTGCGGGTTTGACGTCGCGCCCCGTGCGGGCGCGTGGATTGAAACAGTAGCCGCAACGCCTCCCGCCGATTGTGGTATCGTCGCGCCCCGTGCGGGCGCGTGGATTGAAACATTGAAGGGATTTACGCCTACGGACGTTTTAAATGTCGCGCCCCGTGCGGGCGCGTGGATTGAAACATATCGAGCGGAGTCGCGCCAGTGAGTAACGTATGTCGCGCCCCGTGCGGGCGCGTGGATTGAAACTCGTTCTATCCGGGCAAAAAAGTTGCCTTGGCTGGTCGCGCCCCGTGCGGGCGCGTGGATTGAAACAACAATATGGTTGAGATGATGCTTTTTATTACGGTCGCGCCCCGTGCGGGCGCGTGGATTGAAACGCGTAGCTATCAGTCGTGAACGCGGGAAGCAACACGTCGCGCCCCGTGCGGGCGCGTGGATTGAAACATACGGCGTATGTTCAAATCGGTCGTGGTTCAACGTCGCGCCCCGTGCGGGCGCGTGGATTGAAACAATTCCATGGGTGCGTTGGTTCAAGGCCGATTCGGTCGCGCCCCGTGCGGGCGCGTGGATTGAAACGTTGTCCCGACAAGCAAAGTCCCCGCCGTGATCGTGTCGCGCCCCGTGCGGGCGCGTGGATTGAAACTCCGTTCGGTACAACCGTTCTTCCGTCCGGCCTTGTCGCGCCCCGTGCGGGCGCGTGGATTGAAACATGCAAGCGACAAGCGGTGCAACGGACGATCCAGAGTCGCGCCCCGTGCGGGCGCGTGGATTGAAACCCATGCTGCAATTTCATCATCATCCCATGCGCCGGTCGCGCCCCGTGCGGGCGCGTGGATTGAAACCAGAACGCTCAGGGATTGGGTAACTTAATTCAGGGTCGCGCCCCGTGCGGGCGCGTGGATTGAAACTTGTCGGTCGTATTCCATGATCGGAGCCGACCCGTCGCGCCCCGTGCGGGCGCGTGGATTGAAACATTGCGCGAAGACAAGACGGAAGACCGTCGTGGGTCGCGCCCCGTGCGGGCGCGTGGATTGAAACCGTTCGTTCGTTCGTTTCATTGCGTACCTTTATAATGTCGCGCCCCGTGCGGGCGCGTGGATTGAAACTTTGCGGTTCGGCCAATTATTTTCAAAGCCCATGTCGCGCCCCGTGCGGGCGCGTGGATTGAAACTTTCCACCAGCCTTGACTCGCCATGATTATTTACGTCGCGCCCCGTGCGGGCGCGTGGATTGAAACCTCACTGGGCTGCGCCGCTGTAGGGACTGGCTCGGGGTCGCGCCCCGTGCGGGCGCGTGGATTGAAACCATTCTGAACCTCCTAGTTTACCGGATTCACCGGGTCGCGCCCCGTGCGGGCGCGTGGATTGAAACCTGACTGTGGAGGTGAGGAGTTGTCCGGAGGAGTGTCGCGCCCCGTGCGGGCGCGTGGATTGAAACCCGTTTTCTTCCTTATGATCTCGATCTGACTCTGTCGCGCCCCGTGCGGGCGCGTGGATTGAAACTTATTCCGAACCGCTGCGTACGTATTGTAATCTTCGTCGCGCCCCGTGCGGGCGCGTGGATTGAAACAATTGCATGATGTTTTTCCTTTTGTTTGAAGATGGTCGCGCCCCGTGCGGGCGCGTGGATTGAAACTAGTTGAAGCGGGTACTTATGAATCGCAATCATTGTCGCGCCCCGTGCGGGCGCGTGGATTGAAACTCAAACATCATCGGGATACGGTCGAAAACTCAATGTCGCGCCCCGTGCGGGCGCGTGGATTGAAACAAAAACGATGACTTCGAGATGTGGAATTTTGACGGTCGCGCCCCGTGCGGGCGCGTGGATTGAAACTTCGTATCCGCTCCACTAGCAGAGATAGAACCGCGTCGCGCCCCGTGCGGGCGCGTGGATTGAAACACTGGCAATTTTTACGTATCAAAGACGAAATTGTCGTGTCGCGCCCCGTGCGGGCGCGTGGATTGAAACTGTTTTGTCGGGGTGAGCATTCCGCCGGCTATAAGTCGCGCCCCGTGCGGGCGCGTGGATTGAAACTTTTTATCTTCTACCGGACTTACGTTCGTAGCAGGTCGCGCCCCGTGCGGGCGCGTGGATTGAAACCAATACGGACGTGACGAGCTACTCGGCGACTGGGTCGCGCCCCGTGCGGGCGCGTGGATTGAAACTAGTCGTGGACCGCTATTCAATACGCCGACTCCAGGTCGCGCCCCGTGCGGGCGCGTGGATTGAAACTTTCGATCTTCTTCACACGAAGGTTTCAAATATGTCGCGCCCCGTGCGGGCGCGTGGATTGAAACTGACGATTGACGACATTGCGAGCATTCAAGGCAGTCGCGCCCCGTGCGGGCGCGTGGATTGAAACATAAACTTTATTCATTTGGCGTCCTCGAACTTGGTCGCGCCCCGTGCGGGCGCGTGGATTGAAACGTAAATCTCATTCGGGTCGAACATCTGTTTTCTCCGTCGCGCCCCGTGCGGGCGCGTGGATTGAAACGCCAATGTCCCGTCCGAACGCTTCACGACGAGTCTGTCGCGCCCCGTGCGGGCGCGTGGATTGAAACTTTTCTTCTTCCGTCATGGCTGGCTCGTGTCCTAGTCGCGCCCCGTGCGGGCGCGTGGATTGAAACACGAAGGCGATCAAGGACGACGGACTTTCTGAAGTCGCGCCCCGTGCGGGCGCGTGGATTGAAACAAGTTCAGAATACAATTTTAGTTAAATTCAATAGTCGCGCCCCGTGCGGGCGCGTGGATTGAAACGCTGAAATCGGACGGGACGCAGCACGTGATACGGTCGCGCCCCGTGCGGGCGCGTGGATTGAAACGACGTGCTGATCGTGCTGATGCCCAGCAGTTTCAACCCAGCGGAATCACTGCACTTTCATACTGGTTCTTACAAGCTCTTTTCGCGTTTTATCCATTTCACTTCTTAGACGAGAGCCTGTTGATAAGTATCAGAATTCAAAACAATCGCATTAAAAACTTACCCACAGTAGTCGCACGCAGCCTGAACCAATTTGTCATCACGAACGCATTGGTATCCGCGCGCTTCCAGACCCGCGACGACCTCAATCATCGCTTCCGGCGGCAATTCCGGCATCATGCCGTTGAGAAAACTGTCGCCGAAACGGACGTGTCTATTGAAAATATCCTGCGGCATCCACTCCCACATTCGTTCCGGCGGGAAAAACGGAAAATCCCCGTCGTCGATGAATTCCGGTTCAAAGCCTTCATCCGGCGATTCCGGAACTCCCATGTAATCCAAAACCCATTCGTATCCGGATTTCGAAAGCATCATGTTGAGCTCGCGCCATGTCCCTGCCATATGAACGGCTTCCAGAAAATGTACACATGCGTAGGCATTCCATCGGGGGACGAATACGACACAACGACTGTCATTGAACACTCCGTATACAATTTCTTTGGATGCTACGTCTGGGCTGGTAATGTCTTTTTCGGAATTTATCCATTCGCCATAATCTGAGATGAACTGCTGCTGTGCATCATTGCGTTTCGTTAAAATATCTGGCATTTTATGTACTCTCCTTATTCGATGTGATCAACCTGACCTGATCATCTTTAGTCAATCACATCTGGTTTTCGAAATGCATCTTGTAGCAATTGCTTGGCTATGATTTGAGGATCCCGCAGTCGTGATACGGATATTTCATACGATGTGTTAGTGGCAAGTTCCGTAACGCTGACCATATCGAACGCATTTAGCTGTTTCTGTGCGCGCCAAAAATCCGTCGCCCCGCGAATCGTTGTGAGGGATTCGGCGTCGATGCGTCGTACCCAGAATCCTGGCGCTTGGATTTCAATGAAACGCCCTCGCACCCAATTCCAATTGTTGATCGCGTACACGCGGGGATCATTGCAGCCGCTGACCGAGCTCAGGAAGTTCAGCACGTCCTCTGAGATCCCACGGATGCGATAATTGGTTATTTCGGTAGCCGAGAGCGGGCTGAGCATGTTTCGGATGTTGATATTGTGATCGTCTTCTGGCAATTGGAGCATCTTCTTGCGTGCATAGATCGCATGCTCCGACGTGGTGACGTCGACAACTTGACCACCGGGAATTAGCCAGTACTTTCCACTCAACACGATGTGACTCTCCGCCAATTTAAAATTCAATTGAACCTGCAGACTTCAGCCTCTATTTCCTGCGCTTATAGCCAATCCATGGATATATGCTTGTTCTTCATCCTTTGGGATCTCACCGGAGATAATCTTGTCAGCTACAATGAGCGTTTTAATCACTCGTCCTGTTCGCTTATAGATGCCTCCCAAATCTAAAATGCGGTCATAATCGACACCCTTCCGCATCAATTCAATTGCTTTGGCGAAATCAGCGGTCTGGCCGTTTAGAATAAGCCTAACAATTTTGTGTTCACGCCGAGAAAGTGGCGTTGCCGTGCGTGTCGGGCCTCGCGGCTTCCACCGTCGCCCTCGACCGTTGTCATCATAGACGGTAATCTTGTGCGTCCTTGTCTTCATGCGTTCCTCCCGGTGTTCTTAACGAGTACAGAATTGATTGGCATTAATCCATCTGAGGAACATGCTGAATGTGAAACTTTGAGCCATTCTTGATGTTCACCCGGTTAAAATGGGATGCAGCATACGCCCGCACCATTCTCTCGATGGCGTTACAGTCCGCGCAGTCCAACCCGGCATCACTGTCGGCAAGCATTCGCACGCGCTCGTGGAGTTTTCCATTTCCGTCGTAGACCTCCAGAACAAAGCCGCTCCGCGTCCGGTGTAAAATATCACCCTTTGACTCAGATCCGAGATGGTCGATTGCGTCGTTCCACAGAACGTAGACATCGGGCAAGTTTTTTCGCCATCTTTCTTCAGCCGCAAAAGCGTCGGTGCGCGCACGCAAGAGGACCTCAGCTTTGGCGAAATCAGAGAAGGTCGCACGGCGGAAGAGGCTTCGATTGCGATCCGCTGACTTGTACGTAATTGCTCGGACCTCAGACGGATCAGACTCCGGTCCGTAAACAACTCCGCAGCGCAGTAGCGTTTTTGCCTTCGATACGACCTTAAAAAGATTGTAACTGCTCCTCCCAAAGGTACGGGTAAAATGGTCCGATGCGCAGACGAACGTATTGCCAATCTTGAGCTGTTCCAATTTTGTCAGCGGCCAAGAATCCACTAACGCATCGATTTCTGTTTGGACCTGGTTCGGTGTTTTCATATTTAAAAATCCTTGTTCTGCCGATCGTGGTTTCCCCACCGTTGTTGCAGCAACTCCTCTGTGTTCACGATTCGCTCGTTGCCGCATCGATCGCATTCAGCTTCCTCACGCGTGACGAATTGCCGCGCGTCCCGTAGATTCGATGTGTATGACTTCTTGCTTCCCGGAAGAGCCACGAACTTGCCGTCCTCGTTTCGTTTCAGCACGTACATGTAGTCTCCTTGTGCTTTGCAACCCAATCGGCCATTGGTTTACGCTCGCTTTCAATCATGATTCTTGCATTTTCATATGAATCGTAATCAAAGACATGCCACGCGAATTGTCCAAATTTTTGATGTGCCTTGGCAACCTCAGTGCGCAGACGGCGGGATCCGCCATCCGTGACTTTGATGGAAAGTCCATTTCCGCTCATTCGAGTCGCCACGTGAAATCGTTTGACTTCCGTCGGCGTGTAGACAATGACGTCGTCGATGTTGAGGATATGCTTCTCGGGCTGGGACGCGCACTGCCAGTTCGGCTTTTCGTACGGTCCGCCATTCGCGTCTTGCGCAGGGGTCGTCCACGACGCGCCGGGGTTCGACAGATTAGCGCTGCGCCAGATCAGAATGCCGCCACGGTTGACCAGCCAGTCGTGGATCCTCGCTGCGTCTTCCTCCCTGCATGCGTATGGGGTGCTCATTATTGTCTTCTCGTGGATTTAGCTCGTTTGTCTTGACAGTCCTCGTATTGCGCCATCCATGCGCCACAGACGGATTCGTGGTGTTCAGGTGGTTCATGGCTGACTGTCCTCGCGGGCCATAAACCTCCATTCTCGTCTCGAATGTAGATTCCTGTGAATCCGGGTTTTTCGTCGAGCAGAGTGATCCCTACCCGTTTTGGCGTGTATTTCTTTTTGATTCGGTCGTAGTCTTCCGGATATGTCGGAAGCGTTGTGTGTCTGAAATCTTTGTGTGGGTCGCCAAATTCCATTTAACTCTCCTGATCATTCAAGCACCAGTTCAAGCTGGTTGGGGTTATCATTAAACAAATTGCCTGACGCCAACGCGATCAGGTATTTGTAGTCATTGTCTGTCATGCGCTCTACCATTCTGGCGGCACCGATACTGACGCTCTCGCCATCCGGTTCGTACGGTATCGCCGCGCGATCCATGTAGAACTCCCGCAGTTTTTCGTCGTCGATGTTGTCGAGGACCTTTGTTTCATCCTCGGTTATCTCGAAGGTCTTGCGAATTGCCGTGCGGAAGTCTCCAGCGCCGTATGATTTCCATCCGCTCAAAAACTCCTCGTACTCGCGATTCGAAACATCGTTTTCGTCGAGGAATGGATAGTCGTCGAGCCGTGCCTCGATTTCGTCCCCGACTTCTGCGAACGGCGTTCCTGGCTGAACGAGGATGATTTCGAACCAGCCGCAGGCCCAATGTCCGAACTTGCAAACCTCGACATCGTCTGATTCACCGCCGAGCATTTCGAGCGCCGCTTTGAAGTTGCTCTCCGCAACTGGCCCACTGTCTCGATTGCGTCCGACGGGGACGACAAACCAGTCCTGGCGATCCGGGAGAAATGCGCCGGGGCAATCGAATCCGGAGGGTGCGTAATTTGAATAGGTTTCCATAACCCTATCTCTCTTTCTCGACGCACAACACGCCGCCGGGAGACACGTGCGGAATCAGCCAGCGATAAAAGTCAATCGAAGCCTTGTGGTCGTCGATGTATGTCCGGTAGTCGTTTTTCAATTTCGGATTCAGGTGAATCATGCGGACGGACTCTTCAGTCTGTTCTCGAATACTGTTGTGATGCGACGCGATAATGGCTTCAAAATCGGTTACGCTATTGCTCTTTCCGAAGTGACTTTCCAGCGCTCTCCGAACCCTGATTGCCTTCGTTTCGCCATGTAGTCCGCGTTCAAAGCGCTCCGGGATTTTGATGAAGAGCTCGGGGTATTCCCGGCGCACCGGCACTGGTACGTCAAGCTTACGCCGCACCGCCAGTTTAACGACAGCCTCATGTGTCACGCCGAACAGAGTTGAAATCCCATTTGGCACCAGGTTCTGAAACTTACCTCGATACGATGCCGCATGAATGCGGATTACGACCGAATCGTTCTTCCCCAGTTTTCGAACATCTGCCTGTTTTTTTGATGGTGTCATGTTTAGGCAAACGAGACCTTGATCTGAGCCATAACCGGGTCGATACAGATACGTAGCGCCGACCTGCATTTCAGAGAACGCCAACGCGGGAATCTTTTCGATACGCTTGCGAAGATCTGCTGCCATCTCCGGGCTCGTCATTCTGTGGTAGCCCCATTTGAAGGCGATCTCGGGCGGCGGCACATCAATACTTGTAGTTTCCAATACATCATTCTCAGTCTTCATTCTTTGCTCCATAGTCGTTTTATTTTTTAAGTGGCAGTGAGTCGATTCGTCTATTTTGTTTCGCTCTGCCGATCTCGATGCCAGCGCGGTTTTCGCGTTACTCAACGGTCAAACCATCTACCTGCATCGCTGCAACCAACTCCTCGGCATACCGATGCTCGACCGCGAACGACGCGTTTCCCAGCCATTGCCATGATTCGAGCGATACGTTTTCATGGACCCATTCGAGTGACGATTGAGTCAACGCAACGAACAAAATGACACCGCCGGAACGACTGATTTGAATGTCTATAGTCTCTGGGTTTTTAGGCATAACTATTTCCTCCGTTCCGCGCGCTCTGAACCGCCATCAGAAATGCTGCGTCGTGACGATCAATATCCAAGCCGGAAATTGAGCGGCCTTCACTCCCTAAATTGTGAATGTTTAACGAATAATTCCAGAGCCGTTGGCATTGCTCATCGCGCAATCGATACGTGAATAACCAGAGGAGATTTGATCGATCCCACAGGACTTCGCCGCTACCCCAATGATATGATTCACCGACCGCGTGCCCGAGTGCGTTTAGCCAACGCCTTCCGCCCGTCAAGAACGCGCAAGGAACGCTGATTAACGGCTCTGACTTCATCGATTCGAATTGAGCACGTGGTACGTGGTAGTGCGGATCCATCTTGTCGAGAGGATAGGACATCGGAACGGCAGATCCCGGAGCGAGGTAGATCGCGTGACTTTTGTTTGGAATAGAATATGCAATGACGGTTTCCCGACCGCCAAACAGAGTCTTGGTTCTGTCCCAAGCCTCTAATATCGAGCAGAATTTAGCAAATGACTGAATAGTGAAGTCAGTCTCGAACGCTACTATCTTGGAACGGGATTCGCTGACAGTTTCACACAGGTCGTCCCCGTGAATAGACCATGCGACGCCAGTGCGCACGCCGCCCTCGACTATTATCCGCCGGAGAATTTTAAGTTTTTTAGGATCTGTTTCACTGTCAATATGAACTTTGTGACGAACAACTGGCATGGGAACTCCGTTTGGCGTAAAAAAAACAAGCCCTCATCGCAATGCGATCAGGGCCGATTTAAGCGTCATTCGGAGTCCTCATCGCAAAAAAGACTGTGCCACCGTTCTCGTTGTCGAGTCGGTTGGCTGAGCGTCGTTGGGTCTTTCGCCCTCGGCTCATCTTGATGATGTACTACTTATACCCTGCCGATTCGCACTTGTCAAATTTTAGCCGGTTACTCTCGTGGTCGTCTGCTTATCTTCGATTCAGTTGCTGATTTTTTGATAGGATGTCGCCCGATCCAAATCACAGGTTTTCCACGGTCACTCAGTCCCACGATGATGCCGTCGGCGGATTGGTTTTCGTCGCAGATTTCGTCAACGGCCTTGAGATGTTCCGTGAGTTCCTTTGCAAGCGATTTCGACGCATGTTCGAGATCTTTTCCTGCCGCAATAATCGATGGAAATTCGGCCATGTGACCGAACCAACCACGGGTGGTCTTCGTGAATAGTCCGCGATAAACATTTCCGTTTGGATTTACGTCGGCAAGCGCACTAATCCAAAACGGGCGCACTTTTCGTTCACGCGCTATCCATGCCCATTTCTCCGCTTTTTTCATAGCCCACGGGTCGCCGCTCTTCGCCATCCGCTCCAACTGCTTTCGGATCGCAGCGCGTTGCCGTTGGGCTATTGCTATATTTTCAGGCGGGCCGACTTCGACTGGAATGCCGTCTATTATTTTGATCTCGTCACTCGTGCGCTTTCGAGCTGCGTTCTCTTTACGTGTGTGGCGTTTCATTTTGAGTTCTCCTGTTGTTGGGCGGTTAAGCCGGATTCTACTTGTTGTTCAATTGTTGTTTGCTGCTGCTTTCCATCTTTTTCAAAGTCTCGTCAATTCGTTTCTTCATCGGTTCCAACTTTGCATCTGTGTCGCGATTCAATTTGTTGATGTGATGGTTTTCGGCGATCGCTATTATCAGCATGCCACCGAATAATAGTAGAGTTGGCCACGGGTCAATCATCATGTCGTATTCCTTTCGATGGTTTAGTCTGGGTTTCTGACCGTCAGCAATCGGCTGACAGTCGATTTACTAGCACCTGTCTTATTCGCTATCTGGCGTAACGACATGCCCTGCTGCCGAAGCTGTTTGATTTCATTTTCGTCAGCATCAGATTTCGGACGGCCTAGCTGTTTTCCCTCAGCGACTGCACGACGCAAGCCTGCCCTGACACGATCGACGATGATGTTTCGCTCTAATTCCGCCATCGCGGCAATGATCGTAAAAATGGCGGATCCCAGAGGCGAGCTTGTGTCGATGTTCTCTTGAAAAGATACAAAGGAAACGTTTAACTGGCGGAGTTCCTCCAAAGTCGTGACCAGGTGCTTGACCGATCTGGCGAAGCGGTCGAAGCGCCAGACCAGCACAACGTCGATCTGGCGCTTCTTCGCTCTATTCATCATTTTATCCAAGGCCGGACGAGTTGCTTTAGTTCCGGAAATGCCAGTGTCAACGAACTCTTCCGCGACGGTCCAGCCTCGATCGAGACAATACCTTCGTAGGTCGATCAACTGATTGTCTGCCGTTTGGTCGGCAGTGCTAACTCGGCCATATAAGGCGACGCGAACTGGTTTGTCGGGCATCTGAGAGATCCTTTGCTGTGATTGCGGTATTTATTGCCCTTGAGTCGAATGAGACGTCCCAGAAACCTCGGAAACGGTATTTGGGCTGGTTTCTGAGCATACGTCAGAAGGTTGTCGAGCCTTCGATTGAGATTTGACAGATCGGACGGTGTTTCTAAATTCGGACTCACTGTGTTCCAGGAGCAGGTTGACTGCGCTGCTGGATGTACGGCGCAATTCTTCGGCAGCTTCCGCGCTGGCATCTCCGGGAAGTAGCAGTAACACTTGTTCGACAGCTGCCGTCAACTGCTCAGCAGTGTTCAAACTCTCAAATCGCTTCTTTGCCATGTGGCATGTCTCCTTCTATTAGAGGGTCTGACGGGTTTGCGACGGCGCTTCGACGCCGCCATGAATGGAAATTTCTTACGTCTGCCTGCTATGAATTGATTGCGCCGTAGCGGCGCGGGTGTTTTCAATATCGCCGCGAGGACCGCCGGAATGATGATCGGTAACGACACCATAATGATGGATTTCAAGAGGTCCGAGTCCCAGAATGATGCCGGAGCTGATTTGCTCGCCGTGGATGCAGTGCCCCGCAATCCTTTGCTGGCTTCGATTTCGAGGCGCTTTAGTTCGAGCGCGGTCTGTCGCTTCTGAGCTTCCAATTCAATCGCGGCCCGGTGGTCAGCGCTCCGGAGCGCCATTTCATGCGCTTGGAGTTGGGCCTGGAGGTCTCGCGCCGATGTTTGGTCCAGATTCTTGATCCAGAGCATTTGCTGAAAATCGGTGGCATGCTGCTGCGTGATTGCCTGCTGTTTAATCTCAGATTCCTGCTGCGCCTGCTGTGTGTAGGCCGCTGCACGGTTGCGTACATCCATTTCGTTATTGCGCTGAATTGATAATGGGTCGTTCATGGGTAACTCCTTCCGCGTCGTGTAAAATCACCTTGGCTGCCTCGGAATCATTGTTTATCAGAGCATTACTTAATGGGCCCCAGAGCATGGACGGACCGATCAGACTCTGGGATCCACGGAAGAACGTCCGAGCACCACATCCGGCGGTACAGATCATAAATGGACGGCCTTTACGATCAGCCCGTAGTTCGTAGCTGTTCACCGTCAGGCAGTACAGGCAAGTCACTCGGTCTCCGTAGCGCATAGCACGTCTCCTGTTAATCCGATTTCTTGGTAGCGTGATTTCGTCAGCGTCCAACGCATTCGATCAACCGCTAAAATCACATCAGCTGCGTGGGCCCATTCGTTACTTCCACGGAACGCGCCGGACTTTGTTTCCTGGAGCGTTCCCCATACGATTATCTTGTTTGCCCGCGCCAGCGACCGCGCATCATTTGGCTGGAGTGTCGATACCGACAGGCTGTCGACAAACAGCGCCTTCAATCCCGGCGTTTCGGCCAGCGCGAATATCTCTGGCAAACTGCGCGGCTCCTGAAACGTGATACGCTCGGACCGGATTTCAATACGTTGGAGCATCGACGCCAGCAGCGGGCCAACACCCATTTCGATTGGGAGGACTACAGATGGCTGCAACTCGTCTGCGGCCTTCAATAGCTGCGTCGTTTTGCCGGAGCCGGGACTGCCATGTGTCACGACGAACGCGCCTGCTCCCAATATCAATCCTGGGCATACTGATAGTTTAAAAACTCGTGCGATCGACTTGGCCAGATCGCGAGCTGTGATGCCGGGAACTGTGGGTAGATATTCGTCCGCCGGACGTCGGTACCGTGAGAAAACCAACCCGCTTCGAAAGCACGAAGGACAGAAGCCTCCGTTCTCGCGAAGTAGGGCACGGCAGTTCGAACAAATGAACCGATATGCCGCGTCGTCGGTTGGATCCTGTTCAGTGTTCCAATCCCTACTCACTCTACTCCACCCGTCCTCTCACCCATCAAGCCTGCCGAATCCGTGCGATGGGCGCAGACTCCCATCACACGGATTCGGTGTTGCGGACGAACATGAAAAATGGCCCATTCCACTTTTCATGTTCGTCCGTTCGATCATGAAACGAATCGCACTATTCGGTCAGTTGCAATTCTTTCGAGGGAAGTTCGTCCGGTTTCCGGATAACTCGAATACGTTTGATTTGAGAATCGTGAAGACCCTGGGCCTCTTCACGAGCGTCGCGAATATCCAAGGCGCTTTGGATTATCTCTTCGCAGCCATCTCTGTATTCAATTAAGTAATTTCGCATCTTAAGCGTCCTCCTCCGATTCATCCTCGTCTTCGTCTTCTGTTTCCGATTCGTCCGAATCATCTGACTCGTCCGTATCGTCATCTTCGTCCTCGTCGGCTTCGTCGTCACAGTCATGCGGATCCTGCACGACGATTTTTTTCACGGGACACTCGAAAAGGCAGCGAGCCTCTTTTCGGGCCTCGGAAATGGAATCGGCCTCGACAAGTTCTTCGGAATTATCTACGTACTTCACGCGGTAAAGCATTTTGCTACTCCTAAAATTTGGTGGGCGACACACACGGTCGCCCGATGCCTGTATTTTTCCCACAATTCAATTCCGATGGGAACCCCCATGGTGTCCCAACTTTGATTGAAATGGGGACAAACGGAAGTGAACTGCATGGGCAATTTGAACATCAATGATGACCACCGGATTCTTCAAATCGGGAGAATCAACTGCATCGGTATGCCCTTTGGCGTTCATTGCGACCGTGATGCGTTTTTCGGAACAGAGACTGGCTTTTTGCGCTAAACGGGAAAGCTTCTTTGGATAAGTCTTGACCTTGAGTTTTTTTAGTTCCGCCAACGTTTCTGATCTCGTCAACCAAGGGTCAGGTTCGACACCGGTGATTTTCATGGCAGTTTTTCGAACGAAATCTGCCGACGGGGGATCGCTCAGTAATTCGCAAAGGGCGACGCTAAAATCTCGCCGTCGTCGCCAGCTTTGCAGTCGGATGAAGCGAGTTGCGCGAGAGAGCGCCCCCAACAATTCTGCATGTCGAGAACTGTGTGTTTCGAGTGCTCTTTCAGTTTTTGAACGTTCGATTTTCATGGCCGTACCCCCGTGGCGAGGGCACGCGCAGTCGCGAGGAAACCGTCCTTAACGGCATCTGGAAGGCGGTCCCAAAGTGCGGAAAGTTCGGCGAGGGCGGGGTGTGCGCTTAAGTGCGTTGTGTCAATTCTGTCAATTTGTCGGCCTGCAGGTAGACTGCCATCCTCCGCCCCGTTTACAGGACTATCTGTTTTGGAGTCAAAGCATGAATCCAAAATTTGCATACCAGCTGCATACTTTTGAGGCTCAAGACACTGTGACTTGTTTGCGGGAAGTATAGCACTTCCTGATTTGGTCGATTTAGTACAAGTGCCATTTTCATAGGAAGATTGTGGAAAGTTTGATGATACTTTGCCGATTGTTTCAACTCCGCCAGAGTCATCGAAACGGGTTCGAACCCCTTCACCCGCTCTCGTTTGCAAGATTCTCCATCCAGTCAAATCCCTCCCACAAGCGGACAAAACAGTCCGCAATCCATACACGAACAACGAGTTAGCGATGTCACGCCTACCTCAACCCGGACAGATGCTGGAACGATCGAGAAACACCCTGACCGTTCCGAAAGCATAAAATCCGCACAAGAGTCGCATAAAAGTCGCAGAAGCTCTGCGAGGGAAAACGGCACGTTTCCGCAGAAGCTTCCCAGAGAGTTGGCCGTTCTGGTCGAAAACTGGCCGAATCTGCCCGAGCACATTAAGGCGGCAATAATGGCGCTGGTGGGGACGATCAAGCCGTGATCCTCTCTGTCGAACCCAACCCGTCCCGTGCCCAGGCGTTCCCGTGAAAAATATTGATAAGGCGTAGCAAAATCGATATAAAAAAAGGGAATGTGCCCGAAGATTCCGTATAATCAAAAAGAGTGGGGTTGGCCTCACAGGGTGACAGAAACAAATTGTGGAGGAAAGCAATTATGGCAAAGAAACAGAAATCCAAGAGTACCGCAGCGCCGCAGAAGCCTAGTCGCAAAAATACAAAACGCGCTCCAAGCGCTGGGACTAGCGGCATCCACAGCGAACTGACGCCAGAGCAACAGAAGAATCTTGATAGACACGGAGTCGTAGATGGAGACGGCGATGAAAAGTAGTAGCATTCAATCGTTCACGGCAGCTCCGCGTTCGGCGCCCGGTACTGGTGGCGGCACAGACAAGCTGGCAAAGGCATTCCGTAACCGCGCCTTGTCCAAGTGCAGGTAAATCCGGAGCGTCAAGACCGGGCTGCTGTGGCGCATCAGCGTCTGGAAGCACGACGCCGCTGTCGTACGGGAATGTCGCTGCTCCGAATATTGCCGCCATCGTCCCGGCGACATTGAAATAGAATACGTGAATGCCCCAGCAGCCCTTCGAGCATCTTGCCGGAACCATCGAGCGCGTCACGTTCCACAGCGCCGACTCCGGCTTCTGTGTGCTCCGAGTCAACGTCAAGGGCCAGCGCGAGCCGATGACTGTCGTCGGCACCCTCCCGAATCCAACCGCCGGCGAATGGCTCGACGCGCAGGGTCGGTGGATCATTGACAATCAGCACGGCCAGCAGTTCAAGGCCGAGATTCTGCGCACAACGCATCCCGACACTGTCGAGGGTATTGAGAAATATCTCGGCTCCGGTCTCATCAAGGGCATTGGTCCAGAGCTCGCCAAACGCATGGTCAGCGCGTTTGGTCGGGAAGTTTTTGAGATCATTGAGAAGACGCCGGAACGTCTTCGCGAAGTGACCGGTATTGGGAAGCTCCGCCAGGCGAAGATTCTGGGCGCGTGGAAAGAAAGCCAAGCCGTCCGCAAGATCATGGTCTTCCTGCACAGCCACGGCGTCGGCACCAGCAGAGCCTTCAGAATCTACAAAACATACGGCGATGACGCCATCGAGAAGGTACAGGAGAACCCGTACCGTTTGGCGCAGGACATCTGGGGCATCGGCTTCAAGAGCGCCGACCAGATCGCGGCCAGCCTTGGCATCGGCAAGCAGTCAGACTTGCGTGCGCGGGCCGGTGTCGCGTTCGTTCTTCAGGAACTGACCAACGATGGCCATTGTGCGTTTCCGCACGCCGGGCTGATTAAGAAGGCGATCACGGTTCTGGAAATCCCGGAGAGCATTATCGAATCCGCCGTTCAGCACGAGCTTGAGGCTGAACGCATCGTCGAACGTCCGGGGCCGATTGACGACAAGCTAATCTATCTTGCCGCGCTGGATGTCGCCGAGCATCGCCTTGCTGAAAACTTGATCGCTCTTTCAAAGGGAGCCCACCCCTGTCCCGCCATCGACGTGCCCAAAGCAATCGCCTGGGTTGAGAACCAAGTCAGAATGAAACTCGCGCCCGCGCAGAAGGAAGCTGTTGAGCTGGCAGTGCACTCGAAAGTCATGGTCATCACCGGTGGACCGGGCGTTGGGAAGACCTCGCTGGTCAATGCCATCTTGAAGATATTCAAAGCGAAGAAGCTCGACGTTGTTCTCTGTGCTCCCACCGGCCGTGCTGCCAAACGCATGTCTGAAACCAGCGGTATGGAGGCCAAAACCATCCACCGCTTACTGGAGTTTGATCCGTCGTCCGGCGGCTTCAAGCACAACGCCGACGACCCGCTGGAAGGCGACGTGTTCATCATCGATGAAACCAGCATGGTTGATCTCCCGCTTGCCAACCAGGTCGTGCGGGCAATCCCGCCCCAAGCAGCGCTGATCCTCGTCGGCGACGTGGACCAGTTGCCGTCAGTCGGGCCGGGCTGCGTTCTGCGCGACATCATTGAATCGGGTGTCATTCCGGTTTGCCGCCTGACCGAAGTTTTCCGGCAGGCCGCGCAAAGCGCTATCATTTCAAACGCCCACCGCATCAATCGTGGACTCATGCCCGAGTTCCCGAAACGGAAAGAAGAGAAGCCATCCAGCGACTTCTATTTCTTCGAGGCCGAAGAACCCGAGAAGGCCGTCGAGACGGTCTTGAAGCTGATCCAGACTTCTATTCCAACCACCTTTGGGATGCGTCCCGCAGAAATTCAGGTGCTGACGCCGATGCAGCGTGGTGACCTTGGGGCGAGGAACCTGAATCAGGTTTTACAAACGGCGCTCAATCCGAACGGGCTGTCCGTCCAGCGCTTCGGCTGGACGTTTCGCGCCGGTGACCGGGTCATGCAAACCGTGAATGACTACGAGAAGGACGTGTTCAACGGCGACATCGGCGTCATCGCCACGCTGGATGACGAAGCCAAAGAGTTAACGGTCAACTATGACGGCCGCGACGTTGTTTACGACTTTCAGGAACTGGATGAACTGGTGTTGTCTTATGCCGTCACAATCCACAAGAGCCAGGGCAGCGAATACCCCGTGGTCATAGTTCCGATCCACACCCAGCATTACATGCTGCTCCAGCGGAACCTGCTCTACACGGCCATCACGCGGGGCCGGAAATTGGTCGTGCTCGTCGGGACCAGGAAGGCTCTGGCTATGGCGGTCAAGCGGGTGGATTCGCGGCGGCGCGTGACGAGTCTTCGGGAACGGTTGGTTGCGGCGACAGGGACTTCAGAAAAGGTGCTTAAGCTGCCGACGTTCTGGGATCATGGAGCGAGCAAAGTGGCGGAGGACCCGCCGGAGTATGGGGCTTCGGCAATAATTGAATGAGCCCGTGAGACTCAGGCCAAGTCTGGAAGTACGCTTCGACGTGCCCAAAATAATTCTACCCCATCCCTCTCAGGCGATCACAGAAATTTACGCGGAGCTCGGCGCCAAGAGGAAAAGAGGTCCAATCAGACTTCGATGGAATCTAGCTCCTTCTGCGTGGGACGGGAAGCTTCATGCCTCTTTTTCTTGTATGACCAATTGGCCTTATTCGCTAGATCGAAATGCCTTAACGCCACTTGATGTAGTTTTCCCAATGCCTTCACCAATTCAGCGAGCTTTTTCACCACAGAATCGCACGACTTTTGAAGGGTGGGTGGCAAGGCATCGCGTGTCAGGAGCAAATTTTTGTCTACGGTCTGTAAAGCCCTAAAGGTTGAGGCAATGCGCTTCAACGCCACTTTGTCTCGAATATTTTTCTTCTTACGCTTGCCCGTTGTGTTTGGCTGTTCACCTTTTTCGCGTTCTGTCATAGTAGTCTCTCCAAGTGGCCTTCTTTACCATTTACTTTCGACTTACTCGGAATTTTTCTTTAGCGATTATCGATGCCTCTGTGAAGCACGGTTGACTGTTACGCGTAGCAGTCCTAGCCATACCATGATGGCACTGTCTCCGCCTCAATCATCTCCCACGGCTCTGCCTCAAGCCTGATCGCCACGATCCTGCATTCCAACGGCGCATCCTGGGCCAGCAGCGTGGCAACTATAGTGTTGTGTTCGCGCGGCACGTAGCTGACGTGCATGTCGCCAAAGTCCAGGCGGACAGCGCGGGGATCATTACGTTTGTCCTTATTTCATCAGTTCTACTTGGCCAGCGTTACCAGCAAATGTTCACGTGCTCGGGTCGCTGCGACGTAGCGCTCGCAGCGTGCACCAGCCTCTGCATCTTTGCGGTTCAGCGGGTCGGACGGATCGGCACACGCCAGTGCGACCGCACGGAACTCCAGACCTTTGATCCGTTTCATCGTGCCCATGCGGATTCCAGGCTCGGATTCACCAGGGTCTTCTTCGCGCGGACGAAGTTCATACGTCGGAAGGCCGGCTGCTTGAAGCGCGGCGCGAATCTCTTTCTTATATGGCGTGACACACACCGTATACGTCGGTAATCCGCGGTCTTTTACAAGCCCCTGCGCCCACTTATTGATCGTCTCGGCTTCGTGCTTTGAATCGGTACAGCGCTCAATTTTGGGAGAGGGTCCTCTAAAGACGGATTTGTCTCCGAGCGTCGAAGCCACTCCGCCATTCAAGTCGTCGATTTCCAATCCTTCCAGCACCTGTTGAGCCCACGTTCGAATCTGCTCGCTGGTGCGGTAATTGATCTTTAGACGGCGAGAACGGCCGCGTACATCGATTCCTGCACGCGAGAGCGGAATCTTGGCACCGTAAATTCGCTGATGTCCGTCGCCAACCGTGCAAAGAGGGTCCGGGTGATCAGCGTCAATCGGGCTTAACGCCCGAATCAAACGTAATGCTTCCAAGCCAAAATCTTGAACCTCATCCACCAGTACGTGGGAGTATTTCGTAAACTTACCCTGTTGAACGGCGAGACGAGCCTGATGCACTGCACCGTCGAATGTCAAAAGATCGCGGCGTTTGAGATTCCGTTGGAACAGCTGAAAAGCCGGCCATAATTTTTTCCTTTCCGGGCGGGTGAGACGCGGGCGCCCGGATCGAATACACGTCAGGTAGGCGTCTTCATCATCGAGTCCGTTGGCGTCCACCACGAGATCGAATTCTCGTCTAACTTCTTCTTTCGAAACGGGCAGGTCCTGCAGTTCGGGATCGATCCAAACCTGCTCCCAAATGTCTGCGCGATCCTGATCCTCCGCGATTCTGCCTTTCCAACCTGTACGCGCGCATATCGTGCGAGCCAGCGCATGAAGATTGACGACTTCGATGCGATCGGTCAAGCTTGGGGCCAAGCGCTTGAGGTGATCTTGAATGGTCAACGCCAAGGTGGTGGTGAAGGTCGTGATCAGAATTCGAGATGACGCCCCGTCAAGTTTGCCCGCCAAGTGCGCAGCGCGATGCATCAGAACCACGGTCTTTCCCGTCCCAGCCGCACCGTTAATGTTCATTGCACCCTTGGTCTGCCACTCAACGAGTTTGCGCTGGTACGGGTGCAGGAACAGTCGCCATTCCTCAAGCTTGGACGACAGCACCTTTCGAAGATCATCTTCATTTTCGACCGGCACCAGGTCGTAGTTGGGTGCCTGTGCGATTTTCGTGAAGTCCCCCGGCGAAGACGGTTGGACTTCCGTCGCTGTGACCCGGCCTAGCATCTCGCTCAACGCCTCGTCCAACTTCATTCCTGCGGCGATGCCGCGTAATACGTCGCGACAATCCTGGGGAAGGTATTTCTCTAATGCGTCAAAGCCGTCGTCCGAGTTGATTGCACGAACAGCGGGAATCAATTCCCGAGGGGTTCCCGCCTGAAACAAATCGTCATCGCTGAGTTTCGCCAGCGGATAATGGTTCACCTTCGCGTATTTATCCGTTTCCTTCGCGGCGTTCTTTGCCTCTTGAACGTCGAAGACCTGAAACGCGCCGGTCATGGAGTGTACTTCAAAGCGCTTGTTCTTCGCCCAGTCATAAGCGGCGTCATGTTTGTCAACGTGCATGAGCAGGAATGTGTCGCCACGTTCCGGTGCGATGATGATGGCGCGATACCCGTCGACGAGATTGGCCCCGCGGACTTTTGGGTCCAGCATCGTTTCCTTGAGCGGATGCAAATGGAGCGACGCATCCTTGGAATTCTCTTGAAAACGCTCCACCAGTTCGTAGACGCGCTTTTGCACTTTCGTGGGCAGGCCGCCAAAATCTCGAAGAAGGTTGCGATGAAGCATCAATTTTGCCATGAAAATTATTCTCCCGCCTTCTTAAGTTGTTCGATCAGCCAGTCAACGCCTTTCGCCTGCAAGTCGTCGGGCAGCACGACTAACCAGCCGCGCTGTTGCCAACGTGAAGAGAAATCAGCTTGCTCGCCAAGTAAAAGTGCAATTTGTGGTTTCAAATCCGGCCATGCGAGCTCGGCGAAACAGTCCGCGTCAATGTCCGGGTTATAGTGCTCGACCATCGGCAACGACACTCCTGCGGCGGCCAATTGTTGAACCGTAGATCGAAGGCCCGAAGCTACACCGTCCCAGACCCCTCGCCATTCTGTTTCGATTTTGGCCGCGCCTGAAAAAACAGCTTCCGGGGCAGTGTGGCCTTCAACTTCGCTGCTGGCCCAGAATTTAAAATTCGAGTGAAATTGGTAGAGATTCAGCGTCGCAAGAAACCGCTGCCAGCGTTGTTGGAAATCGGACTTCCCTTTGTCTACCGCGCTGTCGCCCAAGCGGGCCGCGATAATCACTTCGTTACGCCGGTTGGCGAAGACGTGTTCCTGACGAACGTACGTCACCAAGTCGCGGGCAAGTGTCATGGTATCGTTATAAATCCACTCGCCCGATTCGACGGGCGCGATGATTCCGAATTCCGCCCCGGATGCCCAATGCTGCATTGCGTCCTTTAGTTCCGTTTGCATACATCGGCGTTGTGGGCTATTGACCAGCAGCTGGAGCAAGAAATAGCTACCGCTTTCAACCAAATTGCGCCAGCCCGCCGCTTGAGGACACTCCAAGAACGCCTTGAGCTGTTCAAATCCTCCCCGCACCACATTTTTTGCGACCGGAACTACAGCGTAGATTCCATGAGCCGCGGATTCCATCTGGCCGATCATTTTTTCCACGGGTGTTGGCATGAACGTAAACAGCTTGGATTGCACCGCGTCCAAATCTTCCCACGCGATGCTCCAAACGTGATAGTTGCCGCTCTGAAGGATGGCGCGGCGTTTGACCATATCGTCGCTCAGTTTGTCGACGTGATACGCAAAACCATCGGTGAATATTGCGACCGGCTTGATGCTTGAATCATCGCAATGCAGCATAAAATCCGGCTGACATTGCGTCGCCACACCCTGTGACAAACCAAGCCGCGGCTGCAGTTCCAATTCCCACAACCGCTTTTGTCCGTGAAGCGAAAACCGAAATCCCGCTGCACCACGAATGATCGTTGATTCCCATTGCCCCTGTCGCTCTTCGACGTACGCACGTAGGCAATCCACAAACCTGCGCTCCAACACGCTGCCGAATAGCGAATCCGTTCGCACCTCCGCCAAAGATTCCTTCTCGACGCGTTTTTCTCCCGCGGCAATCAACTCTTTGAGCCGGACGATGCCACGTTCGCGGCTGATGTTTTTGGCATTGTATTGTAAGTGGTACGCCCGCAGGCAACGGTAGCAGCCATCGGTGTCCAAGTCCGTCGTGTCGAGGCGCCGGCATGAACAGGTTTCCAGCGCGTTCAACGCCCGCCGCATAACATCCATGATGCCTTCGGCCAGCCGTCCGTGGCCATCGGCTTCCTGGTAAAGCGTTTTTAAGTACCCGGTCCCACCCGGAACTGCGTCCATGAGCACCAAATAGTGCTTGTCACCACGGCCCTGCGGATCGGGTACAATTTGTGAACCGATCAGGACATGTGCGGGGTCGCCTTGAAATCGAAGACGCAGACCCAGATAGAGACAGGCTCGAAGCGTGTCCAGTTCGTCGGAGCTTGTGAGTGGCAGCAAGAGACGAATGGCTTCGGACTGCAGCTGCCGGTACAGATAGACCGATTTCCAGTTGAACGCCGGAATTTCTCGTCCTTCTTGTCGCGCTTTTTCCCAGCGACGGCGCGCCGAGCAACTTCGACGATGTTCTATGGGTTCCGGCAATGCGCTTGCGGTTGCGACCACGCCACAATCTTCGCAAATCTGAAATCCAGGATCGGGAGCGGTTTGATTTGGCCCAAACGGAATCGTTCCGCGCTGACCGCTGAATCCGACGTTCAGTTCGCGCAGCAGCAGCGACGCACGGTATTCGATTCCGAATGGCAGGCTGTCGTCTCCGACCGCGCCGGTGGGAGCTGGTCCGGTTGTGTCAAAGCTCCGAATGATTTGATAATACTCGCGCTGGCGCTCTTCACTCTTGTCGCCGCACAAGCTGTCGTAGTGTTCCATGTACGAGATCGCTTGGGAGCGAGAGAACTCCAAGAAATCCTTGCGCTGTCCTTGGTCCATCTGCGAGCGGCTGTCGCCGTCATGTCCGCATTGGGGACACGCCGGGGTCGCGCCGGGATCGCTAAGTTGCCGTGATTCGCGCATGTGACCGCAAACACCGCAAATCGCAAATTCCTCAATCAGCGGCTGCTGGCTGTTGCCAATGGCCACCTGTTGTATTTCAAATTCACGCGAGTGCGTATAGAAACGATTGTGAGGCGCAAGCTCGCGCAGTGCCACGCTTGCACCGCGCACCAGTTCGATGGGCCGCGTGCTGTCGTCCCCGGTTCGGTACTTGTTATAAATTGCGCCCAGGAATTTTACGCCCCGTTCGGGGAACGCGTAGTTCGGAAGCAGGCCGTTGTCGATCAAAATCTCCAACGCACTGACGCGATCCAAACCGCTTAAACGCCCGCGAATGATCGACAACTCCTGTTGGATTTCATTCCGCGCGTCCCTCTCGTCTTCGGTTAACTTGTCCAGCTGATCCTGTAAACGGCTTCGCGCATTCAGCAATTCGCGCCGTTGTCGATCAAACTCCTTCGCGGTCTGGTGAATGCGGTTGGCGAGAACTTGTGTCTCCGTGGCCTGTGACAATCGGTCACGAGTGTCCGCCTGGATGTCGCCGTGGAAGCGATTGAGAAAATCCTTGTGTAACCGCGCTTCGTTTTTCCCAACCCATTCCAGCATCCGCGGCAGGTGGCCGTTCGGCCCGCCCAAATCGTCCACCAGTTTTGGCCCGCTTCGTGGCAATTCGACGAGCGCTTTCGCGGCCGTCGCCTGATCGAAACAGTAGCCCAGGTATTGCCGAACCAGCACTGCCGATGCGTCCAGCCAACACCCCGGCGGCTCAACTTTACCCTTCAACATCTCCAGCGGCCGGGCGAAGAAGAACAAATCGTGAGGCCGTTGATTGACGATGGCAACAATCAACGCCGTGCCGGTGGCGCGGCCGGCTCGCCCAATACGTTGCAAATAGCTGGCGGTGCTCGGCGGTATTGAACATAGCATCGTGCTCGACAGGTCGCCGATGTCGATGCCCATTTCTAGCGTGCTGGTGCAGGTCAGCACGTTCGGATCGTCGGAATGCGCCGCGCCGGAAAAAGCAGCTTCGACGGCCTCTCGCTCATCCGTTTTTAGCAAGCCCGTGTGTTCCTGTGCAACAACACGCCGCAGTGCTCCCTTGCGATAACGCTTTTGATAATACAGTTGTCGCCTATTGAACCCATCACGCCGATACGCCCCGTTGTCGGCGAAATATTCGAGGCTCGGCCCGTTTTCAAATAGCGCGGCCTCCGACTCGGGCCGCGTCAAGATTCGTTCACTTTGAGAACACACCAGATTGGTCGGGTTCGACACGATCATGGCTGCTTCAGCCGACAGCACGAAATATTCTTTCGTTCCGTCTTGATGAATCCGCTTGAGAAGCCCCGCCTCCGTCGCGCATTTGAAAAACTCTCGAATCAAATCCAGCAGCGTCGCCTCATCAACATTCGGTACACCCAGCGCGCGCCGCGCCCAAACGATATGCCAGGGTGCGCGCGAGCCGCGTGTCGCGGCCATCACGTTTTCGTTGTCACGGTCCTGCCCGGTCACGAGCAGCTTGGGCTTGTAATTCCCCATCGACGGATAGGTTTCGCGCCCTGTCATGGCTCGACCAAACGGGAATTTCCCCCAGAAGCCCTGCTTTGCGAACGGCAACAGGTACGGATGCTCCATCGCGCCACGCTCGCGGTAGCGGTAGAGAATTCCATACAGCCATCGCCGCAATGCCACATCCTGCACGCCCGCCAGCTCCGGCGACACACCAGGTATTTGGGCGCGCAAGGCGTCGAGCGTCTGTTCCACACGCTTCTCGTCCCAGCGCACGCAACTGGCGCCCATCTTCTCCATCGTGCGTCCGTGCGTCTGCATCAGGCCGAATTCGCTGACTGCTTCCCAGCTCAGCCGCTCTTCGAGTTCCTTCCGCAATTGTGGCGGCAATGGCGCGCCCGCAGGGCCTGCGCGAAATTCTGTGTACGGGCGGTACTCGCGTAAATCCGGCGGCAAAAGCGCGCCGACCGTCTCGCGCAGACTTCCGGGCCGTCCGGGGCGCTGCTCGCTCCAATAGTCGAGCAGACGTTTGCCCACCTCCGGGATTTTGATCCCGTCCGCTCCGGCGTCATCGATGAGGTGCTGCAGCGCCGTTCGGAATGTGAAGCGGTACGTGCGCGCGGATAGAAAGCCCGCCTGGTGGGATGCGTCCTGCACGCTGTCTGAGAACGCCAGCAACTTCGGGTCGCTGTTCAACACCGAACCGAAGAGTTCGTCCACGGCCAGACTCGCGAGCGTCGCGCCCTGCGTTCCGATGAAGAACACCGATTCCGCCGTCCCGCAACACGGACACGTTTGTGCGCCGACGATTTTCCCGGCGTTCTTGCCGGACTCCAGCCGCTTTGTATCGCGGCTTACTTTGACGCGGAAGGTTTGCGTGTCACCGGTCAGCGGACAATCGCCCGCGCCCTGCCGAACAACCAGGCTGCTCGGGCAAATAAACTGTTCGAGTCCCGGCAGCTTCGTTTCAACTTCAGTTGCCGTCCACGGGCTGAGAATCACGATGTTCGGGCTGCGACCTCCGCGTTCAAAATACGCGCGGTAGATTTTGGCGGGGTCGTCGATCAGCGCGAAGCCGCTGACGCCCTGCGCCTGGATGTGCGAATCCTTCTCCGAATCGTGCAACCCAATCCAGCCCGATTCTCCGCATTCGGAACACTGAAACGTAGGGAGGCAGCGCTTCTTGCCGGGCGGCGGTTCGTCCAGCCACACGAACGCCGGCGCATCGGAGACGATGCGTCCGACGCGGCGCAACTCGCGCACCCATAATTGGACCTGCGTCGGCACCAGCGGCAACGAGCGTCCGCTGCGCAGGTCACGCGCTTGCGCCACCATGCTGAAAAACGCCCCCACCAGCTTGTGGCGGTCGTCAAAACGCTCCACGGCGCGGAAGCGCAAATCAACTTCGGTGACGCGATCCACGAGTTCCGACCATTGCAACGGGTCTTTGCGCTGTTTTTCGGCGCTATGGAAAATCTCCAGCAGGCGCTTGAAAAGCGGCTGCTTTTTCATCCAAATGCCCAGCGCCAGTTCCCACGTTTCCAGCGCTTTCGCAAATTCGACCGAATCCTCATTCGCCCCACCGGCGTCGAACACCGGCCCACCCCACTGTGTCGATTGTCGCTGCGCGAAACGTGCCGCGTCTTCAAAATCCAGCGGCTCGCAATCGTCGGGATTCGGCAGCGCACCTTCTTCGCTCTGTGGCGTTGTAACGATCTCTTCGACTTCAAGCCGGTCTTCGCCAATGATCGCCGACGCGTTGATGTCTTCTTCGAAGAGCGTGCCGGCAAATCGCGCGAGGCGGTCACTGCTGGTCTCACGAACTTCCGGCATTGCCGCCACACCCCCGGCTGCCCCTTCGTCCGAGCGCGCATCGCGATTCTCGTCGCCGCGGTTGTCAATCGTTGCGCTCGTGCCCACAGCGCAAAGATCACCCTTCTTGACGCCCAGCCGTTCCTTCAGCCGGCGGATCAAGCACGCCACGTCCGAACCTTGTGCGCCGTCGTACGTGTGTAGCTCGTCGAGCACCAGATACTGCAGCACGCCCGGATCGTTGAAGCGCCACAACGCCTGGTCCTGCGGGCGCATCAGCAGGAAATCCAGCATCTTGTAATTCGTCAGCAGGATGTCGGGCGGATTGTCCATCTGCGCCGCGTGGTTGGAAATCCCGTGGTCCTGGCCCATCGTCGTCGTGCCGCTGGTTGCGGACGCGCCGGGGTTGGCTGGATCGTAGCGCCCCACGTAGCAACCCACGCGCAACCCTGCTTGCTTCAAAACGGGGTCGTTCCAGATCGCCTTGGCGAAACGCTTTTCCTGGTCGGCGGCGAGCGCGTTCATCGGATACAGCACAATCGCCTTGATCCCGCGAATCTGCTTCTGTCGAGCACGCATACAATGATCGAGCAACGGATACAAAAAGCATTCCGTCTTGCCAGAGCCGGTCCCCGTGGTCACGATGGTTGATTGCGGCGCGCGGTCAAGGCTGTTCAGGCGCAGCCAGGATTTGTACTGGTGTTTGAACGGATGAAACGGAGTCGTGATCGACATCGGAATCGGCACGCCTTCGGGCGCGGGGCGATATGGTCGGCGCAACTGAACCCACGGCCCTTTGAAAATGCCGTTATCCCGGTCTTCGAGAAAACGAGACAGCGCTTTCTCGACATTCTTCTCGCGGAATTCAAACGTCGCTCCGATGTAGTGGAGGATTTGCTCACGGACGTTGTGGGCAAGGGTTGCGGGCAGCATGACCGGTTTGGCTCCGTATTCTCGTTACTTAAATCAATTAAAATTCATCAATGGGAAGAGCTTCTCAAGTTGTGCGGCCATTTCCTGAATCAACTTCGGCGTCGTCAGCAAATCCTTGTATTTCGCCAAAGCGTAAGTCCGCTGAATCGAGATGTCCAATCGTTCGTTTTTCCGGCGAACCAGTTCATCTACAACACCGTCGTTAATCTCACGAATCGGGATTGTCTTAGAATCATTAAAAGTAAGCGCGAAGTCGGGATGGAGCTGCTTGCACAGGCCAAAATAGAAATCCCTTTGTTGGTCAAAGCGCTCAATCCAACGTTTTCGTTCTTCATTTTCCGCATACTCTTCGTTCAGGTAAAAGCCCACGAACAGAGATGGGCCTTCCTTTGCGTACATGCCGATGCCGCACGACAAATGAGCGATTGTTATGTACCGGCGACGTTCGCGGCTTATCGCAAACCACATGTGTCCTGGGAATCGGTTACGCAACTGCAGTCGCCGCGAAAAATGAAAATTCAGTCCGGCGATGGCGGATGTCAGGAGCATTCGAACTTCGGTCCAGAAAATCCTAAACGGCGGTTCGAGTAATTCTCGCAAATCCTCACAATTCTCTTGAACCTCGTCTTTCGATTTTGGAGTGCCGTGTTTGAATCGGTCAAACCATTCCGGCTTGATACCGCCAAATTTTGAGGCGCCGGCGTTTCGCGCGGCAACTTTGGGAGGCATGTACGTGGCCGGTTCGATTTTGATGGTTTCAGCGGCTGCGGCGATCTGACTCACCACGCCGTCCACTGCAGTTTGTGCCGCAACAACGTCATCTTGCAGTTGCCGTGCTTCTGAGAGCGACAATTCGCGCGCAATGCTCCATATCCGGTCAAGTGTCTTGATCACCTGGGATACCACTTCGGGATCGTCGGTGAGAATCCCTGCCTCGATGTTCGATTTTAAACCGTTGTTCGTTGGATTCGCCGACGTGATCAAAACAGACTTTTCGTCGAACACGAACATCTTCGCGTGCAGGCCACCGTACCGAATGGTGGGTGTGATGTAGCGAGCATTCAAAGTCGCCAGACCGTCCTTGACCAGGTCATCGTGAATCGCTGCAATCACTGCCGCGTTGCTCGTACCTTGAAGCAAACTTTTGTCGTTTAGGTTCATCAGCCAGTCGATCTGAATCGGCTTGCGAACGGAATGTGCAATACGCGGGTAGAGTTTCTCAAACAATTCGAGCACCGGAATCGTGGACCAGAACGGAAACGCCATGCGGACGCGGTGCTGGACCTTGCCGATTTCGTCCTGCAGGACGCGGAGGTGGTTGTCTTCGTCGGCACCGTGGTTGGCGATGAATTTGATCACGATTGTGTCATCCCCGCCGTCGAATCTGGAAACCGAAGCGCGTATGCCTCGAAACATTCCGTCAACAGCATGGCGAACGGCAGCCCGCAGATGCCGGGAGCGTACGCTGGCTTATTCGGCCAGTCGTTGCCCCAGGAATTGAGCGTCAAGAATCGGCCCTGATACTTCCACTGCATTTGTCCGTCCACATGGTCGTATCCGACCAGCAGCCAGCAGTGTCCGCCGCCGCGTGTGTGCCCCGGTAAAGGCGTGAGCGGCAATCCGAGGTCTTCGAAACCGGGGCTGCGTAGTTCGTTCGTAAAGGCCGTGCTGACGATCACGATCCATCCCGCGGCGAGGTACGTTTTGATTTGGCTGATGTTCTGCGGGTCCAATTTCCGAATCGACGGAAGGCCGTACTTCTGCGTGTTCGCTTGAGCGGAGTGTGCGGCGGCGGTCGTTTTCCAGTTCGGATGGATCACGCCGCTGCTCGCGTAATGTCTTATATGCTCGCGGTACGGCAGAGCATTTTCATCACAGGGCATTTGCGTGCGCAACGTATCGATTACGACCGACAGCGCCCGTCCGCCTTCCGGGGCCGTGCCCGTGGAGAAATGCAACCATGCGGGGCTGAAGCGCTCTTTGCCCCGATGGCCGCGCTGACGTTGCGCGAGCACGTCAAGTCCGACGCTCACGGCGTGGGAGGTGCAGGTGCCAAATTGACCCTGATCGCGGATCACACGCCGGTAGATCGCGAGATCGGTCGCCGAGTTTCCGACGCGCGTGGGCAAGTCCGGCGTCGCGTGCTTCGGACTCAGCAGCTTCAATGCTTCGACGACGGGCGGGAAACCCGGTGGCAGCGGCACACCACCCAAAACGGCCTTCTTCGACGACTCGTGTCCGCCGATTGGCGCGTCGGAATAATCTTCGGGAACGAAGTCGGTGGCACTCCATTCTCGGTGCGAGATCAATCTTTGCGATTCGAGACGAGCGAATAAATCATCGATAAGCCCTTTTCTTCTATCGGGATAAAAGACGCCCCGTGTCCGCTCCGCATCGAGTACCGTGTCGGGGTACTCGGCTTGTCTCCCACCATTGCTGTGATCATCAATGAAATCGAAGTCCTTGAATTCTATCCGCGACAAATCCACGTCGTCCCAGAATCGCAGAAGCGAGCGCGGTTCACCCGCATTGGCTTTGCGGGTCTTGATGTTGAAATTCTTTCCCCACCAAGGCTTGAATTGGAAGACGTGATGCTTCAACAATTCCCAACGAAGAAGGAGGTAGTGAATTGTTCTGAAATACTCGTTCCAGAGCGGCGAGCCAACCGGCTTCAACTGCTCGACCGCCAGTAGCCCGAAATTGTCCAGGAACACGTCTTGCGCGCCCAGGTCGTGCTGGTAGCCGTCCTGGTTTAAATTCTCAAAATACCGCTCGTACTTCCGGCGTTCGAGCGGGTGGATTCGCGCGCCGCTAAAGCGATCCAAAAATACCCCGCGCGGAAAGGGCTTGCGGTTCGGATTGTAGCTCATGGCGCGCCTCCGTATCGCTTTTTGAATTCCACAAACGCGCGCTCGTAGTCCGCTTCGCGGTCCACTTTTCGGAACGGCGGGTAAAAGGTCTTCGTCACCGACTGCAAGCCGTTGTCGATTTCCCAGCTGACTTGCAGGGACGGGGCGGCGGGGTTGAGCGGGTCGTTCCCGCGCTCGCGCCATGCGGCCAACGCCAGCGCGAATTCTTTTCCGCCCTGGCTTTTGCGGGCGGTGTTGGGGATGCGGCGGCCTTTCGCGTCGAACTGGTCGACCAGTTCGTAGCCGCGCATGACGGGGAACTGGACGCGGTAGATGGTGAGCAGTTCGTCGAGCGTGAGGCCCAGCGCGAGGGCGACGAGGACATCGATCTCCAGCAGCGCCTGGCGCCGCGCGAAGTCGCTGCGCAGCGGCGTGCCGCGCTCCCATTTCTTCGGGTTCAACTTCGCCCACGGCAATTCATACTCATGGCACAAGCGCGGGTCGTCGCTGGTCCACGCATCCCGCGTGATCTCCCCCGTCGCCACTTCCGTCCAGAGGTCGGCGTAGTGCGTGGTGAGGCAGTTGAGGCGGAGCGTGCGGTGGATCAAACCGGTTACAGACTCTCCCTTCAGAATTGGCATAATCGAAATGACGTCTTGCCGACAGTCGCCTTTGCCCGTCACGCGAAGCAAGAAGTCATACACGATTGAGGTGCAGGCCCCATTAAACGCGACCATCTGCGAAGTGTCTGAAAATGTGACCGAAAAACCTGCATCTATGTGCACAGTTCCCGGAGGCATTATGCAAGCTACAAGTGTGCGCTCATTCGCGGGTTGACCACGGCGACGATTTAGATGCCGATATTTCTCAGTGATGCGTCTCGACGTTGTGCCCTGTAATTCGGGAATGGCTTCACGAAAAGCGGCAAGCGATCCGCTTGAATTCCCAGGACGATAAACGGCGCGAGGAAAATATTGTTCCTCAATCGCTGAAAGATCGATATCGTCGTACGCCGCACGTGTGAGGCAACGTTGACGAGGCGTCTTGTTCAATGGGGTTCCCACATAGAAATGTGGACCCGAGAAAACCCATTCATCTATTCCGCGAGGCTCGAAGCTTGGGCTGTCTTGCCGTGTAATTATGCCCTCCCGTTGACTATTAGCTTCATGAAACATTTCTGTGGTAAAGTACGCGTTCGTGAGGTCCGCAAGTCTGGATTCGGCCGCCGCAATTCGATCCAAAACAATTAGAATTTCTTGACTGTGAACTTGAAGGAGCCGCTCCTGCAAAAGATTGCCCGGGTTTTCGTCAAACAGCTTCGAGAATAGCGCGAGTTCCTTTGTGCCAATCTGAACCATGCGTCTGAAATGCCCTCTCGTTTCCCATTCATTGTTTTCGGACTTTATCCCTGGTGTCCTTTCGCCCGCATCAGTGTGCCCAAAGCACTTGCCGACTGTAACGGGTGTGTAAAGATTGGAAATGTTCCGAAATGAAACGTCGTGAGCTTTCCCGGTTTGAATGTTGATACTAAATGCCATGCGGTCACCTACGTCGGGAAACAGGAAGAACTCGTTGGCAAATTGGTAGTGCGCAACTAAATGCTGGTAATAACTTGCGCGCAATTGTCCAGCGTTCGGATCATCGTAGACGCCCTCGGGATGGAGCAATCCTGAGATCCCACTTGCCGATAAAAGTCCCCATGTTCGCGCAATAAAATTCTTATAAACATTTGTCTGAACCTTCGCCAATTCAGGGTAAAGCCGCCGCGAACAAAGAAACTCCGCCGCGCCCGCGCTCAATCGATATTGTGCCGCGTAAAAATCCCGATTCGCAACCGGCTGCAGCAGTTCCTTCCGCGCGCCGTTGTAATCTGCGCTGCGCGCTTCTTTGACACCCAGCTTCGGCTCCAACTCCGCCAGCACCACCGCGTCATTCCAGCCGACTTTCAGCCACGGCGGATTTCCAAACATCAGATCGAAGCCTTGCGGCCTCGCCGCTGCGTTCACACCGGCGCCCAGGATTTCCGGGAACGAGAGCTCCCAATGCTGGAAATGCTGCTGCGCGGCGATGGCGCGCGCGGCGCCGAACCAGTGTACGGCGTGGCTGAGTTGATCAGCGTCCGGCGTTTCGCCGGCATTGGATTTCAGCAGCGCCGCGATCACCATCCCGAAGCGCGCGCTCAGCATTTCGATGCTCGCTTCGTCCGGCGGCTCGTTGCTCAACAGCAAGCGCGCCGACGCCAGCCAGCCCTCACGAGACGGCAGCGCGCCCACGTCGTACTTCAATTCCTCCGTCTTGAACAACGGCCAGAACCACAGCGCACACCACGCGTCCATCAGCAGCTTGATGCGCTGAAACGCGCCGCTGTCGGCTTCCAGCGATGCCTTGATGCGCTCCTGCTCCATCAGCGTCGGCCCTGCCTTGAGCGCCGCGTCGCTATTCGAAGGTTCCGGCCAGACCGTCGCCGTGCAGGCCGTCGCGACCAACGCCTCGTCCCGCCGCCGCGCATACTCCGCCCACGCCTTGTCGATCAGATTGCAGACCGCGTCCGCTTCTTTGAGCTCGTCGCCCTTCCACTTCGGCTTGACCTGGTTCTTGATCCATTTCGCCGCCGTCTCGCACGACACGCGCCAGAACTGCTTCATCAATTTATCACTGGCCGCGGGAACCATGTCTTCATCGAAGACCAGGAAATGGTAGATTTCAAATTCGCCACGCGCCTCGCCAGGCTTGAGCAGCCGCGGCGTCGCGCCCGTACCGACATGCTCGCCGGCCCGCAACTGGTCCCACGTCCACACCGCCCGCCGCGCGCCGATCAAACTGTTGCCCGCGCGCAGCCGCAGCCCGAACCACGGTGTCGCACCGGTTTCGAATTTGTCCAGCCCGCCATTCTCGCCCTCCTTTACAAGGAGGCGATGAATGCTCGCCAGCCACAGCGAAAGTGAACCGAGCTCGACCGCCGTCGGATTCAAATCGACGCCATACACGTTGCGCGTGGCCAGGTAATGCATGACGCGGCGGTGCTCGTCGGCATAGCGCGCCGGTTCGATCGGCACGCCGAGCTGCTTCTGCTTGAGCTCCAGATATTTGTCCGCCAACTGGCGGATGCCTTCGATCAAAAACGCGCCGCTGCCCATCGCCGGTTCGCAGATTTTTAGATTCAAAATGCGGTCAGAATCCGCGGGCGTGTAATCTTTCAAAAGCTCGCGCAACGCTTCCTCGACCAGGCAGCGCGTCAAAACTTCGGGCGTGTAATAGCTGGCCGACTGCTCGCGGTCAATGCCGTTGAGATGCAGGATGAACTCGCCCTTGCGGTACACGCGCGGCTTGCCGTCGGACGTGCGGATGACCTCGTCCCGCGCGAATTCATCGACACGTTCCTTGGGAACGAACCACGTCTGTTCATTGGCTTCAGTCTCGTTACTGCCGGCGCGAGGCGGTGCAGCTTCTTCGGCTTCGACGTCATCGTCTTCGTCGCCAGATCGGCGGCGTGCACGTTGCTGCGCGACGCGAACCTGAATCAAATCCTTGTCAGCGAACATGCCCTTCCACGACAACAACCCTTCGTACACGGCACCGAGTTGATTGATACCCAGCTCGGCATAATTGACGCGCCCAACCGAGCGCCCATCCGGCCCGGTGCTCAGCGACAGCTTGCGAATCACCTGCTGCAAGCAGCGGTTGGTGAGCAGCGCGCGCGACAGCAGCGGGGTGCTGATCGGATCGAAGAGCGTGGCGGTGAGCGGCTTAATCGCAAACGCGCGCGACAGCCCGCCGTAAAGCCCGCCGCCGTCCACTTGCGGTTGAAAGCCCTTGTGGATGATCTCGAAAAGTTTTTGAAGATGCTGCTGAAAGTACGTGCCGTTTTCGCTGGCGGCATTCAGCGGCGACTGCTCCAGATCGCGCAGCGCTTCAAGGCTGTAGCCGAGGCGGTAGGCGTCATCGCTGATCGGCAGAATGTCCAATTCGCCACCGCGCGCTTCGGCGTAAAAACAGAAGAGCAGCCTATAGACAAAGATCAGCGCTTCGTGGCGGATGTCTTCGGCGGTAATGGTGGTGCTGGGCGTCGCACCGGATTCTTCCGGCCGCCGCTCGGTGAGATTCAGCTTGCGGCGCTCGGCCCGGTCGCGCGCCCATTCGTTCGCCAGCATTTCGATGGCTTCGCGCACAGCGACCTGCAGCTTGGCCGAAACGCCGTGAGCGAATTTGTGCGACTGCTCTTCGAGTGTGTCATGCAACACGCTGTCGGACGCGCCGCCAGGGCAGAGGGTCTCCGCCGACAGAAACGCGGCGAGCATATCGAACGACGATTTCTCTTTGCGCCCAAACGCGTCGTCGAGATCGAACGCCAGGTAACGCCCCTGCGCATACGTGTGGCGGTCGAGCAGCAGAATGGAACTCCCGGCCAGCAGCATCGCCCAGCGCGGCGCTTCCTCGTTCATGAACAGCCGCCCAATCACGCGCGCCCATTCGCCCCGGCACGGATGCGCGCGACCGTCCTCGCTGACAAACTGCGCCGCGAACGGTTCCCATTCAAACGGGTCTTCGCTGGGCTGATTTTCTTTGAGCGCTGCATCGGGAAGCGCGAACGCGGTCTCGCAAATGACCAGCCAGGGCTGGTTATAGCGCAGCACGCGGGCAAGCGTCGGAACGAAGGCGTCACCGCCATCGACGGCCACGTCAGCCGCGTCACGATCGGAATAGCCGAGCGCATCCAACACGCGGGAATGCCACGCGGCGACATCGGGATCGTCGGCCCGGCGCTGAGGCTTGATCTCTTCGAGCGCCTGCGTCTTGGCGCGGAAATAATGCGTCGACAGCGCAGCGATGCGCGCGGGCGCGGACTGCGAGCCTTGCTCACGCCAGCGCTTGACCCGGTCCTTCACGTCGTTGGCGAAGGTGGTGTCAAGGTAATGGGCGGAGTAATACTCGCCGACGTTGTGAATGCAGGTATCAAGCGGCATGATTTATTTCTGCACCCCTTCTATCACCAGCACCAAACGCGTGGAGGGATGCGGCGCGGCCTGAAAGTATTCGTCGCGCCAATTCGTCTCACGATCCTTCAAGTAGGTTTCCATTTCTTCCAATTGCTTTTCGCCCGCACGAATTTGCGGATGCCCGGCGGTCAATTTCTCGCGCAATTGATCCAGCAGTTCTTTGCGGCGATTGCGCCAATCGCGAAGCCGGCGCTCTTCCTTGCGCAGCAGCGGCATGAGCATTTTCACGCGATCCGTCTCGACTTTGCGCAGATGCGCCAGGCTGCTATCCACAGCGGCGTGAACGAGCAGCTGCGCTTCCTGCGTCGAACGCGTGTGCGGCACGTTGGCCAAGTCCTTCATTTTGGCGAGCGTCAGCGCGTCACGTAGCGGACGGACTTCGAACTTGCCGCCCATTCGGTATGAGACAGCGTGGGCGTCCACGGCGAGTGGAATGCCGGAGCGCGAACAGACCTGCCCGATGAAGCAGAAGCAGATTTCGCCCGGCGCGAGATGCGGCGACAGGATATGCGGCGCTTCACCGCGGGGCATGAGCATCATCAGTCGCTCGGCGATCCACTGCAGCACGGGATGCTGTTCGCTGCACAGCATCTCCTGCGTCCAGTAGCCGGACGTGTTGCGCGCGGCCTGGATGGCGAGGTTGACGCGTTCGACGCTGGCGGTGAGGCGGAACATGCCGCTGGTAGGCCACGCTTCTTCCGGGATCGCCGTCGCGCCGAAGATCACGTCGCCACCGGCGTCTTTCGCGCCAAGTCTGCGCCGCAAGTCCTCGGGCGGGGTCAGCGTCATCATCTGTCCGCCCGCCGAAATTTCGAGCGGCTGATACTGCGAATTCTGTCCGCGAAGAAAATCGTAGCCTTCGACGAGAAATTCTTTATCGCCCAGCAACCGGAAGCGCGACGGCCCACCCGAAGCAACCGGCTGCGTCGCGGCGGGCGACGATTCGCCCAGCAACAATTTCATCAATTCTTCCTGCTCTTTCGCGCCCAATTTCGTCGCGTTGAGCATGGTGTCTTCAAGATCGCGCGCCTCCGCCGCCCCCGCTTCGGTCGTGCGCTTGTCGAGAACGCCGGTATCGCCTTTTAAAATGCCCTGCTGCGCGACGAAGCGCTCTTCTTCTTCGGCGTCGTACAGCTTGAGCACGCTTTCGCCGGGGCGCGTCGAACGGTTGATCTCTTCGACTTTCATGATCAGCTTGTCGAAGATCAGGCGATCGCCTTTGAGCAAGGCTTGGCGCGTGTTGACCATCAGGTACCGCAGCACCGGCGATTTCATTTGGCCAAAGCGATCGATGCGGCCATTGCGCTGAATCAGCGTGATGATCGACCACGGCAGATCGTAATGGATGAGGTTGTGGCAGGCGTGATGCAGATTGATGCCTTCGGACGCCACGTCGGTCGCCAAGAGCAGACGCATCGGTTTGGTGCCGGTGCCGAACGCTTCGACGGATTTCATCAAATGAATGTCGGGCGACGAACCGTTGATCGTGGCGAGCACTTGGTTGGGCTGATCCTCGGGCGCATCCGTGTAGTTCAAGCGGAAATCACGCGCCAGCGCCTTGGCCAGCGCATCCTGCGTAGGACGCGATTCGGTAAAGATCAGCACGCGTGGACTGCCGGGCGAGCCGTCCCAGCCGATGTCCTTCAACTGCTGCTTGAGCAGTCCATAGCGCGACGATTCACCGACGCTCATCCCGGCCAGTAGCTTCTCCAGGCGTTCGAGATGGGACCGTTCACCGCTCGCGTTCTTGCGGTCCTTCAGCGTTCGCAACCGGGTGTGGACGGTGCTGCGAGCGGCTTCCGGGCTAGAGAGGAACGACTTATACAGGCCGTATTGAACGAGGGCGTCGGTTTCGATTTCGTGGCTGTTGATCTTCGAACGCAAATCCGCCAGTGCTTGGAAGACGTTCTCTTCATCCGGCGACGCGTCGCAACTCGTTTTGCCCAACGGTACGACCTGGCGCTCGGCGAACTGCGCTCCGGCTTCGCCGCGGATGTCCTCTTTGAATCGCATCAGGAAGAAGGAGCTGATGTCGTGCGCGGAATACTCCTGTAAACGCGGATCGGGAATCGCAGACGGGTCGAGCAGGGAAATCAGCCGGCCAAAGGTCTCGCGCTTGCCATTGTGCGGCGTCGCAGTGGTGAGCAGCAGGCTGTCGGTTTTAGATGATAGTAGCCGCGCCAACCGGTGGCTCAGGTGCCGTACCGGGACGCTGGCACCGGCGACGTTATGCGCTTCGTCGATAACGACCACATCCCAGCGCGTGTGCTCCAGGAAATGCCGATAACGGCCTATGTCCTTGAGCGTGTCGATACTGATGATGACACGGGGGTAGACTTCAAACGGGTTCTTGGACTCTGGAATGCGCAGGCGCAAACGCGCGATGCCTTCGGAATCGAGTCGGACGAGTGGAATCGCGAACCGGTTCCACAGTTCGGATTGAAACTGCGTGAGCATCGACTTTTTGGCTAGGACTAGGATTCGTTTTGCCCGGCCACGGCGCGCAAGTTCAGTCAGGATCATGCCGACTTCGATCGTTTTGCCCAACCCAACTGCATCGGCGAGCAACAGGCGCGGGCGCATTTGCAGAAGTGCTCGGCTTACCGCGTCGATCTGATACTTCATCGGCGTAAACGCGCCCAGCCCGTCGAGGTCAGGATCGGTGCCGGTTGCGGGCGTCTGACGCAACTGCGCTTCCAGGAAGAGGCGCGCCAATTTGAATCCCGGAGATTTGTCTTCGCGGAGCACGGTTTGCCGCGGATCGACCGGCTCGAGCGTATCGATCTGAGTCAGGAACATGGCTTCGTGGCCGCGCACCATTTCATCGGTGCCCGTGCAATGAACCGCGGAGTATTTGTGGAGCGAGTCTGCGGGCTGGACACGGTTTACGATCCACTCCGAGTCGCGGCACATGACGCGCATACCAGGTGCAAGCACCGCTTGTTCAGGCATTGTCGAAATCCTCGGGTCGGATGCACCAATCTGGCTTGCCGACGAATCGTAAAACAGCGTTCAGGACTTCAGCGTCGTCTTCAAATCCTACCGGAGACGCGAAGTCCGGTTCCTCGTCGTCATCGGCAAGGAAATAACAGATCGCCCCGACACACCACGCTTGCCGGTCGGAGGAAATGGAGTCCCGGTGTGCGACAATTCGTTGCAGTCGTTCGTAGATCGCTTCTGCCAATTTCAAATTGACGAAACAGTTGATTTTCGCGACTTCGCGAACCGTCGCAAGATAGCCGTCGAGCCTGGGTTCGAGCTCGACGATCGCCACGCTGTCATTGGCGGTGGAATGGCGAGTAAGAGCCTTGAGCAAGCTCGGACTCAGACCGGCAGGGACTTGCGTCGAGAACAAGTAGCCATCCTGGTCATTCATGTCCAGATGCCTTGTATGTTGTTATGCATTTGATTTTAGAATGAGTGTAGTCGCGGTTGTTCAAAATGCAAAGATATGCGCACAACGCAGTAGCGATAGCCGATTTTGATTCGCTGACGAACGGCTGTTGCGCAGAGTTTAGCCGCCTCGCGCGCGCGACTTATCGCGTGTGCGAGGGAGGGGTTTCCCTATACCCGGTAGTACCGGGGGCCTCCCATTATGCGCACTATTTGCCGGCACCTCACTTCTCTGCACTACCCCGGCCACCGATGTCTGCGTGATTTACTGTCGGCATGAACTTGCGCAATTCCGTTTTCTTGTCCGCGAATTCTGTCTTGCCCGCCAGGTTCGCCCACTCGTTGGGATCGTTCTTTTCGTCGTAGAGTTCTTCGTCGCCGTTGGCGTACCGGATATACCGCCAGCCTTCGCTGCGCACGGCGTGGTTGTTGAACAGGTACGTGGTCAGCGCGGGCTGTTCCCACGCGGCTTTCGGATCGGCGAGCAGCGCGCGGATGCTCTTGCCTTGTACATGCGCTGGCGTCGGGATGACACAGAGATCGGTGAGCGTGGGATAGATACTCATGAAGTCTATAGTGCGCTCGCAGACGCCGGTCTTGGTGACGCCCGGCGCGACGAAGATCAGCGGCGCGCGGGTGGTTTCTTCCCACAGCGCGAACTTGCGCCAATGATTCTTCTCGCCGAGATGCCAGCCGTGATCGCACCAGAAGCAGATGATTGTGTTGTCCTTGTACTTTGATTTGTCCAACGCGTCGAGCAGGCGGCCGATGTTCATGTCCGTGTAGGCCGTCGCGGCCAGGTAACCTTGGATCGCCTCTTTCCATTTACCCGCCTTCACGATCTTGTCGTGATCGCCGCTACGCGTGGCCATCTTCACGCCTGCGGCCGGAACATCATTCAGATCGGTTTCGAGATATGGCGGCAGCTTGATGCTGTCGAGCGGGAACATGTCGAAATACTTCTTCGGCACGTACCAGGGCATGTGCGGTTTGTGAAGTCCGACGGCCAGGAAGAAGGGCTTGTCATGTGGTTTGCCGAGTTGCTCAATGCCGTAGTCAGCAATGTGAAAATCAACCAGGTCAGCATCTGCACAATCAATCGGCGCGAAGCGAATGCCGCCGACGCCGGGGCTTTGATCTGCCGTGGGCTGCGGGTCACTTTTGCCTTTGCCCTTGCGGTCAAGGTAGTCGTCCCACTCGCTGCGCCGTGGATAAGCCTCGTGGTAAATCTTGCCGGCACCGCAGACGAAATACCCGGCTTCGCGGAAGGTTGTGGTCAGCGTTTTGTCTTCACCGATCACTGTCCGCCAGTCGTTGTTATTCTCATAGACGCCGGTGGTCGACGGGCGCAGACCGCTCATCAGCGCCGCGCGAGATGGATTACAGACCGGTGCGGCGCAGTAGCTCCGCGTGAACGCGACTCCTCGCGCTGCCAGCCGGTCAATGTTGGGCGTCTTCGTCTGCGGGTTGCGGCCGAGATAACCGACCCAATCCCTCAGATCATCCACGGCAATGAAAAGGACATTCGAACGCGCTGGGGCCTCGCCGGCGTGACTGACATTGAAGGTGGCGGCGGCAAGCGCGACCAAGATCAGCGGGACAATGGAGTATCGCATTAAGGGTAGTCTCAGAGTTGTCGGTTGGACGATGGCGCCTGAGTGAAATACACCGGAACGGTCGAGCGCCTTCTGCCGAGCGCTGAGCCCGACTTTTTCGCCACCACTTGATTGGCGTCTATATAGGCCCAACCTCCACTTTTCCATAGGATCGGAGGTAGTGCGTGGGCGGCCCTGCTCCAAGTCACTCAGTTCCCGATGCAAGTATACTACCCCGCCACTTCTTCCAGGCCATAAATGGTATTCTGCTCTTAAATCTGCCGCAACAATGCCACGAGAGGCGATTCTCCAGGGCTTTCTTGACCATTGGAATTTGGTGCCGCAACAATTTGCGGCCGAGCATTACGCCGCCGCGTACGGTCATGGAGGCCCGCGATACCCTGATCTCGAAATCGGCGTGCCCAGCGAAAAACATTAACCCGGTGCAGTCTCGCCAACCTGGCCACTTCGCCGGGACATACACCTTCCGCCAAAAGCCAGATTGCCAGTCCCCGCCGATACAGAGCAGCCGGAGTTCTTGGTGAACTGATTAGCCCGTCGAGTTCGTCACGTGAAACCGGATCGAGCGTTAGGGTGTTGCGATGTCGGGACATATTGTCATTCCTCAGAGTTATGAAGCCCATTAAGCCTAACCGTAACAAATGCTGCGGAAGAAAAATAGAGTGCGCTTGTTTTTAACGAATTGGCAGCTTCAGAACTTTCCGTGTTGTACAACTTACTACGGTTCCTCCTCAACTTTATCCGTGGTACTGAGGTAGGCGCTGGGCAACTCGCCTTTTTTCGGTCTGACCTCTGTTGTTCACATGTATCGATCCGGGTAGGGGCTGTGCTATGAAATCGGCTTCGTCTATACCTAATATACAGGCTAACGTGATCCGCCGTGACACCACCAAATTTCGACTGTTGTCACTGATAGGTAAGGAAACGCGCAGGATGCGCGTGTTCCCTCATGGCCCAGCAGCGCCTTAGAAGACGCGGCTGAACCAGGAACCTTTGGCGGCGAGCTTGTCGCTCAACAACCCACTCGGCGCGTTCGCCGGAATCGACTCGCCGAGCTGCACTGCGCAGTCGTCGATGGTCTGATCCAACTGGGCGTCAACTTTGAGCATGTCGCGGTGGCGGAGCGTAGCAGCACCGAACGCGGCGAACTTGTTCTGGTAGTCGGCTTCGGCCAGCACCTTGGCTGCGGCGTCGGTCGTCTGGCTCAGCTTCAACTTCGACTCGACGGCCTGTTTCTGGGCGGCGTCCATAGCGCTCTTGGACTGCTCCAGGGTCACCGTGCCAGGTGCCACCGACGCCACCAACGCCGTCGTCGCCACCGTCACTGCTGCCTTGATGATGTTTCTGTCTTTCATGGGATTGTCCTCCATTGAAAAGCTGCGAACCACCATGACGAGTTCCGCAGCGGGGTTTTGACGAGAGAAATTCCCGTCTAACCAATCGTAACCCCACCCGGCTTCAATTTTAGTTTTGCACAGTCCGGCTTGGTGTGCGGACGGATCGCGGATAGGTAAAGAAGCGTAATGAGACCGGGCGCCACCTTCGCGCCCGATCCCCAGAAAGATGTCAGCCTTAAAAAAGAATACTGTTACGCGTAACAGTACTTGCTATTTCTTCTTTCCAATGGCGTCGATCAGTGCTTCGGCGACGCCGATGAGCACGCCAGTCATGATCGTTGAGATCACTTTGGTGGGCAGCATGATTCCTCCTTTTCTGTGATTGTGGTTATTCTCCAGCCGCCGCGCAGGCGGCTGCGGTGTCGGGCATGAGGTCGAACAAGAATCCCTGTGCCCGCGCCCGTTCAAATGATTGCAGCTTGATCGTCTTCTGTTTCACCAGCTTCGGTCGAGATGCAGCAGGTTTCGGCGCTGCAACCTTCCAGGCTGCCTTCGCATCGACCTGCCCGCTTTCCAGCCGATTTGCCAACGCGGCGATGATGTCGTCGTCCTTGCCGCCGTTCATCATGGCGCGCAGTGCGTTGGTATCGAACGTGCCCTCCAGCGCCTGTGATGCGGCTTCCTTCTCACCCATCAACGCGAGCGCCTGCTCCTGGATCGTGCCGCTGTAATAGAGGAAGAAAACTTTGCACGGCTGCGTCTGGATCGGGCGGCGAGCGCGGGCGCTGGCTTGGCGGAGGACGTGTGTGCTGTAGCCGGTCTGATACCAGATCAGCGACGGGAATTGCACCAAATCCAAACCGGTCATCACTCTTTTTGGATGGCAGATCAGCACGTCCATCTCGGCCATGTGCTTTTCAATCCAATCTTCACGCGCTTCAGGTTTCACCGTGTCGGGCATGACGAGCGCTTTGACGCCGGCGTCGGTCAGGAGTTTCAGCAGCTTCGGGCGGACATCATGGACGCCCGTGAACTGTGGGTAGATCGCGCACCGCCGACCTTCCCCCAATTCCCCCTGAACCACTTCAAGCAGCTTCATGTCCTTGCTGCCGGTGTGGTCATCGCCAAGATCGGCTGGCCACGCCACGGCCTCCGTCCCGCAGCGCTGGCCATTTTCATCGTATGCCGGCGCGGTGATCGGCGACCACCCCGTCGGCTTGTCGAGGTAGGCGTCAAGAGCCTGCACCCGCGTCGCCGCCAATCCCGGCGGGCCTTTTCCATGCACGCGGCTCTTGATGGCGTCCCGAAGCTCCTCGTCGATCTTGTCGTAGGCGTCTTTCAATTCTCTCCCCGGCTGGCACGGGATCAACACCCGCTCCAGCGTCGGCAGCGCCGGGCCAAGTTCATCCAGCGACATGAACACAGCTCTGTCCAGGAGAAAATGATTGAACAGATCGGGGCTGATGCCTGGGCGCGGACGCTCATTGGTCTTGTACGACTTCCGCCGCCCACACGCCCCACGCTGACCCCGCCCCGAGAAG
>JBAXUS010000280.1:0-6670 GCA_037129555.1 Planctomycetota bacterium
CCCGCGTCTTCGTATTCAGCGGACATTATTAGATTCCATCAGGAACTCAAACTATGACCTTTCAACTATCTTCATCAGTGTTGATTCTTTTATTCAGCGTTCTGTGCGCAAGCTTGTTCGGAGGCGAGACGGTTGTTCCTTGGTCGGCCTTTCGCGGACCGAAACATGATGGTGTCGTTCGCATCACAATGCAGCCACCCGCCGCGTGGCCGAAGGCGTTGAAGGTGGTGTGGGAGGCGAACATCGGGGCTGGGTTTTCGTCGCCAATTACGGATGGCACGTATGTGTTTTTGCAGCAACGTTCGGACAAAGAGGAGTTGATTGTCGCGTATGATCTTGCGACTGGCAAGGCGATGTGGCGCACTGCAACGGCGACGTTTAAGGAGTCGCAGACGCACGATCCTGCGCCGACTCCGCTGGTGTCGCCTTACGGTTTGCTTTTTGTTCATTCACTGACCGGAACGGTGATGTGTTTAGACGCGAAAAGTGGCAAGCAAAATTGGAGGCGCGACCTTCCGTCGGAGTGGAAGGCGGGACCCTTGGGGCAGTCGTATGGCATTGCGGCGTCGCCTGTTTTCGGGACGGCAGACACACTTGTTTTCGCGATTGGTGACAAGAAGAACGGGAAAGTGCTGGGGCTTAAAACGAGAGACGGTTCAACGGCTTGGGAGCATGTGACTGCTGCGCCGGGGTACAGCACGTTTTTACCGTTCACTGCAAGTGGGTTGCCGTGCATCGCCACGATGTTGTATGACGACATGGTGGCGTATAAGAAAGAGGGCGACGCGTTTAAGCCTGCGTTTTCGTTTCCGGTGCGCGGCGGCGGAGATGGGAATTCGTCGATGCCGATGCTGCTCGGTGACAACAAACTGCTGATCACGAGTCTGGAGGCAACAGTCGCGTTGAACATTCTGCCCGGAGCGGCGACGTGTTCGGAAGCGTGGCGCGTTGATTCGGGCGGCGATTTGTCGACTCCGGTTTGCGTCAATGGGCGCATTTATTTGCACAACGTTTACGAGTTGATGTGCCTCAATGCGGCGGATGGAAAGCTGCTTTCGAAGCTCGCGATGGATGGGCAATATTGTGCGCTGCTCGCGTGGGGCGATGTGTTGATCTGCCGGCTACATGATGGCGCGATGAAGTTCGTGGACATCAAAGGCGAGACGCTGAAAGTTCTCGCCGCGTACCCCGCGCCGGACGCGCCAGGCGAAAGTTGGAGCGCACCGATGCCGGTTTCGCCGACGCGGATCATCGTTCGTTCGCCCGGGAAATTGCAGTGTCTGACGTGGGAATGAGGCGCGGTTTGGATTAGCATTCGCGCCATGGACGAAACGATTGCATTGGCCACCGACGCAGCCGCGTTGCTTGAAGGCACTCACGCGGACGTCGCCGCCAACTTGTCACAGGCGGCACAGCGCTTGGCCGCACGCGATTTCAGAGTGCTCGTGTCGGGGCTGTGTAGCGTCGGGAAAAGCAGTTTCGTCAGCGCGCTGTGGGGCGATTCCGATCTGCTGCCGACGGCGGTGCGCGATTGCACTCAGACGAATACGTTGATTCGTGTGCCGCGTTCGGATGAAGCGGATCGGCGCATCGTGTTGAAATGGCTAGGACGCGACGCGGCGATTTTATTTGCGTTGAAGGGTCTCGCCTGTCACCGGCTCACCGAAATGCTCGAAGCGATTCATGGTGTCGAGTTACCTCGTTTGGACGAGATGACACCGGAGAATCGTGTTAGGTACGTGGCGGGTGAAGCGCGGCGGTTGTATTCGACGCGCCCGGATTTGCAGGTGTTGTACGAGCCGCTGACGGATGAGATGGAGCAGCTCGAAAACTATTTGGAGTTCATTGATTCTTCTGAGTATCAACCGGGCGCGGAAGTCGAAGCGAGCTGGGATGAGCGGCGCGAGAATTTGATGGGACGGCGTCGCGAGGATGGTCGGCTGGCCGGGACCGGGCGGTTGATGGCGTTGGAGCATGTCGAGGTCGTGCGCGAAACGGGCTGGCATCCAGGCCATGGATTGGGCGCACCGGTTGTCGTGGACACACCGTGGATCCCGGCTCTTCACAACGCTCGTCGCGAGGATTTGATTTTGAATCAAGCGTCGCGCGCGGATGTGTTGATGGTGTTGTCGTTGCCTCAGCGCTACGAATGCGAAAGCTGGCTGCTGAAACTTTTGCGCAAGCGACCGGAGTTGGCGAAGACGACGGTATTTGTGTTCAATCAAATCGACACGTGCGATCCGCGAACGTTGTTTTCGCGCGACGGATTTTCCGGGATTTATGAGGACAATCGCGAGCGACTTTTAAAGCTGGGGTTTGATCCGGCGAATATGCTGGCGTCATGTGCGCGGATGCGGTTTTTACAAAACGCGTTGAAGAGCGAAGCGGAATCGGTCGGACATGTTCAAGCGTCGCCGTTCGGCGCGTCGGGATTGCCGGAGCGGATCGCGCGGCTTGAAAAGGTGCTTGCGGCGATGCGCGAACAGGCTCGTTCGCGCCCGGATGGGGAGTTGAAAACGAAGCTGCTTCCGGCGTGCGATTCCACGGATGCAGGCGTTGAAACGGTGCGACGGCGCGTTGAAGAATTGACGCGCACGCTGGTGCTGCCAAGACGACGAAGCGCGTTGCTGAGACAGATTGCGGATTCTGACGCGTCAGATTTGCCGCTTGAAAAACGGGCGGCGTGGGCGGCGATACACAAGCAGGCGATTGCAAAATTGATGGCGTTGTAGAGCCGAATTTTATTCGGCTTTTGCGATTCGTCTCCGTTTCCCTCTCCCCTTGGGGGAGAGGGCCGACGAGACAGCTGTTCCGTCTCGCGGGGTGAGGGGTAACCGTTGATTAATCCCAGCACGTTTTATTTATCCACGCCCACCCCTCACCCGGCGAGCAAGTACGCTCGTCCGCCCTCTCCCTCAAGGGGAGAGGGAACGGCAACTGTAAGTCCGGTGATGCACCCTATGCGATTCGTGACACTCCGAGCCGAATGAAATTCGGCTCTACTTTTTACAATTCGACGACCGCGTTTTTGCGTTGGGATTCGAGTGCGGCGGTGAAGAGTTTGTGGCTGACGACGGTCTCGTCGGGTGTCACACAACCGAACGGAACAGCGCTGATTCCGCTGCTGAGTTCGACGCAGAACGCCGCCCACATTTGCAGAATCGCGTCGGTGAAACCGAATTCGAAGATGTGGCCGGTGATTGTTTTGAACGGCGCGGTGTAGCCGACTTCCTCGCTCTTCCACGCCTGCTCGCCGCCGGGCGTGTACTCCATCCACTTGATGGTCTTCGGTTCTTTCGTGGAGAATTCCATCGACAGGCGCGTGCCTTTTATTTTCAGGAACCAGTTGTCAGTGTCGCCAGGGGAAATGCGTTTGGTCGTGATCGTCATGGGGAAGATACTGCCGTCGCCTGATCCCAGCGTGTCGCGGGTGCGGCATTGGAGAATCGCGTTGTCCCATGTTTCGCACGGTTCCATGTTACCGTCTTTGCCGGGGCGTTCGGTGACGACTTTGACCAGCATCGCTCGGACGTCCTGGGGCACCCAGCCGAGGCGCAACGGCACGTGCAGCGTGTGCATGCCGAGGTCGCCCATGCAGCCGTATTCGCCGTTGAAGCGGATCATGCGTTTCCAGTTGATCGCTTTGTTGGGATCGAGATCGGAGGAATGATGGAAGCCGGATTCAACTTCGAGGATCGTTCCGAATTTTTTCGCTCGTGCTGCGGAGACGATGCGTTGCACGGCGGGGAAGTAGGGGAATTCAGACGAGCAGCGCACGAAGATGTTGGGATGCGCTTGGATCGCGGCGAGGATGCGCTGGTTTGCTGATGCGTCAATGCCGAACGGTTTTTCGCCGAGCAGATGCTTCCCGGCGCGGATGATGTCTTCGTAAATATCGGCATGAAGATTATGCGGGACGGCGCAGTAGACGGCATCGACATCGGCTCGCGCGAGGAGTTCTTTATGCTCGCCTGTATAGAATTGAATCGACGGGAAATTCTTTTTATACCAGCCGAAGAGGTCCGCGTTTTTGTCGCAGATGGCAACGATTTCGGGGCGGACGTCGAGGTCCAGCAGATGACACCAGCGCGCTGCAGCTGAGGCGAATTCGCGTCCCATGAGACCGCAACCGATGATGCCGAAACGAATGGTTTTCATGGAGAGACTCGTATGCATGTAAACGATTAATTGTTATTTTCTATATTTTTACGATCATGCGTTGACGACTCTCGAACGCCTACATGAAGAACGGATGCTACTACTGGCATCGGATTTTTATAGGGGAAAACGGTCGATCTGAAATCACTCTAGTGTGGGAGTCTGCTTTTTTTGACCCATGAGCAATAAAATACCAGCTGCGAAAATCACAAAGCCACCGATAGCGACGAGCTTCACGGTTTCAAGCTGGCCGCGCTGAATTGCCAGCAGTTCGGGTGTTGGGTCTTGGTACGGCATTGAGTGACTAGCATAACTCAATGCGGCGTATAACAAGATTCCAAGGCCGGATAGCCATAATAGATGGAAAATGAATCGCATGGGTTTGATGCTTTCATTTGGTCGCGGCATTTTAAAAGTAGAGACGAATTTCGAATGGGTTTTACTTTATACGTCTGGGCATTAATAACAAACACAAGCGTGCTTAGGAGGTGCGTCGGGATGCAATCGCGACGGCTTCACGCTGCTTACTGCTGCGCATGGTTAGGCGATTTCGCAGGGTTCAATGCTGTCGAATGTAATGCTGCTGCACAGTACCTCGAAAGAAGAATCATGGAACGCCATGAAATAGTGCTTGTGGGCGTAGCCTCTGAAGTTCGGGAATCGGGTCCGGTTACGATCGTTGATGTCACGAAGCCACGGCGAATTGATAACCTCCACCACGTCGTAGAACTTGAGTCCTGTCGGGTAAAGTGGGTCGCCCGCCAATGCTTCGTCGTTTGGATAACCGAAGCGAGTTATGAGAACCCCGTGGCAATGTACGATGACATTTGGAGTCGTGACGCTCGCCTGCCCTTCACTTTGGCTCACGATGACATCGCCTCCGTTGCATTGGAAGCCGGGCGAACCTTCGACTCGGATACATTTTGTCATGGTAGCCTGCATTTGAAGCCCCGTTGTAGCGTTTGGTTGGACATTATTTAGCGGTGCCTGTGAACCGTTCTTTGAGCTCGGTGTGGCCTCGACGACCCGGTCGCCGTTAAGGACCAGAAAAGCAAAAGCGAAAATGAAGGCGGCAAGGAGTGGAATGGTCCAAATCCAAGGAGAAATTTGAAGCAACATGCAAGCAGCCGCAATTCCAAAGGCCGTTACTAAAATTACCCCAAAAAACAAAGCAAACAACAAGCGCCTGCCAAAGTCGAAGCGCAAAAGCGACCCACATGAACCACAATTCCACCGCGCCCAAATCCAAGCACGCCAGAACCATCGCCCCGCACCGACAGGATGGTGGCAAATCGGGCAACAATGGTTTGCACGTGTTGTCATGGTGACGATGCCTAACATGGTATTCAACCACATCCATGCGGTTTAATGTGGCAAACAGAGTACCGCACACTTTCAGATTGAATAGATTGATTTTAAAATTAATAGAAAGCAGCTACATAACGCTTTCAGCGTAATTGTATATGTGCGTAACGTGACCTAGGGTAGCGCCGCTTTGCGGCACAACCCTTGGCTGGAATATGTAACGCCTTCGGCGTAGAAAAAGATGGTCGTGAATCGTGTTGAGCGCTAGTTACTGGCATCCCTTCGGGATGCGTGGTAGGCGGGGATTTATTCCGGTGGTATCGGCCGGGTACGGCCTCGACCACCGGCTAATGGCTTCCATCCCTTCGGGATGGGGGTATAGGGGCGTTAACTTGCTTTGGCGAGGTTGCGGTGGTCGCTCCGATGCGCGAGGTAGTGGAGCAGGTGTTTGCGGATGCGGTCGTATTCGGGGTTGTCGAGCATGGCTTCGCGGGAACGCGGGCGAGGGAGTGTGACGTTGACGATTTCGCCGATGTGGGCTGCAGGGCCGTTGCTCATCAGGATGATGCGGTCGGAGAGATATATCGCTTCGTCCACGTCGTGGGTGATCATCACGACGGTTTTGCGTTCCTGTTCCCAGAGGTTCATCAAATCGTCTTGCATGACGCCGCGTGTCAAGGCGTCGAGCGCTCCGAAGGGTTCATCTAAGAGCAGCACTTTGGGTTGGATCGCGAAGGCTCGTGCGATGCCGACACGTTGCTTCATGCCGCCTGAAATCTCTGATGGCTTTTTGTGCATGTGCTTGCTCAAGCCGACGCGTTCGAGCTGGTTGCGCGCGCGTTGAGCTACGTCGCATTTGGGCAGATCCGGGAAGACGGTCGCGATGGCCATTTCGATGTTTTGTTGCACGTTCAACCACGGTAAGAGCGAATGGTTTTGGAAGACGATGCCTCGGTCGGGGCCCGGTTCAGTGATTCTAATTCCATCGACGAAAATACCGCCTTGCGTCGGTTGATCAAGGCCGGCGAGCATGTTCATCAACGTGCTCTTGCCGCAGCCTGAGTGGCCGATGATCGAGATGAATTCGCCTTCTTCAATCGCCAGTGAGACGTCGCGCAGGGCTTCGTAATCCGGGCGACCGCCAGTGCCGAAGAAGACTTTGCTGACGGACGCGATCTTGAGGTAGCATTCTTTGACGGGAGGCACG
>JBAXUS010000281.1:0-6597 GCA_037129555.1 Planctomycetota bacterium
GCCCCACTCCCCCAAGGGGCGAGGGGGGAACAACAACGTCAAACAGGAGCAGAACACATGGCCATTCCGATCGGTATTAACTCGTGGGTCTGGACGTCGCCCTTCACGGACGACACGCTGGGCCTGATTCAGAAGGCGAAGGATTTCGGGTTCGACACGTTCGAACTGCCGCTCGAAGATCCCGCGCACGTGACGCCCGCGAAAGCGGCGGAAGCGTTCAAGAAGGCGAACATTCGCCCGATTATTTGCGGAGCGTTCGGCCCGGGTCGCGACTTGTCTTCGGACAGCGCCGCTGACCGCAACGGCAGCCTCGCGTACATCAAGTCCGCGTTGAAGCTGTGCAAAGCGGTCGGTGCGACGGTCCTCGGCGGACCTATGTATTCGTCCGTCGGCAAGCGCCGCCAAGTGCCGGACAAGCAGCGCAAGAAGGAATGGGATCAGGCCGTCAAGGGCGTTCAGAAAGCCGGCAAAATGGCCGCTGATCACGGGGTCACGCTCGGCGTCGAACCGATCAACCGCTTTGAAATTGATTTGATCAACACGTCCGCACAGGCGCTGAAGTTTGTGACCGAAGTCGGCTTGCCGAACGTTGGAATTCATCTCGACACGTTCCACGTGAACATCGAAGAAAAGAGTTTCCACGAAGCCATCACGACCGCCGGCAAACACCTCGTTCACTTGCACGTCTGCGAGAACGACCGGGGTACGCCGGGCACGGGATTGATTGACTGGAAGCAAGTCGCGAAGGCGCTCAAGGAAGTCGATTACAAGGGCGACGCCACGATTGAATCGTTCACGCCGGAATGCAAAACCATCGCCGCTGCCGCCGCGATTTGGCGCAAGTTGGCTCCGTCCCAGGACGAAATGGCGCGCGACGGGTTGAAGTTCCTGCGCAAGTTGTTGAAGTAAACTATGGCTGTTTGCAGTGAGCCTCGAAGGGTCGTCATAAATTCAGCCTCGAAGAGGCGGCATAATGTAGCCCAGGGCGTAAGCCCTGGGAATCGATGCGAGAATTGTTTAAGCCCTGAAAGGGCGACATAACTTGTTGGCGCGTCATTCGCCCCTACAATTTATACCGCCCCGTTGGGGCTCTCAATTCACATTACACCCAGACCCAGGGCTTACGCCCTGGGCTACATTATGCCGCCCCTTCGGGGCTGAAAAGCAGTTCACAGTCGGTGAATACGTTGCGATTTTTATCGTCTCTATTTGTGTCGTACTACTTGAAAGGAATAGCATGAAACGTTTCTCTTTGTTCGCCGCCATTCTGGCGCTGTGTGTTGTGGCTGTATCTGTCCGCGCTGAAGACAAGCCGAAGGTTGCGATGCCGGTCGCCGGAGCTGACGGGTGGATTTCGTTGTTCAATGGCAAGGACACCTCCGAGTGGCTCGGTCTTGAAGGATGCTGGATTGTCGAAGAGGGTGCGCTGACGTGCAAACTGCTTGAGCCCAACAAGCGCCAGTCCGACGCCATTCTGATTGCGTCCAAGGATCATCCTGAAAAGTTCGCCAACTTTGAACTGCGCTACTCCTTCAAGTGGGTGACCAAGACGGGTAATTCCGGCGTCCAGTTCCGCGGCGAAATTGACAATCCGGCGATGTTGCATGTCGGTGGCTATCAGGCCGACACCGATCCGAGTAACGGCTACACGGGCATCATTTACTGCGAAGGCAAAGTTGCCGGCGGTCGCGGCATCATGAGCAAGCGCGGTGAAAAGACCGTCTGGGACAAAGATAATAAGCGCACCGATGCAAAACTGGCCATGCCGGAAGCTGATATCAAGAAGGCCATCAAGCCGGTTGGCGAATGGAATGATTGCGTTGTGGTGGCCGATGGCACGCACATCGTCTACTCCATCAACGGCGTGGTGACGACCGATTTGACCGACGAAAGCCCCAAAGGTAAGGCGGACGGCCTCATCGCTCTGCAGATGCATGCGGGTCCCCCGATGACGATTCAGTTCAAAGACATCAAGATCAAGATGCTTGAAGCTAAGAAGTAATTGCGTAAGATAGAGCCGAAGTCTGTTCGATTCACTTCAATCAGACTTCATGAGCCGAACAGATTTCGGCTCTACGACATCCATTTTTGAAAAGGATTCAGACGTGATGAAGAAAATTGCAATGCTCCCGATGTTGGCGCTCGCCATGTCGTTCTGTGGTTTCGCAGCTGACGGCGGCAGTTTGAAGGGTACGGTCAAACTCGACGGCGACGTTCCCGAGCCGAAGATCAAGGAAATTCCGGCCGACAAAAAGGCCGAATGCAAATGCGAAGGCAAAGGTGTTGCCGATGAATCGATGGTCGTGGACAAAGCCACGAAGGGTCTGAAGTGGGCGATCATCCGCATCATGGATGCGAAGACGGAAGGCGCTCCGCCGAAGGCTGACAAGCCGTTCGAAATCGACCAAAAGGGCTGCACGTTCACGCCGCATATCGTCATCGTTCCGCCGGGCACGGATCTGGAAGTGTTGAATCCAGAAAAGGTCATGCACAACATCCACACCACGCCGTACGATTCGGAAAATCCGGCGCAGAACTTTGCCGTCGCGACTCAGACGACGTACAAAGCGAAGTGGCTGAAAGACGCTGATTTGGTCGAGATCAAGTGCGACATTCATGGCTGGATGAAGGGCTTCATTCTCTGCCATGATCCGCGCACGTGCGCGATCAGCGCCGCTGATGGCACGTTTGAAATCAAGAACGTTCCGGCTGGCAAGTACAAGGTCAACATCTGGCACGAATCCTTCGGCAACTACATGAAGAAGGAAACGATTGACGTTGAAATCAAGGCGGGTGCCGCGACCGATTTGGGCGATGTGAAATTCCAGCCCAAGAAGTAACCGTGTCGTGAAACGTAAAAAGTTTTACCGGGGGCATGCGTCGCGCTGCCCCCGGTGTATTTTACGGGGTCATTGCTGCTGACTTTTTTTCGTTCACAATCCGAAAGAATGGAGCGACCGTATGAAACCAATTATCATCGTCATCGTCTTGATTGGTCTGCTGCTCGTCGTTGGATTTTCAACCACGACGACGGCGCCTACTGTTGTCGTCACGACTCCGACGACGACCGTCATACCGGTCGTGATCCCGCCCGTAGTCGCTCCCAAACCCGAAGCGTTGGTGGAAGACAATCCGCCCGCCAAACCCGGCGTGAGCGGATCGTTGAAAGGTGTCGCCAAATACAACGGACCGGTGCCGATACAAGGCGTGAAACAGATTCCGCTCAACGCGGCTGCTGATTGCAAATGCAACTCCGTCCCCGACGAATCGCTCATCGTTGATCCTGCAACAAGCGGCCTGAAATGGGTCGTCATCCGCATCATGGACATCACACCCAAGAATGCTCCGCCGCTCGAACCGGCGTATACGCTTACTCAAAAGGGTTGCCGCTTCTCTCCGCATATTGTGACGGTTCCGCCGGGCGTTGATTTGAATATTCTGAATCCCGACGGCATCCTTCATAACATCCACACCACGCCTTACGATTCGAATGACCCGGCTCAGAATTTCGCTGTGACAAAGGATGCGTTATATAAAGGCCAATGGCTGAAAGAGCCTGATTTGATCGAAGTCAAATGCGATGTTCACGGCTGGATGAAAGCGTTTATTCTGTGCCACGATCCGCGCTATTGTGCAATCAGCGATACGGATGGGACGTTTGAAATTAAGAGCCTCCCGCCGGGCAAGTATAAGGTCAACATTTGGCATGAATCGTTCGGCAATTATTTGAAGCAGGAAGCGATTGACGTTGAAATCAAAGCGGGTGCGGCGACGGATATGGGTGAGTTGAAATTTGCGCCGAAGAAGTGAGGTTCGAGGGCATGCTTCGCATCTTGGTTCATGTTAAATTGATCGCCTGGGATTTTACCGCTTACTGACGTGCGCGGCTCTTGATTCGGAGCATTTTTGTACATGACTCAACTACGTTTCGTGATCGATGCGCTGCTGGTTTGCGCTGTTGTGGCTACTGGTTATCTTCGCGCTGCTGATGTCGCCGGGCCGGGCGAAGGGGATGTTCGCATGCGTCCGCCTTATTTGGAATCGCCTGAATTAACGGTGCGCTCGGATGTTCCAAAAGGGGAGCTGCGTGAGTTTGTGATGCAGTCTACGGACAGCGCTTTGTATCCTGGCGTCAAAGGGCCTTATCAGCGCAAAGTGGCGGTCTATATTCCGGCGCATTACAAAGCTGGGACGGTGGCTCCGTTTATTGTCGCTCACGACGGGATGGATTATCGAGGGACGTTGCCGAAGATTTTGGATAACTTGATCGCTGAGAAGAAAGTCCCGGCGCTGATCGCGGTGTTGTTGAGTTCCGGTGGCGGGGATGGGCCGGGAAGTGAGCGCGGGTTGGAGTACGATACGGTCTCGGAAAAATACACGACGTTTGTCGAGACAGAAGTGTTGCCCAAAGTTGCGAAAGAATGTCAGGTTGCGTTTACGACGAACCCTGAAGGGCGCGCGTCGATGGGTGGGAGTTCGGGCGGGGCGGCGGCGTTTACGATGGGCTGGTTTCGACCGGATTTCTATCGCCGGATTTTGACGTATTCAGGGACGTATGTGAATCAGCAGTCTCCGAAGGATCCGAAGCTGCCGCACGGGGCGTGGGAGTATCACGAGAATTTGATTCCGAAGTCCGATGTGAAGCCGCTGCGGATTTGGATGGAAGTCGGCGAGAAGGACAACGGTTCCACGCGCGGCGATGCGAATTTGCATAACTGGGTCGCGGGAAACCAGCGCATGGCGGCGGCGTTGAAAGCGAAGAATTATCACTACCGCTACATCTTTGCGGAAGGGGCCGGGCACAACGACGGGAAGGTGTTGCGCGCGACGTTGCCGGATGCGTTGGTGTGGTTGTGGGCGGGGTATCAGGGGAAGTGACGGCGAACGGCTTTTGAACCGCGAATAACGCGAATGGGCGCGAAAACGGCTGGGAGAGTACAGAATGCTACAGTTGCGACCTGGTTGCGAATGTTGTGATCGCGATCTACCTACAGATTCGGCAGACGCTCGAATCTGTTCGTTTGAGTGCACATTCTGCTCGGCGTGTGCTGAAACGAAACTCGGAGGCATCTGCCCGAATTGCGGTGGGGAGCTCGTGCCAAGACCACGCCGCCCGGCCAACAAACTCGCCAAGTATCCAGCTTCCACTCAACGCGTTTTCAAACCTGATAGTTGTGGCAAGATGGTCTAAGCAGTTGCTTTATCCGAAGCGCAAAGTGCGCCTCGGCGCGCTTCGCTCGGTGGTCGCTATAGGTGCGCGGCTGGGTTCAGGATTTGTTGGACTACAACAATAAAGGAGACTCTTGCATGAACAGTTCTCACGACAAAAACTACATTTCAGTTGGTTCCTGGATGTGGATGATGTTTGTATCCGCCATTCCGATTGTCGGATTCATCATGTTTATTGTTTGGACATTCTCCGGGGAGAATGATTCCCGGAAGAATTACTTTCGTGCGATCTGGGCTTGGTTCTTCATTATCATTGCATTGGTTGTCGTGCTTGCAGCACTTGGTAACGCGCCAGGTCTAATGAAGGAAATTCAAACGTGGTCGGGGAAAAAAATAACGGCGTAGTCTGCCTGTGCTCTGGAGCGGATGCACTTCGATTTTGTGCCGGTCGTTAGGGGTTAAACGGCGAACGGCTTTTTAACCGCGAATAACGCGAATGGGCGCGAATTTACGCGAAAACGGATAGGGATGGTGAAGGGCGATAGAGTACATAGGGCTTGGGGGGGCGGGTGTAGTTCGCTCCTTTGGAGCTTTGGGATTAGTGTGCGATGAGATGGGTGCGACACGGCGGCAGGATTGCCGCCGCTCCTGACAAACTACGTATCGATGTGGTAACTGAAACTATATACTCCCGGTTAAAATTATTTTTAAAATAGTACTTGACTTTTAGGGTTTTCGTTTTGTAGTATTTGAGAATCTTTGGGTGGTCGGCACGGTGGCGTTTTTGGCGTCTTCGTCCTTGGAATCCGATCAAGGGTTAATTGCTTCGCAATTGGCTTTTGATGTTGGGTTGGATTTCCATGAGGGCGAATTCTATGGAACGGTGTGCGGCTACGCCTGCTTCGCAGGCAACTGATTTTTCTGAACAATTGAATGGGACGAATGGGATTCGTTCGGCGGGGGCGTCATGTGTTGATGATGATCTGGATGATGCTCGGTGGGAGGAGGCGAAGCGAGTTCACGCAGCCGGGATGCTCGTACCACGATTCGCCCTTTTTGTGCGTCTTGGATTCGTACTTGTTCATGCTACTGACGACGGCGCCTTCCAATACGTAAGCGAAAATCGCCCCCGGTTGGGTGTGAGGATTGGAACCGGCGCCGGGGTCGAATTTTGCGGTGAGCATACGCCCATGCGAGCTGGTTTCCTTGGGGAAATCCTTTGCCATGAGTTCCAGAACCGTAACCTTCGGCCTGTTCGGTTCGCCCTCAGCGCCTGTACAAACCGCAGAAATCAGCACACACATGACTGCAAACATCCATTTCATAGCAGCCTCCGTTTTTCGGCCCGTCCTTACAATGGGCTAGGTTGAACACATAATACGCTGTCCGCATGCCATTGGTACAGAGCCACTTACCCAAGTTGCCTAG
>JBAXUS010000282.1:0-6591 GCA_037129555.1 Planctomycetota bacterium
CTCAAAGCAAAGAATGACGCGATTCTCAATGATTTAAAAGAGAAGGCTGGCAAACTGGTGACAGTCGAAGGTAAAATGCGGGAGACAAATGGCCAAGCGTATCTGTTGGTTACCCGCGTTGTGATTAAAGTTCAACCACCCAGCGGATTTCGAAATCCGAGAGGTCTTTGAGGACGGCAAATAGTAGCAGCAATAGAAAATGGTTGTGCCGCTTGCGAAACGGGTTTCACCCCATAGATACACCCAATTTTCTCATGTAATCTACAGTCGAATCGAGATTCAAAGCATGATTGCTTTCTAAGTTTCATCGACACAGGATTATAAAGTGGAAAACAAATCGATCTGGGTCGAAACAGCGGGCACAACCAAATTTCCCGCGCAAACTGCTGATATAGATGCTGACGTTGCAATCGTCGGGGGTGGCATCACAGGACTGACTGCGGGGCTGCTGCTCCAGCGCGCCGGAAAGCGTGTTGTAATCGTTGACAATGCTCAGATCGCCATGGGTGAAACCGGATTTTCGACGGCGCATCTGACTCAGATTCTTGACACTCGATATCACCAGATCATTGCTGATTTTGGTGAGGTGAATGCACTGCTTGCGGCAGAATCCAATCGCGCTGCCATACACCAGATTGAAGCACTCGTTCGCGAGTATGACATCGCCTGCGATTTTGAGCGCGTGGATGCATATCTTTATTCTGAAACGGGCGACGATACGGATGATTTTACGAAAGAAATAGATGCGTTGCGACGCGTCCATATTCCTGCTGAATTAGTGGCTTCCGCACCGTTGCCATTCAAAACAAAGCAGGCGATCCGTATTCCGAATCAGGCTCAGTTTCATCCACGCAAATACCTGCTCCCCCTCGCTCAGGAGATCATTCGTCTGGGCGGCAGAATTATTGAACACACACGTGTCACAGACATAAAGGATGGTTCACCATGTCTACTGGAAACGGAATTTGGAAAGATCACAGTACGGAACGTGATCATTGCCGCGAACGTACCCGTCACCAACTGGCTTTTTTTGAACACAAAGATTTCCGCTTATCGAACATACGCGTTAAGCGCGAAATTGCGCACCCCACTCCAGAATGGCTTGTTCTGGGACACCAACATCCCATACCATTATACGCGCACGTATAAGAGCCCCGATGGCGATTTTGTAGTCGTCGGTGGCGAGGATCATAAGACTGGTCTAAAAATAGATACAATCAAATGCTTAGCTAATCTTGAACGCTATGCTAGAGGTCACTTTGATATTGAAGAAATACACTATCGCTGGTCCGGTCAGATTATCAATACATTAGATGGGCTTCCATATATTGGATTGAATTCTCTCGACAAAAACATCTACGTATCAACGGGCTATTCTGGAAATGGATTGACCTTGGGAACGCTGGGTGCAATGATTCTCAGCGATGCGATCCTGGGTAAACAGAATGAATGGGCGTCGCTGTATACTGGACACTCGAGCCGTCGGACAAACTCGTGAGCGCGGGCTGGTGCCTCGCGAATCCGGGCCGTGAATACGTCGTCTTCCAAAACAAGGCGCAACCGTTCACGCTCGAAATCGCTGGGGCCCAAGCGGCGCTGAAAGCCGAGTGGTTCAACCCGCACACCGGCACGCGAACGAATGCCGGCTTGCTGAACAACGGTGCCGCGAAGCTAACGCCGCCGAATGATTGGGGCACCGCGCCGCTCGTGCTGCATGTGCGAGCTCCGTAGGCTCAGTCTTGCATGGATTTCACGTGCTCTATTCTCACGCAAGGATCTTTTCGATGACTTCGCCCGAGACATCGGTCAAGCGGAACCGGCGGCCGTTGTGCAAATAGGTCAGGCGTTTGTGGTCCAGTCCTAGGGTGTGCAAAATCGTCGCGTGCAAATCCGGGACGGAAACAGGATTGGATGCCGTCTTGTAGCCGAACTCGTCGGTCTCGCCGTACTGCGTTCCACCTTTGGTTCCACCACCAGCCATCCACGTCACAAAGCCATGCGGATTGTGGTCGCGACCTTTACCCTTTTCAGAAATAGGCAAGCGGCCGAATTCGCCGCCCCACACCACCAGCGTTGAATCCAACAAGCCGCGCCGCTTGAGATCCTTCAACAATCCCGCGATGGGTTTGTCGGTCATCTTGCACTGCTTGTCGTGATTGTCCTTCAGGTCCGCGTGAGCATCCCACTGATCTTCGGGATAACATTGAACGAAGCGCACGCCGCGCTCGATCAGCCGCCGAGCCATCAGCAGCTTCGTGCCATAATCTTTTGTCGCAGGATTATCGAGCCCGTACAATTCGGTCGTCTCCTTACTCTCCTTGGAGAGATTGACGGCATCGGCCGCTTCGAACTGCATTTTGTACGCCAGCTCAAAGCTCGCGATGCGCGCTTCAAGATCGCCTTCGCCGGGATTCTGTTTGAGGTGTTCGTCATTCAACGCGGCGGCAAGATCGAGCTGGGCGCGCTGCTGCTTGTCGCTCACGTCGCCGGCGCGTTTGAGGTTCAGGATCGGACTGTCGCCCGAGCGGAAAATGGTGCCTTGATAAGCGCCCGGCAAAAAACCCGCGCCCCAATTGAGCGCGCCGCCCTTGATGCCTTTCTGTTGCGGCATGACCACGAATCCCGGCAGGTTCTGGTTCTCCGAACCCAGGCCATACGTCGTCCATGCTCCGGTGCTGGGAAATCCTGGCCGAATGTAACCGGTGTTCATCTGGTACATCGCCGGCGCGTGGCTGTTGGATTCGGCGTGAACCGCTTTCAAGAGCGCGATGTCGTCAACGCATTCGGCGATGTGCGGCAGGCGATCGCTCACCCACATGCCACTTTGGCCGTATTGCTTGAACGTATACGGCGAGCGCATCAACGGGCCCGGGTTGCCAAAGAACGGCGCGAAGCCGTCGAGTTTCTTGCCGTCGTTTTTGTCCAGAGCGGGTTTGGGATCGAAGAGATCGATGCCGCTGGGTCCGCCTTCCATGAACAGCCATATTACGGACTTGGCGCGCGGCTTGAATGACGGCGCTTTCACCGCCAGCGGACTCTTGGCGCGGTCGTCGGCCAAGAGCCCTTTGTCTTTGAGCAGCGCGGCCAGCGCCAACGTCCCGAAGCCTTGCCCCATCGTGCGCAACATGCTGCGGCGACTGCAACAAGTGGGTTGAATGTGTGATGTATCCTTCATGACTTCAAATCCCAATCAGTTGATGTACAAGAACTCATTCAGCCCAAACAACACTTGGCAGAAGTCCGCCAGCGCCAGCGTCGGATTGTTGTCTCGCAGCTTGCTTTGCGCATCCAGGAACTTCTCCGCGTTCGTCTTCTCGGACGGCGTCGGAAGCCTTCCAAGCGCGAGGCGAAACGCGGCGTCAATCTGTTTCTCTTTCCCGGTACCCGCGAGCTTCATCACGCGCGACGCAAAATCGCGGCTGCGCGCGCGGATGCTTTCATCGTTCATCAACAGCAGCGCCTGCGGTGCGACGGTGGTCTGTTCGCGCCGTCCGCAACTGCCGCTTGAATCCGGCCCGTCGAACAGCGTCGTGATGGGAACCGGAACCGTGCGCTTCTGGAACACGTAAACGCTGCGACGCCAAACGTCCGGGCCGTCCTTGATGCCTTTCGGGTAGTTTCCTTTCCCAACTGTTTTGGTGATGATCAACTCCGAAGGAATCGGCACCATTACGCTCGGACCGAACATCGTCGAGTTGAGTACACCGCTGACCGACAGCACCGAATCGCGCAGAATCTCCGCTTCGTTGCGCACCGGAATGCGCCGCCACCAGAGCCGATTTTCGGGATCGATCTTCGCGTTCTCCGCGTTCGCTGCCGTGTCCTGCCGATACGTCGAGCTCAACAGAATCGAGCGATGAACCGGTTTCAAACGCCAACCATTGGCAATCAACTGGCCCGCGAGCCAATCCAGCAATTCAGGCAGCGCGGGCTTGTCGCCTTGCGTGCCGAAGTCGTTCGGTGTGCGCGAAAGGCCTTCGCCGAAGTGGTAGAACCAAAGCCGGTTGGCGAGCACGCGCGCCAGCAAGCGGCCGCCTCCCTTGTCCACATCCGTCATCCATACGGCCAACGCTGCACGCTGAAACGTCGATCCCGCTTTGGCCGGGGAGGGAGGAGGCACATACTGCGGCGAGGTCAGCACGTTCAGGAATCCAAGTTGCACTTCATCGCCCGGCTGATCGATAAGGCCGCGCGTGAGCAGCACGCTCTTCGCGGGCGCCGCGCTCTTCTCACTGTATCCCAGACAGACCTGCTGCGGTGGCGGCGCAGCACGGTTCAGTTCCCCGCGCTTCTTCGAGATGCCGTTCCATTCAGTGATGGCGTCTGGCGACAAGGCGGCCTTGATCGTGTCGTCTTGAAGCGGGTCTTTTCGGAAACTTAATACCTTTTTCGTGAGCGCATGGTATGTCCGCACCGTCTCCTTCCCCAGCAGTTCCTCGCCGCGCTTTTCGAGTTGCTTTTCGAACGCGGTATCCTTTTTCACCGCTGACAACGAGCGCTTCGCCACCCCTGGTCCTTCCCATTCCAATTTCAACACCGAACCGTGCTCGCCTTGCACGTACTCAACGTGAATAGACACTCGCCCCTTTGTCAATTCAATGGACTCCGAGCGTGTTTCCAAGCCGTTCAGCCCGTCTGCTTCGACCACCCGCTTATCGCCAATCATCACGCGGGCAAGATCGTCGGTCGTCAGGTGAAACGTATATTTTCCATTGTCCGGCACCTTGAGAAATCCTGAATACACCAACCCAAATCGAGGCTTTCCGGCCGCAGGCTCAAGGTCGATGCGCGGCGGACTCTGTTCCCCCGATGCGTCCGGCTTGAGCTTGCCAAAATCGGGCAGTGACGTGAATTCAGTGTTGGCATATCGCTTGTAAAACAGTTCGTCCAGATCGGCCTGCGGCTTCTTCAGCTTAGCCTTCGTGCGCAGCGTGTTTTCAATCTCATCGATCTTCTTCTGAGACTCCGACATGAAAGGATTCAACGTGGCTGCATTGCGTTCGAACCACTCAGTGACGGCGCTGTCGAGCGCGTTGTTTTTCTCCTGCCACTGCATCCGCGCCTGCTCGTCCGCGGCTGTTCCCATGGGCAATTCGCTGCGCTGTCCGTGGATGAACGCGGTGAGTGTCTGGTAATATTCTTTTTGCGAAATCGGATCGAACTTATGATCGTGGCAGCGCGCGCACGCCATGGTAAGACCCAGCATTGACGAACAGGTAGTCGATACCAAATCGTCCAGTTCGTTGTATCGAATGTTTTTCCGGTTGAGCGCGTCGCCTTCATCGCGTTCGCGCGGACCGACCGCCAGAAATCCCGTCGCCGCGCGCGCATCGCGTTCGCCCGGCGCCAGTTCATCGCCCGCCAATTGCCAGCGCACAAATTGATCGTACGGCATATCCGCATTGAACGCGCGAATCACGAAATCGCGATAGTGATACGCGCCGTAAGTGTTGTCGTCGAAACGATAACCCATGCTGTCGGCATAACGCGCCAGATCCAGCCAATGCCGTCCCCAACGCTCGCCGTAATGCGGACTCTCCAGAAGCGTGTCAACCAGTTTTTCATAGGCGTCTGGAGCAGCATCGTTGATAAATGCATCGATTTCTGCGGGCGTCGGCGGTAAACCAATTAGATCGAAATAAAGGCGTCGAACCAGCCGCTGTTTGCTTGCGGCACTTGTGGGCGTGAGCTGTTTGGCTTCTTGTGCCGCTCGCACAAATGTGTCGACGGGCGTCTTGATCCAGGCCGTGTCTTTGACTACTGGCGGCGTTGCTTTTGAAAGCGGTTGAAACGCCCAATGCGTCGCGTCGCCGCGCTTGGGCGTATAAGGAATCGGTTTGTCATACGGTGCTCCAGCATCAATCCAATCCGCCAAGAGTTGAATCGTCGCGGCTGGAAGTTTGTCGGACTTGTCCGGCATAAACGGCTCTTCAAGATGAGCGACCATCTTGTAGAGCAGGCTCTCCTTGGACTTGCCGGAGATCACGGTCGCGCCGCTTTTCCCACCCTTCATTAATGCCGTTCGCGTCGTCAGATCGAGATTGCCACGGCTCTTGTCCGGACGATGGCATTCCACGCACTGTGCCGCCAGCACCGTGCGCGCCTTATCGGCAATGGATTCGGCAGACATCGCCGAAAATGCCCTCGCGATGGCGACGATGGCAAGCAGATACCTGAATTCACGACACGCGCTCATCCCAATGGCCTCAAAATTCCAGCATAAACAAAACGAGAAACTAGGTGCTCTCTATACACCGCGCTTCCCCTGCAGTTGTCTGGTAGCTCTTATCTTTCTGCAACGTTATTGGGCGGGTGGCCGATAGCAAGGGATCGAGGGATCGAAAGGCATCCGCTGCTCCTTTTATAAAGTGGGACGAATTGAATGAACACACCCCGTTTCTTCATGAACAAACGATGTTCTTTCATGAACAAACGATGTTCTTTCATGAACAAATGACGTTCTTTCATGAACAAACGACGTTCTATCATGAACAAACCACGTTTTATCAATGAACAAATGACGTTCTTTCATGCAAATACGACGTTATTTCATGAAAGGACGACGGTTTTTCATGAGAAAACCGGTCTTCT
>JBAXUS010000283.1:0-6404 GCA_037129555.1 Planctomycetota bacterium
CGATGCATCACCGTTCTTGTTCATGCTGAATCGACCGACGGCGTGGGAAGGAATGATGCTCATGAATAGAACAGAAGATGCAATTTTTTTCTATTCGCTTATTTTTTCAGCAGGGGAGTTGATTCTTTTCGCGCTGTTCGTCATCGCTCTCTACTATCGCCAGAAGTGTCCACCACTTCAAATTTATATTACTGATTTTTGGGCGGCAATTGCCGGTTTAACGCCCTCCTATATTGTCCTTATTGGGCTGGTTCACAGCAGTGAAACAAATTTGTCGCTCCATGTCATCGCGTTTGCGGAATTACTGTGCTACCAAGTTCTTGGCATGACAACAGGACTACTTTTATCAAAGCCGCATCCGGAAGAACTATTGCCCCGGAGATTGGATCAGTTCTTTTTGATATGCGGCGGCGGATTGTGCAGCACGTTGTTGCCATTCATCGCCAATCAAATCTGCTGTTTGAATTGCTTTGTAATCATCGTGGCTCTGCCGTTTTATTGCCAATTCGTACTGGGTAGACAGAACGCAGAATAAATTTCTCTAAATGCAGGACGGGCTAAAAGCCCGTCCTACTTTTTATCCTCACTCCCACTTGCACGTCGCCGTCGCTTTGCAATCCGTATCCGAAACGACGCGCAACCAATGCGCGTTGTAGCCCGCCGGAAATTCGTGCGGGACGGCTTGGCCGGCGGGAACTTTGATCGTCTGATACGTGTGCCAGCCGTTGCAATCCACGTTCACTTCAATCGTGAACGTCACGTCTTTGACGGCATCGTGCGACAGCGTGATCGTCTTCTTATCGTAGTTCGTCATCAAATAGGGATCGCTGGGCTTGCCGGTTTTGACCGCTGAATTCTTCCACGGTCCGCCGACTCCAACGGGTTTGCCGAGCTTCCACAGATCATCGATGTCGCAGAAACACAGCCCCACTTTTCCGTCTGTTGAACCGAAGAATTGTCCGTCCGGTTTTGCTCCGACACGCGTGCCGGAGAGCGCCAACAATCCGCGCCATGAGCCGATGTCGTTGATTCGTTTCATGTGCGTGCAGACGGGTTTCAGATGTTCGGCACCGCCGGAGTTCGGACGCGGAAGAACATAGATCGAGCCATGCGCGTTGATCAGCGAGCGTTCCGTGACCACTTCGCGAACCGCGCGAACGGGAGTGGCTTCGGGCGATTCGTAGGCCGGATCTGTCTTCGGAAGGCGGAAGCGTTTGCCGTCTTCTTCCGTCAAAATCACTGACGCGTCGTCGAATGTGATCGTGGCCTGTTGCGCGGGGACTTTCAATTTGTTGACCTGCGAATTGTCCACCTGTTTGAATAACATATCGCTTGCGATTTCGAAGATGCCCACGGGTGCAGTATTGCCGCCTTCGACTTTTTTCGCTTCAAACGCGAGTGTACCTTTATCAGCTCCCAGCGCGTGAACGAAGCCTCCGGTCCATGCGTCGTTTGATGTGATGTCGGCGAGCGAGGCGAACATCTCGCGCTTCGACTCAACTCCCCCGCCCGGACCGTATTGAAAATACGCGGTCGCTTTGGCGCAATCCTTGTCCGCCGAAATGCGCACCCATAGTCCCGCCGTTTCGTTCGGAAAAACGTGCCACGCATAACCATTCGCCGGGACGCTGACTTTCTGTAACGCACTCCATTTGCCCGAGCCGTCCGCATCCACTTCCAGCGTAAAATTCACCACCTGCGCTTCCGTGTGAGCGAGATGAACGACACGTTGCGTGTAGCCACCAAAGAGGAACGGCGCCGATGCCGCGCCTGCTTTGATCGCATCGCCTTGCCACGGTCCACCCCAGCCTGACGCGCGGCCGTTCAATGCGAGTTTGTCCCAGGACGAGAACCATAGATTCGATTGCGATTGCAATGAAAGAGGGTTGTTGCCGCTGCTTCTGAAATCAGACTTCGCGAGGTCGTCGCATCCGAACACGATCCGATCATTCCACGCGCAGAAGTCGCCTGTGACTTTCAAATAACTGCCGATGGGTTTCAGCCCGCCATAATTCGAACCGCTCATCGTCTTGGGAAAATCGAACCAGCCGCCGTGCATATTCATTAAAAAATGTCCGCCGGTCACTTCGCGGATGCGCGGCCATTCGGTGTGCCAACCGTGTTTACCATCGTAGGAATAATCCGATTTCGGCAATCGGAACGTGCTCCAGTTGCCACCGTCCAACACTTTCAACATCACCGAACGTTTATCCCACCCGATGCTCCAAATCGGCGCGTCAGCACTGGGAGGTCCATTGATTCCGCCCGACGTCGTGACGTCGGTGAATTGGTGGCGTTCAATAATCTTCCACGTCTTCCCATCGAAATCAGCGAGCACACCCGCGTCTTCAGGATCCTTCGCATCCGCCCCGGCGAGATAATGCGGCGTGGTCTTGCCGACATGCGATTCGCCGTTGTTCGAAATGACGATGTGCCCCTGGCTCGAATGCGCGCCCTTCGAATGCCATCCGGGGACGGGGCGGTCGTACAGAATCGTCGCGGCCAGCGTCTTCGCGTCCACGTCCCACATGACGCCTTCCATAGTTTGAATCAGGACTTTGTTCGCGGGATCGGTCAACGAACGCAGCGCGGCGGTGTGGCGTCCCGGCATCACTTTCGGAGAAATCGCGCGGACGTTGCGCTTGTCGTCGATGAAATACGGCCCGATGACGAGCTGGTTTGATTCTTTGTGAATCAATCGATTAGCCGGAGTACCGCCGACACTTTCGGGACGAGTGACGCGGTTGAGTTTCGCATCGATTTCATACAATTTATCATCGCTGCCATTGGTCATATGCGGGCCATACGTGATGACCCACAAGCGGTCCGCCCACACAGCGACGGCTCCGGTTCCGCATTCACCGTTGCTGTTGAACATCGCCAGCGACGGATAACGACCGCTGACGCTGAGCGGTTCCGGCGTGGCTGTATCAGCAGCTCGAATCAGCGAACAAAAAACAAGTGCGACTACCATTAGTGCTCGAAATGTCATTGCAAATTCCTCATTCCAAACGTGCGGAGCGGCATTGATATTGGTTTCAATGCTCGGACTCTTCACGTCTTTAAAAGTAGTGTTAGTGTGATTCAGGCGGAGCGTTTTTCTTGGCTCGGTTTTGTTCGGCAAGAACCAATTGGGCGGCGTACGCGCGGAACAATTCGGGGTTGGATTGAGCTTCGTCGCTTTCGTCATAATTGCTGCGGATGATGTACCGCAGAATCAATCCACCGATCAGCATCAACACGCCCAGCACACCGGTCGGAGTACCGATCTGGCTTGTACTGGTGGAGAACTTTTCTTTCATCTCCTTCGGACTCGGTTTCGTCGTCGCTTCGTTCGACGTTTCGACGACCGGAGTACGTGACGATTTACGTTCGTTCATCGCCGGATCGCTCATCAGGAGCGTCAGGCCGAAACCACCAATTATCAACCCCACGCCGAGGATGATGAACACGGATGACAAGAGGCGAAGAGTGCGGAATTCTTTATCGAGATCGATCATGATAGATATTTGTAACGCTCTTTTCATGTGCTTGCAACGAAAAAGCAGGTTGGGCGACAAGGCCGAATACATGCGCCGTTCGAACTACTTCCGATTTCCATCCAGCGTGGCCGCATCTTTTTCGGCTTCAATGCCATTCGCCACGACGTTGCTCTTGATCCAATTGTCCTTGCCGCCTTCCACTTTCAAGGACAGCGTCGCTTTCTTTTCGTCGCGGTCGTCGCGGATCATGCAGTCGCTGACTTTGCAGGCGGCGCAGTCTTTCAGATGCAGTCCGATCCCGTCACAATCCAGAATGCTGACGTCGGTCACGCTGCATCGCGAGCATTTTTCCAGAAGCAAGGCCGCCGGTTTTTTCCAGACGCCTTTGATTAAAAAACCGTTGAGCTTGCAATCCGCGCAATTTGTAAACGTGAGTCCGTTCAAATCCTTCGCCCAATTTCCGTTCACGACGTAACGCGGATTTCGGTCGAAATCGTTCGCTCCGATGACCACGCATTGGCTGTTTTCGACGAGCAGATCGTGTTCGAATCCTTCCCAAAACGTGTTGCCCGAAATACTCACGCCGCGCACATTCACGAGATGGATGTTGACCATCACATCGCTCATCGCATTCCCGACAATCGCGATGTGGCCTTCCTGGGTTTCGGCGGGATTCTTGGTGGACGTGATACCTTTTCCGAGCACTCGAATGTTCGCGCTGCCGGGTGATTTGCTGTTGTGCTGGAGCGTACATCCGGTGATCGCGACTTCGTCGGTGCTGCCTTCGGCGGAATCGATCAGGACATTCGCGCTGGGCGCTGCGCCGGGAAGCATGTTACTTTCAATGTCGCATGTCCCGATCTGAACGTTGCGCACTTCGCCACCGCGCATGACGACGCCGCCGCCCGCGTTGTAACTGATGTGACAACCGACAATGTTCGACTGGTGCAGATTGACGTGATCGTAAAATATCCCGATGCCTGTGTTGTGATACAGATGACATGCGGAGACGAGCAGATTGCGGTTGCGCGTGGTCAGATGAATCGCGTGGCGTAGATCGTGAATCACTGTTTCGCTGATCGTGAGCTGCATCGTGCCATTCGCTTCGATGCCATCGGCTTCAGGATGCTCGCCGATGATTTCGATGCCGCGAATGGATGGCGTACGCTCCTTCTCCCAGACGATGGGCTTCACTGAATCCGGTGCGGCGGTTCCGCCATGCGTCCCAACAAAATGGAAAGCCGGGCCGGGGCCTGCCATGATCACACGCGCGGTGCCGTCACTCGTCAGCGCCGTGAAACCGGTCTTGTCGAGCGCAATGGTGATGGTCTTCGTGATTCGATAGCTGCCCTTCGGAAACGCGACACTGCCGAGGCCGCTGTCCACGGCTTTCTGGATGGCGAAAGTGTCATCGTCTTTTCCGTTGCCAACGGCGCCGAAATCTTTTATATTTTTGACTTCAATAGCGGTGGGTTCTGCGCTGCTTGCACTAAAAGCAGCAACGCACAGCATGATTGTAGGGAAATTCAGTCGATTCGTGTTTTTCATGATGACAGAAGTACACCGAATCGAGGGAGCATTTCGAAGGATTGTTGTGAGCAAATAACCGATTCGATGTGGCTGTATAGAGTTTGCTGCGGGTATTTTTTAAAATACTTTATTTTTTTGAGTAAGTGCCGTGTGAGCGAAGCGTCATTAGTGCAGAGAAATGCACAATGTGTGCTTGCTTTGCATTTGGTGTTCCTATTATGGAGACTGCGACCATGGTTCGAAATTTTATTCTGGCATTGATTATGCCACTCGTGATGGTTATCGCAGGAGTTGTCCGCGCTGATGACGGCGGCGATTTGGAAATTGCAATCAAGGCTCCGGTTCAAGCCGTTGATACCGTCGCGGGAACCATTACGGTCCTCGGCCTGGTGATCAACGTTCCCGCGACGGCCTTTACGGTCGGTGGCGAACATCACGGCGGCGGGCATCATAGCGCTATCAAAGCACGGCACGAAGGTGAAAGCGGCGGTGGCGGGAATACCGGCGGCGGTGATAACAGCGGTGGCGACGATGGTGACGATGATAATGACGGGGATCCGACCAATACAACACCCTTGACACTCGACACGCTGATCGTCGGCCAGTTCATCGAAATCAAGATGTCCACCGATGTTGCTCCGTTGACGGCGGTTGAAGTCAGCGACGCTGGCGGTTACACCGTCAATCCGAAGATTCATGGAACCATTCAAGCCGTCGATACCGTAGCCAACACCGTCACGGTTTTGGGTGCGACGATTGATATTTCGACTGCCACAATCGATGGCTGCAATGACGACGATTCTGAAACAGTTGCAACGGATGCCATCGTCCTCGCCGTAGGTCAGAGCGTCTCGATTACGCTCGATCCCGCGCAGTTGCCTTTGCTGGTTGCCACGAGCGTAAACGTCAAGAACTTCACGAATCAAATCGACGTTGAACTCGAAGACAATCACGGAAACCACGTCGGAGACGACGACACCGAAGACACCACCGTTGATGTCACGCAGAGTGTAAAGGTCGTCAATACGGTCACCGGTAAGATCAGCAAGAAGACCGTGCACATCCGCACAAAGACCCGCACAGGCAAAATCAGCCTCGCTGGCCTCGCACCGGGCAAAGCCAAGCTCGTCATTACCCGCAAAGGCAAATCCTATCGCAAGATGGTCACGATTGCTGCGAACGGTACGAGCAGCATCAAGGTCAAAGTGAAGTAAGCCGGACGCGCTCTTGAAATGGCTTGGAACCACGTTCGCCGCTGCTTTGTGCAGCGGCGAATTCGTTTTATTGAGATGCAATTCGGGCACATTGAGAAGGGCGTTTTGACTGAAAAAATAGTCGTGATTTTCAGCTCAATTTATGTGACCTTTCATAGGAGCGGTTGCAAATCTCTAA
>JBAXUS010000284.1:0-6357 GCA_037129555.1 Planctomycetota bacterium
TAAGGAGTAAGAACGTGTCGCAAAAGCCCAGTGTACCGATTCGCTTGATTGCGCTTGATTTGGATGGGACGTTGCTGCGCTCGGACCACACAGTTGGGGCGCGGTCGATTGCGGCGTTGCGTGCGGCGCAGGCTCAGGGTGTCGAGATCGTGCTGGCGTCGGGGCGGATGACGCCTGCGATGGAGCCGACGGCGACGGCGTTGGGATTGGATGTGGTGTTGGTCAGTTACAACGGTGCTGCGGTGTGCGGGCGCGTGGCGGATGGGCGAGAGCGGATGTTTCATCGACCGTTGCAGACGGACGTTGCGGGCGAGTTGTACGCGTTTGCGCGCCAGGAGCGGTTGCAGATCAATTATTATCTCGATGATGTGATCGTGAGTGAAGACGGTCCGCATCTGCGTCCGTGGATTGATATTTATCGTGATCGGACGGGATCGCCGTACCGCTTTGTTGAATCGTTGGAAGGGTATTTGCATCGCGAGCCGACGAAGTTGCTGATGGTGATGGAACCGACCCGGCGCGAAGAGGTGGCGGAGGTGTGGAAAGCGAAATTGGGTGCACGCGCGGACGTGGTGAAGACGGATCCGGAGTACCTTGAGTTTCTCGCGCCCGGAGCGGATAAGGGCGCGGCGATTACGTACTTGGCTCGTGCGCGCGGGTTTGGATTGGATGCTGTGATGGCGATGGGCAACGGTGAAAATGATGTCCCGATGTTGAAGCGCGCGGGGCTGTCGGTCGCGGTTTCAAACGCGTGCGGGCATTGTCGGGACGCGGCGCAACATGTGACCGAGAACGACCATGATCATGACGCGGTGGCGGAAGCTGTGGAACGCTGGGTGCTGGGGTAATGGGAATTGAAAAAACAGAGGCGAATATGTGATGTTCGGAGCTCAAAATGACGATCATTTTTGGGATTGCCGATGTGAAATCGCTTTTTTACTTTACAAAGACGACTCGCGGCATAGATAGGTAGTAGAAGTTTTTCGATTGTTTGTTTGGCGTTCGTTTAGAAGAACCAAAAACCAAGGAGTTTCGCAATGGCCCATGTAGTGGTATCCCCTTGTATCGGAACGCACGATACTGCATGTATGAAAGTCTGCCCGGTGAACTGTTTTTACGATGTTCCGGTGAGTGACATCGGCGCAACAGGTGAAGGCAACATTTTGATCATCAGTCCGGATGAGTGCATTGACTGCGGTCTGTGCGTTCCGGAATGCCCGGTCGCGGCCGTCTTCCCGTTGGACGACGTTCCGGAAGCGGAAAAGGCGTTCATTGCGATGAACGCGGATTGGTTCGTCGGCAAGGATCAGGCGATCATCGACGCAGCCCGCATTACGCCGTAATTTGGGCTGGGCGTATCAAACCTATTTGAATAAGAAGGCCGTGTTTCGAAAGAGATGCGGCCTTTTTTTTAGTTAGGGAAATGGAGTTGAAAAAAGGGTTGTGTCTTCGTTTATGTGTTGGAAGAATGGGATAGATAGGACGAAGAGGACGAATGTGGGATGAGTTGTGCATAATGTGATTGTAAGGGAACGAGGGGAGACATGCAGAGCTTGCGAGAGCTGTACCGGATCGGGTGTGGGCCATCGAGCAGCCATACGATGGGGCCGCAGCGGGCGGCGGATGCGTTTCGGGTTCGGTGTCCGGAGGCGCAGGCGTTTCGTGTGACGTTGTACGGGAGTTTGGCGGCGACGGGTTCGGGGCATTCGACGGATACGGCGCTGCGTAACGCGTTCGCTCCGCACCGGCTGGAGTTGGTGTGGAAACCTGAGATTGTGCTGCCGTTTCATCCGAACGGGATGGATTTCGAAGCGTTGAACTCGAACGGCGACGTGCTGATGTCGTGGCGTGTGTTCAGCGTTGGTGGAGGAGCGTTGCGCGAGGAGAACGTTCCTGCGCCGCAGTCCATTTATCCGTTTTCGAAGATGGCTGATATTTTGAAATGGTGCGACGAAAACAGCGAGCCGCTGTGGCGCTACGTCGAGCGGACGGAGACTGAATCGATTTGGCCGTATCTGAGCGAGGTGTGGGACGCGATGCAGAAGGCGATTGCGCGCGGGTTGGCGGCTGAAGGCGTGATGCCGGGCGGTTTGAAATTGAGGCGGAAAGCGCGCGAGGTTTTTCTGAAAGCGAACGGTGCTGCGATGGCTCGGAGCACCGGACTGATTTCGGCGTACGCTCTGGCAGTGATGGAAGAGAACGGATCGACGGGCGTGGTCGTGACGGCTCCGACGTGCGGCGCGTGCGGGACGGTGCCGGCGGTGGTGAAGTACATGAGCGACGCGGCGCACAGCGCTCCGGGCGAGATTTTGAAAGCGCTGGCGATCGCGGGATTGGTCGGGAATTTGGTGAAGACGAACGCGTCGATTTCAGGCGCGGAAGTCGGGTGCCAGGGCGAGGTCGGGACGGCGTGTGCGATGGCGTCGTCGGCAGCGGCGTACTTGATGGGTGGGACGTCGCGGCAGATCGAATACGCGGCGGAGATGGGGATGGAGCATCATCTGGGGTTGACGTGCGACCCGGTGCTGGGACTGGTGCAGATTCCATGTATCGAGCGCAACGCGTTCGCAGCGACACGCGCGATTTCGTCTGCGGAGTACGCGCTGCTGGGCGACGGGACGCACCGGATTTCGTTCGATGAAGTGGTCGAGACGATGAAAGTCACCGGTCAAGCGTTACCCAGCGCGTATCGCGAGACGTCGCAGGGCGGGTTGGCGAGCGTGTATGCGATGGCGTCGCATCCGATGTAGAGGCGATTTTTGGCAGATGCTCCACCCCCTTTTTATCGCGGCACTTCGATTTTCTCGAACAAGCGCTTCAACACGTCCTTCAGCGTTGTGCCTTCCATCTCGGCTTCGGGCGACAGCGTCACGCGGTGGATCAGCACGGGCAGCGCCATTTCTTTGATGTCGTCGGGCGTGATGAAATCGCGGCCGCGCAGAATGGCTAGGGCTCGACCGCTGTCCAGCAATCCCAGCGAGGCGCGCGGGCCGGCTCCGATTTGCACGGCGTCGTCGTTGCGCGTTGCGGCGACAATTTTCTGAATGTAGCCGAGCAAATTACTTTCAACGCGGACGAGTTTTGTCGCGGTGCGGCGGCAGGCGAGCAGGTCGTCGGCGGACATGCAGGCGCTGAGGTCGTTGACGGCGATGTCGTGCAGTCGGTTGCCGCGCACGTAATTGTCGAGGATAATCAGCTCTTCTTCAGCGGTTGGACAGTCGATGGTGATCTTCAACAAAAAGCGGTCGCGTTGGGCTTCGGGCAGTGGATAGGTACCTTCGAATTCGACGGGATTTTGCGTCGCGAAGACGGTGAAGATGGGCGAGATGTTGTGGCGCAGGCCGTCGATGGTGGCGGCTTTTTCCTGCATCGATTCGAGCAGCGCGGACTGCGTCTTCGGCGGGGTGCGGTTGACTTCGTCGGCGAGCAGAAAGTCGGTGAAGATCGGCCCGGCGTGGAAGTCGAAATCCTGCGTCTTGGGGTTGAAGACGTTCGTGCCCATGATGTCCGAGGGCATCAGATCGGGCGTGAATTGGATGCGGTTGAAATGGCAGCCGAGCAGGCGTGAGAGCGTCAGCGCCAGCAGTGTTTTGCCGGTGCCGGGGACGCCTTCGAGCAGCGTGTGTCCGCCTGCGAGCAGGCAGACCAGTACTTGCTCCTTGACGCGGTCCTGGCCAATAATGACGCGGTTCATCTGCTCGCGCAGAATGGCGAATTTTGCTGCGGCTTCAGCGACGGTGAGCACGCTCCAACCTCCCATAGGCTTCGTTTAACGTTTTCAACAGACTGTAAAATTCTTCGGCGTTCAGCGCGCGCTGGCCCGAGAGTCCGCTCTCATCATTTGTTTCGAGCAGCGAAAACAGTTTCACGCGAAGGTCGGTTCCGCGCAAGCCGCTTTGAACGGTCACAGCGTGAATGAAATTCTTGTAGTGCAGCGCGATGGCTTGATGGGGTTCGAGGACGCGGTTGTAAAGTGGCGCGAGCGAATTGACGAAATCAATCGCTTGCGTCCGGGTCTCTTTGTGATCGTCTTCAGGCGGGCCGATCGCAGTTCGCGCGCGCCAAAAAAGGATGGCTCCGCCGACGCACATCACGAGCAATGCGACGCCCAAGCCCCAGCGCGAAAGCAGTTCGATGATGCCTGGTTTGCCTTTCATACCGTGCACAAATTCGTCGAAATAAACGGGGCGGTCTGCGGGTGCGAGTTGCAACAGCAGCGCGAGATTGTCGCCGTCTCCAAGGTGGCTGTTCGCGAAAATTTCGGGCGCAGCGAAGAAAATGACCTCGCCTTTTTCGAGTTCGAGTCGTGCGACGAAAACGCCATCGTTGAGCGTGAAGAGCGTCGGCGCGTCGTTGAGGACGTCGCCCTTCAATGTTCGCGCGGGCCATTGCTGCGCGTACCCTTGTGCGCCCGGGCGAAACGAGTTGATGCCGGGCCATAGCAATGTGGTCTTGGCGATGCGGGGTGCTTCGGAATGTGGCACGATCGACACCGGGCCGTAGTTTTCATCGAGGACCAAGACGAGGCGTCCGCCGCTTTTGACCCACGCCATTTCGCCATCGGTCAAGAGCGGCTCAACACGAGCGGGTTTTGCGGCGGGAGTAGTGGCTGGTGTTGTTGCAGGGCCGGGCGGCGCGGCAGTACCAGACTTTTTCGCCTTCTTACCTGACGTGCCGTCATCTTTGCGTTCGCCGGGTTTGAATTCCGGGCCGAGCCGCAGGACGACGGCGTCGGGTTCGAGTCGCGCGAAATCGATTCGACGATTCAGTTCATTCACGGCGGAATCGTTCGGCCTGCGTGTTTCTTTCAGGTAACGAAACGCGAGCGATGCGCCCTTCGGGGAAATGTTGTGGATCGAACGCGCTGGGAACATCTCGCGTCTGAAATCGTTGTCGTGATCGAGCCAGACCAGCACGGCAATCGCGCAGGCCAGCGCAGCCACGATGGGGAGTCGGCGCAGAAACCAGATCATGCCTGGCCTCCTGTCCGAGGGCGCGCGAGCAGTTTCTTCGCGGACTCGCCGTAATGGTTGGCGACCTCCGGATCGCTCGACGATTTTCCGTACCACTCGGCATCAAACGAGCCGGTCAGTTCCTGAAATTCGCGGCGGTGTGGTGCGTCGGCTGAGAGCGCGAAAAAGTATTCCCAATTCGTCCGGCCTTTGCGATAGGTCAGCGCGCCCGAGCGGAAGAACATGACCAGCACGGCGTGGTACCACGCTCGGATGGCTTCGCGGGGCCGGCCTGATGTCGAGAGCTTGACGGCGTATTCTTCCCATTGATCGGAGTCGCGTGACAGCGGATCAGCGTCCTTGGACGATGCGGGTGCGGAGACGGGCGCGAAATCCGTCGCGACGGGGCGGAACTTTCGTGTTCGGAAATAGAGGCGAAGCAAATACGCTCCGAGGATCGCAGCGAAGGCGACCACGACGTAGGTGATCCACTGGCTCGACTCGCCTCCTACGTTTGATTTCGGTTTGGGAAAGAGGCCCCAGAACCAATCGACCACGGCTTTTATTTTTTTGAGACACCAGCCAATTCCGTCGACGAGCGCATTCGCAAACGCGCGGAGGTAGCCTGAGCCAATGGTGGCGCTGTCGTCGATTTCGCCGTCTTTGGGCGGAAGGACAAAGACCTCATCCCGGCGCAAGGTGTCGAGTAATTTTGGATCGGGGTCGCGGATATTTTTGGCGGATTGTGGACTTGAATTGAGCGCGTTCAATTGAGTCGTGATGCGTGGGCTGAGGGCTCGCGCGTCGTCAATTGTTTTTGAGTTTTCGATGGGCGCGAGAATGGACGAGTCGGTGGCGAAAGACGAGCTGTTCGAGGCGACTCGGGCCGCGCGCAAATGCTTCGACTTTTTTTGCGCGTCGACCAGGCGACCGGAGTCCAGGTCGGATTGAATCTCCGACAACGCTGCGCGGTAGTCCGCGACAGATAGATCGGCGCATTGGATGATGCCGGGAGCGGTGCATCCCAATATTAGTGCAAGCAGCAGCGAACGACGGATTTTGAATATCGTCATTGCGTGGCCTCGTTCTTGATGTCTTGAAACCAGAGCCGCAAATCTTCGCCTGACTTTCGTGCGCGCGCTTTCTTGATCATGTCAACATTCGCAGCGAGCCAGAACGGTTCGATCATCATGCTGGCACCGATAACGAGAATGAGTTGAGTCAGGTCTTGTTTCGGAAACATATTCCACAGAGTGGGTGCGAAGATGTATTCCCAGCGCGGTAACGCCGGTCCGAGCAGCGGGCCGCAGAGTGTCATCGCGACGAGAATGAGCACATACAGATTGATCACGGCGATGATGAGTCCGAGCGTGAAGACGAGCGTGATCGCCATCAGCGATGGGAA
>JBAXUS010000285.1:0-6332 GCA_037129555.1 Planctomycetota bacterium
AGCCGAACAGCTGGCTCGTCGGCCCTCTCCCTCAAGGGGAGAGGGGAAAAACAATCGCAAGTCCGGTGATGCACCCGTGGTGCGGGCTTTAAGGCTGCATCTTCTCTGCGCACATCTGACGCATTCGTGTCGCTTTCCTTATCTTTATTCTAAGTGCATCGGGGTATGTCTTGTTTGTAACTCCGCACGCAACGCCGGTTGCTTAAAACATAAAAGGTCCCAACACGATGCCCCAGATTCGCCGCTCTTTGCGTTGTCTCCTGACACTCGTTTGTCTCAACACCCTCACCGCCGAACCCGTCTCCGGCCTCTCGCCCCAGGACGCTGCCAAAGCGATGAAAGTGCCGGACGGATTTCACGTCTCCTTGATCGCTGGCGAACCGGACTTAGTCCAACCCTCCGCGTTTGAATTCGATGACCGAGGTCGTTTGTGGGTTGCCGAATACAAATCCTATCCCGTCTGGAAACCCGAAGGCCGTGACCGCATTTTGATTTTTGAAGACACCAAACACGATGGCCATTTCGATAAGCGAACCGTGTTCTGGGACAAGGGCAATTACCTCAGCGGCTTCGCGCTCGGATTCGGCGGCGTCTGGGTCTGCTGCGCACCGAATTTATTTTTCATTCCACTCAACGCCGACGACACGCCTGGCGAACCGCAGGTCGTCCTCGATGGCTGGGGCACGGGTGGAAAACATAACGTCATCAATTCGCTGACGTGGGGCCCGGACGGTTGGTTGTATGGGTGCAGCGGCATCACCGGTCCCGGACGCGTCGGCAAACCGGGCACTCCTGATGATGAACGCATCCCGATTAGCTGCGGCGTCTGGCGCTATCATCCGACGAAAAAAATCTTCGAAACCGTCCTGCAAGGCACGACCAATCCGTGGGGCATCGACTTCGATGACTGGGGCCAGATGTTCATCTGCAACACCGTCATCGGGCACCTCTGGCACGTCGTTCCCGGCATGCACACGCAACGCATGTTCGGCGAGGACTACAACAAATACGTCTATGATCTCCTGCCGATGTGCGCGGATCACATTCATTGGGCGGGCGGAAGTTGGCAGAGTTCGCGTGGAGGCAAAGGCCCGCACGACGCCACTGGCGGCGGCCATTCGCACTGCGGCGCGATGATCTATTCCGGCGACAATTGGCCGGATCAATACCGCAACACCTTCTTTACAATCAACACGCACGGCAACCGCATCAACAACGACATCCTGAAACGCAGCGGCTCCGGTTATGTCGCGACGCACGGCGCCGACATTCTCTTCGCCAACGATGAACTCTTCCGAGGCACCGCCATCCACTCCGGCCCCGACGGCAGCGTCTTCTTCGCAGATTGGAATCAAGGCGGCGAATGTCACACTGGCGATTTGAAATCGACTGGCCGTATTTTCAGAATGACCTATGGCGACTTGAAACCGTGGAGCGGCGACATTTCGAAATTGTCTGACGATGAACTTGTCAAATTGCAGTCGCACAAAAACGATTGGTTCGTGCGTCACGCTCGGCGCGTGTTGCAAGAACGCGCAGCCAAAGGCGTCAACGCCAATACTGGCGGCGCACTGCTGTCGATGTTCCATACGAGTCAGACAGCACCGCTCAAATTGCGCGCGCTCTGGGCACTGCATTCGATGGGTGCGACGGATGACGATCTTCTCGTTCAGCGCCTGAAGCACGAGGACGAAAACATCCGCGCGTGGACGGTGCGACTGCTTTCCGATTACGGCTCGCCTTCGGACGCCGCTCTCGCACAATTCCTCGTAATGGCGAAGTCCGATCCGTCCTCGCTTGTCCGATTGCATCTCGCGTCTGCGCTTCAAAAGCTGCCGGTCGAAGTCAACGCCATGCCCGGAAAAGTATCGCGTCTCAACATTCTTCAAGCCCTTCTCGCTCACGGCGAAGACGCTTCCGACACGACGTTGCCGCTGATGTATTGGTACGCGTTGGAGCCGCATATTCCGAAGAATCCGCTGCGCGCGCCGCTCGTCGGTTTGCGCGGACAGATTCCGCTCGTCCGAGAATTCACTGCTCGCCGAGCGACCGAATTGAGTCCCGGTTCTGGTTTGGACGTTTTGAACTACGCAGCCAGCGATGCCGAAAAAGCGAAAGCGTCCGGTGCCGACGCCGCAGTGCTTGCACGTCTCGACGCGTCGCAAGCCAGCGTCATGACCGGAATCCTCACGGCGTTGAAAGGCCAGCGCGACCTCAAAGCCCCCTTTAGTTGGAAAGCACTGATTTCAAAATTGGCCGCAAGTTCCAACGCTGATGTCCGCAAACTGGCGTTGAAACTGGCCTTCATGTTCGGCGACGCGTCCGCGCAGGAAAAGTGCCTCGCCCTTGCCGCCGACACAAAAGTACCGCTTAAAGAACGTGAAGACGCCATCGAATTGCTGGTCCAATCGCACTCCGAAAAAGCTGCGCCGTTGCTGCTCGATCTCCTCAAAGAACCTGACCTGCGCGTCACAGCGATTCGCGGCCTCGCTGTCTTCGATGATCCAAAAACAAGCGCGGCGATCCTCGCTATTTATCAGCAGCTATCGCTCGCCGAAAAGTCCGAAGCCTTGACCACGCTTGGCGCTCGCCCGGCGAATGCCCGCGCTCTGCTTGAAGCACTCAAAAACAAAACCGTCGCGAAGGAAGATTTGAACGCGTTCACGATTCGGTATCTTGAAAACGCCAACGTCCCGGAATTGAACGCGTGGCTTAAGGCGAATTGGGGCGGGGTGAAGCAGACTTCCGAAACGCTCAAAGCCAGCATCGCGAAATACACGAAGCTGATCAAAGATGCCGGGCCGCAAGCTGCTGACGCGAAACGCGGCCACGAGGTCTTTAAGAAAACGTGCTATACGTGCCACACGCTTTTCGGCGAAGGTGGCAAAGTCGGCCCCGATCTGACCGGCTCCGGCCGTGCGAATCTCGACTACTTGATGCTCAACGTCGTCGATCCCAACGCGCTCGTCGCCAACGAATTCATGGTCAACATTGTCAAAACCAAAGACGGTCGGATGCTCTCCGGTCTGATCCGTAACGACCGCGAAAAAACCTTCGACCTCATCACGCCCAACGAAATCCTGACGCTCTCCAAAAGCGATGTGACATCGAAAAAGCGCATCGAAACATCGATGATGCCCGAAGGTATTTTAGACACGTTGAAAGAACAGGACGTGATTGACCTCGCCGCCTATTTGCGCGGAGACGGAACGAAGTAAACGCAACGTAAAGCCGAATTCAATTCGGCACATGAACGCTCGGCACCAACTAAGCCGAATGAAATTCGGCTCTACTTGAAAACCCGGAATGAACATCATGCTCTCCGCTCGCAGTCTCCGCCTTGCCCTTGTTGCGTACATAATGACGCTCAGCGCATTGTCGCTCCACGCGCTCGAAAATAAAACCACGCCGAAATACGAAGCCACTATCGTCGTGTTCGAAAAGGCCGACAAAAAAACGCCGCCGCCTGAAGGCGCGATCCTCTTCATCGGCGCATCGCAGTTCACGCGTTGGAAAACGATGCAGGAAGACTTGCCGGAATTCAACGTCATCAATCGTGGCTTCGGCGGATCTCAAATGTCGGACGTCTTGAATTTTATTGAGCGCATTGTCATTCCGTACAAGCCGAAAATCATCGTCACTCAGGAAGGCGGTAACGATCTGCACGCCGGAAAGTCCCCCGAGCAAATTCTCGCTGATTTCAAAACGTTCGTCGACAAAGTCCGCGCTAAGCTGCCGGATGTTCGCATCGTCTTCAGCGGACTCACGCCGTCGCCCGCACGCATCAAAGAAGCGGACCAGCAGAAGAAGACCAACGAGTTGCTCAAGGCGTTCGCGACATCAGGCAAAAATCTAGCCTTCATCGACCTCTACGACGCCTACCTCGGCATTGATGGCAAGCCCAAAGACGAGTGCTTCGTTCAAGACAAATTGCATCACACGCCAGCGGGATACAAAATCCGCATCGAGTTGATGAAGCCGCATTTGGGCGAACCGACGAAAAAGTAGGGCGGGCTATGGCTTCACTTCGATTCCGCGTGTTGGATCATTCGACCATCCCAACGCATCAGAAGTCTTCACTGCGTAACTCCACGCCGATGCGTCCTTATCATGAATCACCACATGCGTACGCTCTGCGGCCATCGCGACGGCCTGCGGTATATCCATGAATTTCAACACGCTCAAATACGCCGGGCCTTGCATGTGCGATTTGGGCATGTCACTCAATTCCAATCCGGCGATGTTGTCTTCAAACAATGACGCATACAGCGCGTTGACAGCCTGATCGCCTTTCGCTTGGATGGTAATCTTCGCATGTGTAAGTTTTGACAGTGCTCGAATTGTGCATCGAATATCAAATACTTGTGCGCTTTCCAACGTTTCTCCGATGAGATAAAATCGACGCAATAATTGTGTGCGTACCTTTACGTTTTCAGGCAAAGACATGGCACCCGTACCACGCGGACAGAAGTCAACATGTGCTGATTTGGACGCCCTGATGTTTTTGGCAATCCCAATGAGAATCGTAGTATCTTCGCCCGACAATATATCGGTTCCGAGCATCGTGTCTGAAATATACAAACGGATGTCATCAATTTTGGAGAGAGGCACATCTTTATTGTGAGCCACAAGGGCGAATAAGTCGTGTTCGGTTTCTTCTGTATGAGTTGATTTTATTTTACAATAACTCAACATCAATTCGCCTATTAGTTTCGAAGGCGCTTGATAGATGGCTGCCATTGAATCTAATTCAGTTACTGACGCAGCACTGAACGGACTCGAAAAACTCGACGTTCTCAATGCCTTCATCCAGGCATCGCGACTCGCCTTCCATACCTCCGAATTAGCAGGTGTCTCAGGCGTTTTTGCGAATGGTACAAAGCTCTCATCAATTGTTGTATTCCGCTGATCACTCGGCAACTGATTAAAGACACGCAGCTTCTCCATCGGAATGCTTTTCACAGCGGGCGCGTCCAACGTGGACATGATCTCAGCGCCTTGCAGCATCCGCGTCATCCAATGGAATTCACCCACATTCAGCGGCTGCGTATCCATATGCGGACCTTCAGCGAATTGCATCCCGATATTCTTCTCCGCACCTAGTAATTTATAAATACGTCGAGTGCTTTGATAGATCTTAAACACACCGTCTATTGGAAAGATGTCGTCTTTATCTGTATTAGCAATTAATAGAGCACGCGGGGCAACCAATGCAGCTAACTTGTCATAATCCCAGCGATAGGTGTTGACCATAAACATACAGTCGCAATGCCCGGCCACACAGCCGTCGATGACATGATTGCGCAGCGTCGTGATCCCCGCTGTCGGAGCCGCTACTTTAATGCGCTCGTCCAACGCCGCGATCCACCACGAATACGCTCCGCCGCCACTGCGCCCTGTCATGCCGAAACGAGTCTTGTCTACCTCAGGCCGAGTCTCCAGATAATCCAACCCTCGGATCCCCGCCCACGCTTCAACACCCGCCGGAGTATACCCTCGCGAGAACCACCACCAGCGGCCTTTGTCATACGTGCCATGATGTTCGCCGCGTATTTCTCCCAATTGCACCGTATCATAGACCAGACAGACGAAGCCATGCTTCGCGTACCACATGCCATGGTGTTCATAGCCCGCTTTGTTGCCATAACTAATACCGTTCTTCATCATATTTGCATGGCCGCATCCGCACAAAATCGCAGGCAGCGGCTTGTCTGCATTCTTGGGTCGATAGAGATTCGCCGTCACGTACAATCCCGGCATCGATTGGTAATGCAGGTTCTCGACAATCACGCCGTCCTGCTCGAATTCCCCCGTCTTCGTCGCCTTCAAATCCGAGCGCGGAGGCAGCGGATCCAATCCCAGCATCTCCGCCAATTGCCGCCGGTATTCGTCTTTTTTCGCGAGCCAATCTTCCTTCGTTTTGATCTCGCGTTCCAACTGCCCTTCCAGCGCCGACACCTGCTTTTCGAAATACGATTTCCAAGGCTCCGTCATCACGCGCGGGTTCGGTTGCTCAGCCGAAAAGAGCGCCGAGAATAATAGCATCGAGAGAGTTGCGAGTCGCAAGTGGTTGATTGTCATAGTGCTATTAATAAACCGAACCCTCAGGTCTATTCCCATAAAATAAAAAAGCCCTTATTTCAGCATCACTGAAAGAAGGGCCGTGGATCGATTTTCGTTCGGTCCGCTTACTTCTTTTTCTTCTTCAGATTCGCCATCACGCGCGTAGGCAAGCCCTGAATTCTCAGGAATCCCGTCGCGTCGTCCTGGTTGTAACTGCCGCCCGCTTCCATCGTCGCGATGCTCTCGTCATAGAGCGAGAACGGCGACTT
>JBAXUS010000286.1:0-6268 GCA_037129555.1 Planctomycetota bacterium
CTGATCGAACGGCAGCTTCGCGTACACGCCCCAGCGATCAGAACAGACGATGCCCGCGTCGGCTTTGCCGGACGACCATGCAGTCGCTCCCCGCGTGGGGGCGTGGATTGAAACTTGAAGGCGCAAGGCTTTCGCTGGAGTCCTATCGTCGCCGCTCACGGATCGTGACTGCGGTTCCACCACCGAAGCATGACACAACTTCCGACTACGGATGGGTCGTTGGACCCGAAACCAGTCCGACCACAGTGGTTCATGCCGCCAGCGAATTCCCGTGCAAAATCTGCGGCACGCTGACAATTGCAAACGACGCAACCGTTTGAACACCGAAGACAACGAACTGTAAATGCAGATCGTGCATGAAACCAAATGCGTCAAATTTAAAGCACATCCCGCCAGAAAAATGATCTATAGCGGGTGTTGTGCAAGTTGCTGTTGCCTGAAGCCTTCGGCGATTTTGCCGCGAGATGCACCATTGAAATTGGCGAGCATTCGCTATTTTTTCGTGACCTTCGGGCCGTTTCGAGCGTGAAATCTATCGAACAGGTGCCATTTCGGAACCTGCAAAACCGGATGGAGGACAGTAACAGTATGGCCAAAACAATGCGGCGCAAAGCCGATGCGCGGAAGGTTGTAAAAGCAGTAGCAAAGTTCGATTGCGGAGCAGAAGTTCGACAGATCAAAAAGCTCCATGCAGACATCGAAAAAAGCACCCGCGGTACTTTGAAGCCCGCTATTGAAATTGGACAGAAGCTGTTGGCAATTAAAGAAAACCTGAAGACCCAGAATCGAGAACTGGGCAAACCCAAACAAAAGTGGATGCCGTGGTGCAAGGATCACCTTAATATGGCCCACCGAACGGTCACGAGCTACATCAGCGTATATAGAGCTTACAAAGAAGGAAAGATGAAAGGTGTGACCAGTCTGATTGTAACGTACCAGCTTCAATCAGAGCAGACGAAACGGACACGGAAAGCGAAACCGAAGTATGATGTAAAGCAGGTTCCGCAGGACGAAGCCGATGGCTGGCTCCGTTCACTGACACAGATTGGCGGAACACTGGAGATCAAGTCGAAGACAGGCGCTCAAGCGCTACTCGCCTTGAAACAGGGTATCAAGCAGCATCAGGGCGTTATGGAAAAAGGAAAACGGCTCGTGGTTGTCTTCGATATTGGACCAGACGGTAAAAATGCCGATGACGCAGCCACTAAAGCAACGACGATCCCTATGCCGGAAGATGTTAACGACAGCGCGGCAGCTTGAGTACCAGTACCGCAGTTAGCCCGCATTTCTCACCGATAAAATAAGACAAGGCTGCCGTTTCTGACACAAATTGTTTGACGAGAACAAATTGGCGTCGGGAAACAGGAGCAGCCTTGTCATGACACAGTGTACTTTGCCTTTTTTCAATTTCAACCCCGTCGGTCGGCGTGAAATCCAAGCCCGTTTCGACGGCGGTCATATCACGTCCGATGGCGGTGTGTTGTTGTTGCGCGAAGTCGATCGGCGCTTCAACATCATCGCCCGCGCCGCCGCGTGCTTCACCGATTTTCGTGATCCTGACTTGATCGAACATTCGGTGCAGAGCCTGCTCGGACAGCGCGTCTTTGGACTCGCGTTGGGCTACGAGGACCTCAACGATCACGATCATCTGCGCGCTGATCCGCTGCTGGCGGTGGCCGTCGAGTGCGCCGATCCCACCGGTTCCCAGCGCCGCCGCAAGCAGGACAAGGGCTGCGCGCTGGCCGGAAAAAGCACGCTCAACCGGCTGGAACTTTCTTCCGCCGACGCCGGTGCCAACAGCCGGTATAAAAAAATAGTCTATGATGAACAGGCGTTCGAAAACCTGTTTGTTGATTTGTTTTTGGACTCGCATTCAAAACCGCCGAAACAAATCATACTGGACGTGGATGCCACCGATGATCCGATTCATGGCAATCAGGAGGGCGCCTTTTTTCATGGCTATTATAAATGTTATTGTTATCTGCCTCTTTATATATTTTGTGGCGAACAATTACTGTGCGCGCAGTTGCGCACTGCGGACCGCGACGCGGCGGACGTGACGCCTGACAAAAAAGCCCGAATGCATTTGGCACCGGGCTTCCTCGTGGCTCTTGGATGTGAGTCTGAGCATATCCCCATCGAGCTTGGGACGCTCTCCGTACCACGGGAACGGCATATTCGGTTCAACTTCTTGACCTACAAACTGACGGGGAGTTGAAATCCAAACTCTTCTTGCCGCGCTATAGACTTGTCCTCGCGAAGCACTATTAACGCGTATCAATAGAACATTATTGACTTGTATCAATAAAGCATTATAAACGCGTCATGGCAACGCCCCACGAAAAACTAGCCGATTCCCTAGCCGTGCTTCAAAAGCTTCAAGCGAGCGGTCGGCGCGTGTTTCAGTCTAAAGAAATCAGCCGCGTTCATCGTGAACGTCTGCTTCGCAACGGCTTCGTCCAAGCCGTTATGAGGGGATGGTTGATTTCTTCAAGCCCAAGCGCGGGTGAGGGCGAAAGCACTCCGTGGTACGCCTCGTTTTGGGAATTTTGCGCGCGCTATTGCAATGATCGTTTTGGCGACAAGTGGCATCTCTCGCCAGAGCAGTCGCTCCTGCTTCACGCCGAGAACACTGTCATTCCGGCCCAGACCATCGTTTACGCCACCCAAGGAACGGGTAACCTCGTCAAACTGCTGTTCGGCACGTCGCTCTACGACCTGAAACAGTCGGAGCTGCCTGCGCCCGCCGATGTGACCGTGCGCAACGGCTTACGTCTTTTTTCTCCTGCTGCTGCATTAGTCAAGGTCTCCGAAGCCTTCTTCAAACGATACCCCATCGAATCACAGGTCGCACTCGCGAGCATTGGGGATTCGTCTGAAGTCCTGCGGCGCTTGCTGGATGGCGGGCACTCGGTGATTGCTGGCAGAATGGCTGGCGCGTTCCGTCGCATCAGCCGCGCCGAACTCGCCGATGAAATAACCACAACGATGAAAGCCGCCGGATACGTCGTCTCGGAGACCGATCCCTTTGCGTCGCAACAAACCTTTGGCGTGATCAGTCCAACGGCATCTCCCATAGTCGGTCGCATTCGGGCGATGTGGATGTCGATGCGAGAAACCGTCATCGAGATATTTCCGAAGCCGCCGGGACTGCCGAAGAATCAGAATAAGTATCTGAAGTCGGTTGACGAGATTTACATAAACGACGCGTACCATTCGTTGTCTATCGAAGGCTACAGCGTCACGCCTGAGCTGATCAACAGGGTGCGCGCGGGAAACTGGGACCCTGAGCGTCATGATGATGATCGCCGAAGCCGCGACGCCCTGGCCGCGCGAGGATATTGGCAGGCCTTTCAGACCGTGAAGGCGACCGTCTCCAAAATCATTGCCGGTGAAAACTCCGGCACGTTGGTCCGAACAGATCATCGCGTCTGGTTTCGAGAACTCTTCCAGCCGTGTATCACTGCCGGTCTGCTTCGGCCGGGAGTGATCGCCGGTTACCGCAACGAAGCAGTTTATTTGCGCACGTCGCGATTTGTGCCCCCACGATGGGAAGCTGTTCGCGACGCAATGCCCGTGCTGTTCGATTTGATCGAACAAGAACCTGAGCCCGGCGTTCGCGCCGTCCTCGCACATTGGCTCTTCGGCTACATTCATCCGTACCAGGACGGCAACGGTCGCATGGCACGGTTCTTAATGAACGCGATGCTTGCGTCTGGCGGTTATCCGTGGACGGTGATCCGTGTCACGGATCGTGACGCCTATTTGAGTGCGCTCGACCGCGCCAGCATTGATGTGGACATTCGCCCGTTCGCCACGTTCATTGCAGATCGAGTGCGCGGGTCGCAGGATCAAGCCGGGCTGCCAGTCCTCTAGGCACGTCGCACCAAGTTCCCATGCGCAGTACTTTCAATCAGTTTGTCTTTTGTCTGGTTGTGTCATAACGTAGGCACATGTATTCATAGACCAACGGAATGACACGAATGCCTAAAGTAAGCGAAGTCGAGAAAACCATCCTCTCCCTCGTCCGCAAACTTGGCGTACTCCGACTGCGCGAGGCGACGGATCATGGGATTCACCCGGAGCAGATTCGCCGGCTTGCTCAAACGGGGCGGCTCGTACGGTCAGGCCGTGGTCTGTATGTCGCGGCCAATTTCGACGCTGGCATTCACAATACACTGGCCCAGGCCAGCAAGCGAGTGCCGCACGGTGTCATCTGCCTGCTGTCGGCTCTGCGCTTTCACGAGATCGGCACTCAAAATCCGTCTGAGGTCTGGATGGCAATCTCACCCAAATCACGCCTGCCACACGTGGACGCGCCCCACATCCGGTTCGCTCGATTCTCTGGACCGGCCCTGTCTGAAGGGGTCGAAGAGCATCGGGGGGATGGCGTTCCAATTTGCGTCTATTCGGTCGCCAAAACCGTTGCGGACTGTTTCAAATATCGAAACAAGATCGGTATCGACGTTGCAATGGAAGCGCTGCGCGATTGTCGTCGAAAACGGAAAGCGACATCGGAAGAATTCTGGAAATACGCGCGAATCTGTCGTGTTGAAAAGATCATGAAGCCGTACATGGAGGCGATCCGATGAGCAAGCCCTCGCTTTCAATCACCACTGCGGTCGTTCAGTGGTGTGTTTGCGTATATGAATTTGCAATTCGGAAATGAAGGAAATACTCTTCGCGGATAAACTGTCGAAGTCCGGAAGAAATCACTACGGCAGACAGACCGACGCCATGACTTTTGGCGAGCGTCGGCGCACTATACAACAAAAGGACGGCGCTTTGTCATGAGCGGCAGCGGTGGAGACAGGGGCTACGACTATCAAGCGGACGGCTACGCATACGTTGCCGCCCACGGATTGGCCGGCCATCCTTTAAGTTGGTTTGACGACAAAACAGATGTGCCAGTTACCCTCCTGATGGAAACCGGTGGCGCTGGAGACGATCTGCAGATTGTCACGACTAGCGGAAGGCAAATCGAACTGCAATCCAAACATGCGTTCAAACGTGGCGAAGATTTTTTTGAAACCATGCGAAAATTGGTACGCGGCCTCAATGCGAATTCGGGACTTCGCTGCGTCGTTATGGTAGATCGTCACGCGAGCGAGACGATCTCCGAAGAGTTGCGGCAGGATCTGATTCGTCTCGGACAAGGGCGATTTGATGAATTGAAGCCGATTGCAGAATCGATGTTGGAAGATCTGCATAAGCAGGGTATTGCGACGGGTACGGCGTTTGAACGATTGCGCATTGTTGTAGTTGATCTGGACGAAGGCTGTGACGGCGCAACCGCAGCGTGCGCTATGCTTGGGAAGATTGTCGCCCCATCAAATGTGCTCACTGCGTACAAAATCCTTGGTAAGCGCGGCCATTGGCTGATAAAAAATCGCGGACGGGACCCGCTGCTTACGGTCGCAGCGCAGTTGGAAAATGAGATAGGCTTGCGAAAAGATGCGAAATCACCTATCGCCGATGTGGTTCATTTTCGGAAATGGATCGAAACTACGACAAAAGAGTTCTATTCTCCAGCGCTCGGTAAACACTTTCCCATTCATCAGGCGTGGAATTCCGTCCGCGCATTGAACGCAAACAACCAACCAGAAGGAGCACAAGGCTCAACACAAGAAGCGCTATCAAAAGAGATTCTACGCTACCAAGAGTGGCATCGTCTCGCCGAAAGATCTTTCGATATCAACGCACTAGACGCGGGTGGCTTTATTCGTTTTCAGAAGCGAACCGTATTGATCGGCGGTCCGGGCTCGGGCAAGAGCACTCTTGCTAGACGGCTGGCAAATGAGCTGGCCGCCATGGGAAAGTTGGTTTTTAGAGTTCGCCTAAAATCTGTCGCCACAATGATCAGCCGTGGGCAAAGTTTCGACGAGGCCCTGCAGATTGCAGCAATTGATAAGTCCGGAGTGCCACCGGAAAACGCAGCGACGCTCATGGCGCATGCCGACGCCTTGATTGCCGATGGGCTTGATGAGTGCGATCCCATTCGGGCTGACGTGGCAAACGGCCTGAAGGCATGGGCCGACGGACGACCTTCCACATTAATCTGCACGCTCACTCGCCCTGTCGGACACGTACCGGACTTGCTTCCTGGGTTTGTCCACGCGGAACTTCTTCCATTTGATCGAGAAGCGCTCAAATCGCGGGTCGATTGGTTTACCTCAGCACTCATCGCAAATCCGAATAACGCCAATGCTACGGCTGCTATTGACTCGCGCACAGTTAAAGCGGTAAGCATGAAGTGCCGATAATATAG
>JBAXUS010000287.1:0-6221 GCA_037129555.1 Planctomycetota bacterium
ATTGTGCTGCGCATGATCGACAATCCGGGCTTGTGCGCGAGCGTGATTCCGGACGCGATTCACGTTTCGCCTCCGATGTTCAGACTGATGCACTCCGCGCTCGTCCCAGGGCAAACGCCGCGCGTCTGCTACACGACCGATGCCATGTCAGCCGCCGACGCTCCGCCCGGACGTTACCGCATTGGAAAAGTCGAAACCGAAGTGGGTGCTGACAGGATCGTGCGCATGCCGGGCAAAACGAATTTCGCGGGCTCAGCCCTGCGCCCGATTGACGGCGTTTTTATCGCTGCAGACATGTTGCGCTGCTCGTGGCGAGAGACGTGGGCACGAGCGTCGCTGGGAGCTCGGCGTTATGCAGGCTTGAGCCTCAAGCAAGACGGCGCACCGTTCTGCATACTGAATGTTGAAGACAATGAGTTCAAACACGGACGGCTGTTTGCGAACGGTGATGCGATTGAAATTCGACGGACCAATTAGGGCGTCATGACTGATCCACTTCACGTCTAATTCGAATTAGTAGAAGCGGTCAAATTCGCGGTACGCACTGACCAATGGCGGCAGATAAAAGAGCAGGGTGAAACCCATTAACACGGCCGGGTCAACGGGCAATTGCTGGTTGGTTGGCATTTCGATGAAAGTGAGTACGACACATCCGGCGAGCGCGAGCACCGCAAAGAAGGACAGTGCATAAACAGTCATGCGCTCACACCGTTTGAGACCCACGCCAATACGGAAACCGATCAGGCATGAGACCAACAGAATTACGGCGGGAACCAGCCCGGAGCCGAACTGCCCATCCGGTTGAATGATTAATTTGTCCCACAGAATCGCGCAGGTCGCGAAAATGACCAGTAGTCCGAGGACGCTGCAGACCATGTACAGCCAGGAGTAAACCAAAACCACAATCGGCGGCTGAAGGACGATGCGCGGACGGTCGTTTCGACGTGCGCGAATTTCATCCTGAAGCGTCAGATCGGCGAGTCGCTGCGCTTCAATTTGTTCGGGCGTACGCGTGTCAACAGGCACCGGTGGCGGAACGACGAAGGCCACAATCGCTTCGACGTGCTGACAGACCGCGCAACGACCGTATTTGCCGATGGCGTTATCAGGCGCCTCGGACAACATTCCGCACAAAGAACATTTTACCGTAATGGGCATAGTTGGCACCGCAAACAATTTAAATTTGAAACTTCAACTATGCCCCGACGCGACGCATTCGCAAGGTCAGAATGATGCTTGAATAAATTAACCGTATTGGTTATCCCAAGCGCACTTTTCAAGGGAAATTCAAGATGACCGACACGTGGTACGCGGCAGAGAATATCGAGACCGTGGACTCCCCCGCCCTATTGTTTTATCCGAAGCGGATTGAGCACAATATCCGGCGCACGATTGAGATCGCCGGAGGCACAGCGACTTTGCGACCGCATGTGAAGACCCACAAATGTCCGCGTGTCGTTCACATGCAGGCTGATGCCGGGATCACGAAATTCAAATGCGCGACGATCGCGGAAGCCGAGATGTCCGTGCTGGCTGGAGCCCGTGACGTTCTTCTAGCCTATCAACCCGTTGGCCCAAGCGCGTGGCGCTATTCATTTTTAGAAACCATGTATGGACACGAGACTCGATTTGCATGCATAGCGGATGATGCTCACGCCATCAAGCAACTCGCGCATTGCAATCATCCAAACCTCCATCCCTACCGCGTGTTCCTCGACATCGATTGCGGACAAGGCCGCACCGGTGTTCGCCCCGGCGAAGACGCGTTCGAGCTTTACAAATTGATCTGCTCCGACAACCGTCTCGTGGCGGCCGGATTGCATGTGTACGACGGTCACATTCACGATATCGATATCGATGAGCGCAAACGAAATTGCAACGAAGCATTCGCGCCCGTCGAAGCGTTCCGACGTCGTCTGATCGATGCCGGGATGAACGTCCCAACGATTGTTACGGGTGGCACACCCACATTCCCGATTCACGCCAAACGCGCTGCTGATTTAAACATCGAATGCAGCCCCGGGACGAATGTGCTATGGGACGCAGGCTATTCAAAAATCTGCCCCGACCTCGATTTTATTCCAGCCGCAACGGTGCTGACGCGTGTCGTCAGCAAGCCCGCCGGTGTCAACCGCCTGTGTCTGGATTTGGGCCACAAATCCATCGCCTCGGAAGGCCCGCATCCGCGCGTGATTTTTCCGCAGCTCGTCGAGTGTCGCGTGATTATGCATAACGAAGAACATCTCGTCGTCGAAGCCGCGAACGCCAGCGCATTCAAGGTCGGCGATCCGCTCTATGGAATACCGTGGCACATTTGCCCGACCGTGGCGCTGCATTGCGAAGCCGCCGTCATCTTGGGAGGATGCGTGACTGTGCGCTGGCCCATCACCGCGCGGGATCGAAAGATTTCAATATAAAAAAACAACGCCCTCTTTGCAGAGGGCGTTGCTGTAACACGTAAATCGTAACTCGAAACGAGTCGTTAATCCGCTTGCTTCAAGCTCAGATTGATTTCACCAAGCTTCTGCTTCACTTCAACCAAGCTGGTCTGTCCAAAGTTCTTGGTGGACAACAAATCCGATTCGGATTTTTCGCAGAGATCACCGATGGTTTCGATGTTCAAACGCTGCATGCACTTTCGCGCGCGGACGGACAATTCCAAATCCGTGATCGGCTTGGCGAGTGCAGTGTTTTCAGTCGTGCCCAAGCGCAGGCGCTGAGCGCGGGCGCGCTTCTGTTCTTCTTCTTTGTGCATGCCCAAACGCAAGCCTTTGCTTTCAAGCAATTGCTTGATTTCGCGGAGGCTGGTTTCACCAAAATTCTTGTACGCGAGCAATTCAGGTTCCGTCTTGCGAACCATATCGCCGAGCGTCTTGACGTTCATCTTCGCCAAGCAATTTCGGCTGCGCACCGACAATTCAAAATCGTTGACCGGAATGCGCAACACGGCTTCGAGGCGGTCGGATTCCTTGCGCAACGTTTCGTCGTAGTACATGTCGAGCGATTCAACGGCGTCGCGGAGGTACAGCGCAGCGCGGCGGTTCATCGGTTCGGCCTTGATCGCTTCTTTGAAACAGGCGATCGAGGATTCGACGTCTTCCTTGTCTTCGTAAAGGAGACCGAGGTTGATCATCGCATTGACAAACGCGCTGCCCGGACCGGTCACCTTCTTATAGAGCTCAATCGCGCGGTTATCGTCGCCGCGAAGATCGAGGTAATAAGCGAGGCGGAACGTGCCGAGTGCGTTATGCGAATCAATCGACAGCGCCTTTTCGTAGGCCGTGCACGCGGCTTCCTGGCTGCCGCGAATTTCCAAGCACCAGCCCTTTTGAACCCACCAATCGCTATCGTTGGAAGCGAAGGCTTCAGAATTGTTCAGCACCTTCTGCGCTTCTTCGATTTTGCCGGCAGCGCGGAGCGTACTGGCGATTTCGATGGAAATCTTGGCCGACTTCGGCGCGCCCGTTTGAGCGGCTTTGAATTCGGTCAAGGCTTCGTCGTAACGGCCTTTATCCAGAGCCAAGCCGCCACGGATCAAGTGCGCGTTCTGACCGCTGAGCGATTTGACACTGTCGCTGCGATCATGCGTTCCGAGAATCCAACTGAACGCCGCGTGGCGCAGAATCTTCTCGTCTTTCGAGAGCGCCGAGTGGTCCAGGTCGGAGGACCAGTTCACCAAAGCGGTGCGTTCGGCGGTGTTGTTACGGGCCGCGTAACGCAATTTTAAAATCGATTCCGCATCGAGCGGATGGGCGCAAAGCGCGTCGACGATCGGGGCTGCGGAGCGAATCTCATCTACCATGTTGCCGTTTTCTCCAAAGCGGTTTTGAGCCGCAATCGATGAAAATGAATACGTATCTATTAATGGAGCAAGAGTTACTCCATTCGAAACGGAATACTTTATAAACATTTGGTCAAGAAGCAAGTCCCGAATTACTCCAATTGCGTCAAAATCAATTTTCTGTAAAGTATTTCTCGGAGGGTCGATATGTCCGCACAAGAAGGTTTGGCGTCGTTAAGGATCGACCGAACGCAGTCTCGTTCGGGATCGTGGGTCGGAAAACTCGTTTGGATTGCCGCACTGGTGATCCTGATCGTGCTGGCCGTTACCGTCGGCCCTAAATGGCCCGAGTCGTATTTTGGCGTCGAGGTCAGCACGGCCAAAGTCAGTTATTTGGATTCAGGCAAAGGCGAGTTGAGCGCGGCGGGATACGTCGTCGCCGACCGAATGTCGGTTCTGGCATTCAAAGGCACCGGGCGGCTTGAGAAATTGTATGTCGTCGAATCGCAGCCGGTCAAATTAAATGAAGTCATCGCGGAGATCGATCATCGCGAATTGGATGCCGTCATTGAGCAGACCAAAGCAGATATCGAGGAGTCGAAAGCGGATGTGAAGCGACTGGAGGCGCTCACGTTTCAAGCCGCTGCGGGTGCCGCGAATTCTAAGGCTGAAATCGCCGCAGCTAAAGAGCCGCTGGTCACGCTGGAATTTGAAGTCAAAGAAATCCGCGTGAAATTGGCGGACGCTCAACGCCGTTATGACCGCGACAAGAAACTCGCCGAATCCAACGCAATGGCGCTCGCAACGGTTGAAGATCATCTGACTGAAATCCGATTGGCGGAAGCACAGATCGCGACGCTCCAGCAGAAACGGCAGGAGATTTTGAAGCGCATCGCGGTCGCTGAAACGCAGGCGGCGATGGCGGATTCTCAAGTCGCAACAGCGAAATCGGCAGTCGCGGTGTCTGAACGGCACGTGCTCTCCATGACCGCTCGCATCGGCGTTTTCAACGCTCAATTACAGGACGCGCGAATCTTCTCGCCGTTCGATGGCGTGGTCATTGAGAAAGCGGCTGAAGTCGGCGAAATCGTCGCGCCGATCAGCATCGGCGGATCGATGGCACGCGGATCGATTGCAACGATCGCCGAACGCAAAACGTTACAGGCCGAAGTGGACGTTGCCGAGCAATTCATCGCCAAAGTAAAGGTCGGACAGCGCGCGTCAATTTTAATTGACGCGTTTCCGGAGATGCCGCTCGCTGGGAAAGTGCTGCGCATTTTGCCTCGCGCGAACCGGGGCAAAGCGACTGTGCAAGTGCGCGTCGGAATCAACGATATTTTGCAACACGAAGAAATTCGCCCGGACATGGGCCTGCGCGTGAAGTTCCTGGCGGACGATGCTCCGGCCAACGCGGAGACCGTCATCGTGAAAAAACTAGCGGTTCCTAAAGCCGCGCTGGTCACCGGCGGCACGCGCGTGTGGGTGGTCCAAGACGGCATCGCGACCGAAGCGAAAGTAGAGACGGGCGAAACCAAAGGCGACCTGATCGAGATCAAAAGCGGCGTCAAAGAAGGGCAGTCGGTCGCCGTGAAAGGCGCTGAGATGATTAAGACCGATAAACAGAAAGTGCGCTTGACGGAATAACTACTTTGTTTCGGGTTTCGCGTTTCGTGTTGATACGACACGCGCGATTGAATTGAAAACCCGGAACCCGAAACTCGAAACCCGAAACGAATGTATGCCACCCATCATCGAACTCCGCAACGCGACCAAGATTTATCATAAGGGTGACACCGACATCTTGACGCTGGATCACGTCACGTTATCGATTGAAGAAGGCGATTTCGTGGCTTTGATGGGTCCGTCCGGATCGGGCAAGACAACACTGTTGAATTTACTCGGCGGGCTCGATACGCCGACGGAAGGTGACGTGATTGTTTGCGGGCAGGATGTCGGGCGAATGAGTTCGCGGCAACTGGCTCAATGGCGTGCGGATCACGTCGCGTTTATTTTTCAAACGTTCAATCTGCTTCCGGTGCTGACCGCGTATCAAAACGTCGAGTTGCCGCTGACGTTGTTGCCTTTAAGTCGTGCAGAGCGGCGTAAGCATGTTGAGACGGCCCTCGGAATTGTCGGTTTGAGTGAACGCATGAATCACCGGCCGGATGAATTGTCGGGCGGACAAGAGCAGCGCGTGGCGATTGCCCGGGCGTTGGCGATGGATCCGAAATTGCTTTTGGCCGACGAACCCACCGGCGACCTCGACGCGCATTCCGCTCAAGAAATCATGGACTTGCTCGTACAGCTTAACCGCGAATTTGGTAAGACGATTATTGTCGTTACGCACGATCCGAAAGTAGCGCGCACCGCCCGACGCGAATTGCATTTGGAAAAAGGATTGCTGATGCAGGACAAACAGACCGGCGGAGCGACGTGAATT
>JBAXUS010000288.1:0-6216 GCA_037129555.1 Planctomycetota bacterium
GGTAGCACAAGGGTTTTTGGTACCCTTCGTCTAGGTTCGAATCCTAGTCCGGAAACTATAAAGCATTCGAATATAAAGACTTAGATTTGCAAAAAACATCGATGCCGTACCCGAATGCCGTACCCTGCTCGTAAGCTACCTCTTAGCTATCTGGGACGGAACAGCACACCATTCTCCAAGCAAATTCAGATCGTCCAGCGCTGCATCCAAGTCTCCTTGCAAATTTTCGAAATTGACCGCGGAGATGCATTTTGCGGGATTGCCACCGAAAAACGTAAAGAGCGAATTGACCGACCGTGCTGCGGCTCGTGATCTGGTGGTCAAGAGCGAGAAGTTCGCACTGTTGGATGGTACGCTGTATGGTGGAGAACGGTGTCCAGAATCGGATCGAAGGAGCGCTGCTCTTCGGCTCCCTGGACTTCCTGCCTGTGCAAGGGATGGCGTTCCCTGCGGGATGTTCACCGAGTGCCGGTTTGCGCAATTCGCACGACAAGACGTTCTCGCTCTCTATCTTGTCAGGTGCTCGCGTCTTCATTTGTGCCAATGGTGTGCTGTCGGCGGAGCATGTGATCAGCCGCAAACACACAAGCGGACTGGACCGTGAAGCGATGGGTTAGACATCACTTGACGACGCCCTCGATGAATGTATTTCTTGCCACGTTTCCAATCATATTCGTGGTGGTGGCGTCGATAGTGCCTCCGATTATCCCTCCGAGGAAAGGGACCATCTTTCCTAAATTCACGGCACCCTTTTCGCCGAACTTTGTCACTAGCCGAAAGCCAACCCTCTGGTTGATTGCAACGATGGTGCTGCCAGATATGCACTCTATGGCCTTTGTTCCGAGCTTCATCCCAACAACTAGCCCTGTGTCCTTTAAAACATCCTTGATGGCGTTTCCTGTGAGGCACGCATAGACAAGCGTCCTGACTCGATCATCCTTGACGTTGTGTCCGCCCATGATGGCTATTGCAGCGATCATCCGGATCTGGACATACATCACCGATGCTACGTTTGCCGGAATCGTGACGGGCAGTGTGATCATCCCGCCCACGCCAGACAAGAATCCCGAAGTGCCTGCTTTTGTCACTTGCCATCGAATTAGAGAATTCACTTTCTCAATTAGCGTACCCGCGCCCTTCATGTACTCCGACGCGATCTCTCCTGCGGAATCGACGCCAGGGATGCCCACGAGCACCTTATCATAGGCCCAGTTCAGTGCGGCATGCACCTTTCCCTGGGGTGTTGCTTCTGGCGCATCTTTGGCAGTCATAGGCATTCCTTGCGGTGGAAGTGGGGACTGGGTGCTTTGTGATGTCTAACGATCCTAAGTTAGGCGTTGCGGATTTTATCATGAGTCATTCGAGCTAAGCCGTGGTTCCAACAGGCGTTCCACATGGCGCTCAAGTCCTTCGGGGGGCGGTTGTCGAAACCTCCTGTGGCATACATGCGGCCAATCAACTCACAAAAACGTTCCTCGCCGCCGCCTTCGGCACCGTAGAACGATGGCTCGCCGGGCGGACGGACGCACGGCATGAACGGGCCATACCACGAAAGGCGCTCGTGAATATCGGAGTAGTCGTTTGGCTGGGGTACTCCGAAAAGCCGGCGAAAGGCTCGACTACGGCATGGCTGGTAGAAGTGCCATAGGACGTGGCCAACCTCGTGCATGACAAGCCACTCGGTCATGAAGCGCGATGGGTAGCAGCCGAGAAGTAGAAATGGGCCAGCATCAGCGTCGATAAAATGTGAGCCAAAGAAGCGGTGAGCGATGCGATGGCGAAACGACGGGACAAATATACTGCAACGTCCGAGATAATCGAGAACTTCGTTGAAGATGTCTCGGGTGAGTTCAGGCTTCGCAAGCCACCGGCCAGCTTGGCGCTTGAACGCTCCTTTGAAGTTGTCTGGGATGAACTCAATCACTTCTGCCCCTAAATTCGAAAGGTATATGGGTGTTAGTCAGTTATCAAATTAACGAAAACTCCTGGGTGGTCGCTGAGTTTGCGACCACCCACGTTCGGTGCCCACGCTTCGGACCTTGTCGAATTTTCGGAAACGAGTCGATTTGAGAAAAAAATATGATCTATGCACGCTTTTTCTCCGTCAGTGAGGGTTCGCACTGGATCAGCATCAAACCCGGTGACCGCCACAAGTTCGCTATCCTTGATCGCACGATTCAAAGCGTGAAACGCTTTGCGTGACCAATAGAACGGCTTTTCTGACAGGTCTTGATTAAAATCACCGACAACACAGAGAGCGCCCTCATGCTTCTTTCTGATCGCCTCCCAGTCACCCTGATGAACGTTAAGGGCAGCCGAGAACGCTATCGCTCCTGCTGACGGATGTCCGTTCCATGAACGGCCACGCCAAGGCAGCACGGTCCCGAACACAGTCAATGGCATTTTGTTCGGCAACTTGATTGTTGCACATGCGGAGTAAACAGGATCGGTGGTAGTAAACTCCTCAACTAAAGGAAGACGTGACCAGATGCTCACCCACGATTCATCAGCCTCATGTTCTCCGCTAGAATCCGATTGAGAACAGGCGATACGCTTGAACCCATGACCAGGTGAAATCGAGTCACGGGTTTCCGTCAGAATCCAAATATCGGCATTGATGTTTTCCAGTTCAATGTGGATTGCTTTTTGGCGCCACTTTTCAGTAGCCCGATCCAAATTCCAGTTCGCAATGCGGATCATCAAGAAGTCCTCACCGAAGTATCCAAAGAACCATATGGTACGCTTAAGAACTACTTGAAAGTTAAATGCAAGTGATTGGATTCGACAAGCGGCCCTGCATGGGCAGCTTTGATCGCCCCCAATAAGAGGTTGAATTGAGTCAAGTGAACCGCGCGAAACGCGTCATCAATTTCCTTCGGCGCACCAGCAGGAGCACCTATCGCGGTGGTGATTGTTGCCGAAACTTTTGATGCATTGATCGGCGACGATACGATTTGATTCGTTCCCAAATCGCAATTCGTGCCGTATCGATGTCCGCCGTGCGGAGCTGAAAAATCGCCGTTTACATCAAAAAGTCCACCACGTGGAATACTGATGTCATTGACCAGCAATATGTCATTGGCGAGGCGATACGACTGAGGCGGATTCAGCGCCGCAATTTTGGCATTGGTTGCAGCGATGAACGCTTGCAGTGACGTTTTCTTATCCGTCGACAGCATCGTTTTGGGATCGTTTTGAAGCGCCTGATATTTTAAAGCAAGTGTTTGGATTGCCGTTATCGTGGAAGGCGTGCCGTAATGATTTTGAAGATGCGGAGGCTTGCTGCCATACGTCGCGTCGTAGCTTCCATCGGCCGCCGCGGGCAAGGCTTCAAGCCCATCAATACCGACCCGAAAAATCTGTTTCGCGTCCGCATAGCTGGTCGATGTGAGTGTAATCGTTTCGGTACCGCTGATCTCGGGTGCCACATACACAAACGTAACATTTCCTTTACTGTCGGCAGTAACGTCAATGCCTTGCGTCGTCACATCACCGCCGACGACAACGCCTGCTCCAAGAACCGTTTTGGCATTGGGATTCGCAGCTTTGGCGTTCGCGTAAAGCCAACCGTGGGGGCGAACCGACGGCGTCGTTTCATGATCCGCGCCATCATCGATACTTTCGCAAATGATATAAACCTTAGTCCCCGGTTCTAGCGCCGGCTTGCCCTTAACGGTGAAGGTAATGGGTTTGAAAACAACCGAGAGAGTGTAATTGTGCGTTTTCCCCAAATCATCCAAATACTGCCGATGAAAAACACTGGGTGCGACTGTCTTGGTCACATTCGGGGATACGTTCAACATGCCCTCACCGGTTGGCGTTGCCCGGATGACGGCACTGCCGCTCCCAGTCGTCGCCCAAAACGCTATGACTCCATTGACGTTGATCGGGTCGTACATATCGAATGACGTGATGGGTCCGAAAGAGCCCACCGTTTGCCCTGCGGTAACAACGGGAAGTGGTGCGTCGACAGAAAACCCCGCTGGATCGGCAGTATCTAACGTGCCGTTCGTCGGCGGGAGAAAATTCAATGCGCATGAATAAATACCGTGGATCGTGCCGCCGACCGTTGCGCCAAATACGACCGTAATGCTGCTCCCGCCGGTTTTGATGCTGCTGATTCCCACGCGTGTGTCGGCGTCCAGACCGCTGAAAAAATGGGATGCGTCAGCAATGCGCACGAGTCTCCGCCCGCTCTTGGTTAGAACGCTCGCAAATATCCCCGGTCCCGGTGTGGTTGAATTCTGAGTCGCCGCCGTTGCGCCAATATCCCCGTAAAATACAACAGTCTGTCCGTCGTCACTGATCCCCGGACTTCGCCCCATCGTGCCGTAATCGGATGCGGATGCGATCGGCGTCGCCGTTGTGAACGTACTATCGCAGAGCACGATTGGACTCGTGGACGTGTTTCCGTCGCGCAGAACAATGAGACCGCTGTCGGCGATCATAGGTCGAATCGCCGCCGCGCCAGAATAGGAGCGGCTGTTGAATGCCCCTCCGCTTGGAGTGGCAACCAGAGTGTTTGCTCCGGATATCGCGAGGAATACTGGTATATTCGAATTGTTCACACTGACAACTCCGGCGACGGCATCAAAATTCTGAGGTCCGCGCGCGATGGTCGTAAACGCGCCGGTTCCAGAATCCCACAAACGAATCAGATTTTGAGCCGGAGCGCCGGAAACCTGATCCCGTCCGGCTACGATTCCGCCGTTGTTGATTTGAACGTTGGCGGAAAACGTCCTATTCGACGCAATAAACCCGCTTGTGATATTCTTGGGCGCAGCGACGCCGTCTCCGATAAACAGGCTCTGTCCCACGCCAATCTGGGCGGCAAAGGCTACCGTTCCGCCGTCGTTGATGGATACACCGTCCAGTATTGTCCCCAAGGGAGTGGCGGACTGATCGTTCTGGCCGCTTTGAGCGATGATGTCATATTGGTACCCGGCGGAAAAGGCTAGTGTTTGTGCGCTAGCAATGATTAAAATGATAGCATATGCTGGCTTCATATTCTGTCCTTTTCAAAGAGTACCAACACCTTAACGCATCTGAATTTGCGCGCAAGTTTCATTTGTTAAGAGCGGCAGGACTCGACCCACAAAACAATTCCTAGCCTGACCAATTTGCGGGTACTATCGAATCGTGTAAACCGCGAGTTGTTTTGCGCGGGTCGGAACCCTCGTTAACCGAAGCGATCCTGGATGCGTTAGGTTAAATATGATGGCTCATAATTTCTAATATTCTGTCCTCAAAATCGCGGCGATCACCCTCATCATTTGAGCTTAATTTCTTGTAGCCCATGTCCCGTAGACGAACTATCTGTCTTAGCGCGTCGGTCTCAGGCAAATTGCCGACAATCATTTCAAGAATGTCTATTATTCTGTTTGATACGGTTGCACCAATCTTATTAACCTTCTTTTGAAAATGGGGGTCAACGCCAAATGCAGCATTTATTTCGTCTAGGAGATCTTTTTCCAAATCGTGATCCTTGTGCGGATCTAGCCGCGGCAAAACTTGATTGCCGTGTGTTAACGGGCGGGCCATTTTGGAATGAACACGTGCCAGCTTCTTCTCTTGTTCAGGAGTCCGACAGAGAAGATAGGCCGACGAAACAGTGACTCCATCCCGTCCACCCGTAAAAATTGCATGTTGGAGCGTCGGAGGAGTGGCGTCCAGAATCCGTTTCATCCATTGGGATTTTGTGTTTGATGCAATATGGAGCGGAGGATCAAGCAATTTATCGGCGGCCATTTCCAAAGTATCGAATGAAACGGCGGTCTCGTCACAAAGTTGTCTCCAATCTCGCTCGTTGACCGCCCAATGCCAATACATACCCTCTGCAAAATGCTTGTCTCGACTGGCAAGTGCGTCCTTTATTGAAAGTATGTACTGACGCTCCAACTGATCTTCTCGGAGAACTCCACGCGCATTTCGAAACACCTTCAGCATTATTTTTGCCGGGTGAGCGTTGGTGTCGAAGAACTGATGCTGTAAACCACGAGAAACGAACGGCGCGACATAGTCAGAATCGTCCTCCCAATCACCGTAAACGGTCATTGATTTTAAATGGCCAGCCATTATGTATTTCTCCCATTCCTACCAGAATTGTGGTGACAGTATTGTCACGAACAAGCGCAGTCCAGTGAAAATCCTGATAAATATATAACCTGCGTAACATGAATGGTTCAGGTTGCGCGGGAGAAATAAAACATGTTGACA
>JBAXUS010000289.1:0-6210 GCA_037129555.1 Planctomycetota bacterium
CTTGCCTGTCAGCAAATCGAGTTTATTCGCCGCCATCCATTTGAATTGGTGCGGCTTGGCATCTTCAAATCGAGGCTTCACGTCGTTCGGCAGTTGAAAGGATTCCAGCGCGTACGATTTTTCCCCGCCCGCGATGCTCGTGAATTTGACTTCAAGTTTGATGCCGCCGACTTTGTAAAAATACAACGATTTCTTATCCGCGACGGTTGTCGAAGCCCACTCCGTCAACGTCCCGTCCCACATCTTCCACGCATACGAAAACGGCAGATAACCGTTTGTGGCAGTGCCCGGATTGTAAATGGAAACGACGCCCTGCCGTGTCATCGCAATGGCTTTCTGAAGTGCGAGTTGCTCGGCTAATTTCTTCTTGGCTTCTTCGGCCAAACGCGTCGCTTTTTCAAGCTCGTATTGCTGCCGCGCAATTTCGCGGGCGCGCGTGACAGCGGGGTCTTCTTCAGCTCGCGCGACGACGCTACAGAGACACAGGGCAAACATACAGACTGCAATAATACACAACTGGCTTTTAAAACGGTCCATTTAAAGTTCTCCATCCAAAGCGAAATTAATGAGCTCATGATTTTACGCACGACGATCCAATGTGCGAATGACAATCAGGACGCGTGTGTTTCTTTATACGGACTTCATCTGACAGCATTCCACTACCATCCTTCCAGTCCATCTTCAACAAACCACTTTCCTCCGCCGCATTTCGCATTAAAATGCCGCAATGTCAACGTCATCCACATCCGATTCTTTCCATGCTCTGCTGTCTATTCAAGACGGTCAAACCTTCATGCCCATGAATGACGTGTTGGTGGAACACGTGTTGACGAAGCGGCAGCTCTCCGAATCGTATCTGGCCTTCCACTCCGGCCTCGGCATTCACATGGAACTGCGAGTGGTCAAGCCGGAGATCGTTCAGCAGATCGGCGAGAATGGGTTTCAGGATTTACGAAAATGCTGCCAGCATTACGCTCGCGTCCGACACCCGAATCTCACCGCCGTTTTCGATATGGGCACCTTCGGCCCGTTTCCGTATACGCTCAATGAATACACGACCGGCATCCCGCTGCATGAGCGCCTCAAAGAGCGCCCTTTGAGCGAGGGTGAAGCGCTCAAGATCATGGTGCCCATCGCTGATGGTCTCGCCGCATTGTGGCGGACTGATTTCGTGCATCGCGGCGTAAGTCCGCACCGCATTTTGGTCGGAGCCGACGGCGTTCCGAAACTCGACATCGTCATCTTTCCGCGCGTCCCGCTCGACCCCGTCATCATTGAGGCGCATGCGCCGTTTATGGCCGGATTCTGGCCGCCCGAGGAATTGCGCCAGTCTGGCGACATCGACGCGCGCTCGGACATGTTCAGCTTCGGAGCCGCGCTGTATTACGCGCTGATCGGGACGTCGCCGTTCGGGAAAGGCTCGCGCACCGAAATCATGGCCCGGACGTTGATGGACCCGCCGAAAGATCCGCGAGCGAGTCGGCCTGATTTGAAACCCGGCATCTGCGAATTCATCATGCGCTGCTTGAAAACGAATCCAAAAGAACGCTTCGGTTCGACAAGCGAATTCATGGACGCGCTGTATGAGTTGCGGCTGCAAACGTGTAATCAAGTCACGCAACGCTTCAGCACGTTTTCGCCCATCCTCACATCGTCGCAATCCCAGTCCAAAGCGCGTTCCGTCTTTGGCCCGGGCGATACGATTGGGCAATGCGTCCTCGAAGAAAAAGTCGGGCAAGGCGCGTTCGGCGTCGTCTACAAAGCGCGGCACCAATTGCTAGACATCCCCGTCGCGATCAAGTTTTTACCCGGCGAATTGGCCGACAAAAGTCCCGAGTACATCGACTTGTTTTTGCGCGAAGCTCGCACGGCAATCCGCATACGTCACAAGCATGTGATTGGGATTTACGAAGCCGGCCAGCAAGGCGGACAGTATTTTTTGATGATGGAATTCGCACCCAACGGTTCGGTCCTCGACCGCCTGCAACGCTCGTCCGGTTCGCTGCCCGAAGAAGACGTCATCCGGATCATGCGCGAGACGGCGTTGGGATTGGCCGCTGCCGCCGAAGTCAACATCATCCATCGCGACATCAAGCCCGCGAACTTGATGTTCGGAGCTCAGAACGAAATCAAAGTAGCCGATTTGGGACTGGCGAAACGTGTCTCGCGTCCTGAAAGCAGCGACCAACTCGCCGCGTCCATTAAGGCCGAGCAATTGACCATGCTGCGCGGCGAACAGACGATCCAAGGCACGCCGGATTACATGGCGCCCGAAACGGCAACCGCCCCGGACAGCGTGGACATCCGCGCCGATTTGTATTCGCTGGGCATTACAGCGTATCACCTGCTTACTGGCCGCGTCCCGTTCGATGGCAACGCGCCGCTGCAAGTGATCATGAAACACGTGACTCAAATCATGATCCCGCCACGCCAGCACATGCCGAGCGTGTCGCCGAAACTCGAAGCGATCATCATGCGCCTAGTTGAAAAGAATCCTGAGGATAGGTTTCAGACGCCTATGGAATTGGCGGCGGCGTTGGGGGCGGTGAAGTGACGAATGGGCAACAAAAAAGGCCTCACAGAAATCTGTGAGGCCTTCTCGTTTCACGTCAATTATTTTAAAACCGTATTACTTGGCCTTCTTCATGTGTTCAGCGATCGTTTCGAGCTTGAAGCTCGTCATTTCGCCGCTGCCCTTGATGTCGACGTCTTTGCCAACCAATTCAGCGACCTTCTTGGCCAAATCGCCGTCGGCAACGATGTTGTACACCTTGGGGGCCGGGGCTTCTGCACCCTTCTTCGCGTGACCCTTGACCGTCACCACGCCAACGACACCTGCCGCTGAGCCGGCCGGAGCTGCTGCCAATTCACCGTGAATCCCGCCGCCTTCTTTCTTTTCGGCACCCTGGGCACAGCTGAGGAACAACGCCAACAAGAAGGGAACAACAAACTTGACCATTCGCATGACTTCTTCCTTTCAAGGTCGTGCTTCGCGCGTTTTTTTCGCGACTAGAAGCACACCAAACTGACTTTCCCCGGATTTAAACGGGACCGGAGAGCCACCCGCTAAGCATCTGCTTATGCTTATGTATACAAAACTTGAGCGAAAAAATCAGAAAAATCTGAAAAATTTCGGTGACCACCTCGTTTGGGTCAATCAAAACCGTTGGCTTTTGATGTACGCGGGACTCACCGGCAGGAAGAATTTGGGGTCGCCTATTGACGCCGCGCCGATTTCGAGGACACTTCATTCCAGCAACAGAGCAGGACATGCCTCGCTGCCTCATCCATCGACGCATTTCCGGGACCGACCATTTCGGCCCGGTGGACTATTGGATCACATCAGGGAGGGCAACGCATGTACGGAGCATGGCATTTCATTCACGGGCACAGTGGCGCGGTCGAAGATACGGAGAACGTCTCCGGGTTGCAGCGCAAAGGCTGGGGCTTGAGCTTTTTTCAACGCGCGGGAACGTCGAACTGGGTCCATTTCGCGATCCCGTCAAACGCGCTCTACGGCTGGCGCGCCGATCATTTGCACGTGAAATTCACAGCCGGCGACACCGCGAAAGTCAGCGCGATTCATCTCTGGGACGGTAACGTCCGCATCTGGGAACGGTCCGTGGAATCAGGCAACGGCGAATTCGACATGATGATGGAGTTGGGACAAGAATTTGAAATCGCGCGCGCGTTAGGCGTATCGATCAAAATCGAAGCGACCGAAAGCGGCGACGGGCTGTTCATGTTTCACGCGGTCGGGGCGAACTTCCGGCAGGTTTGACCGCGAAAACTGCGAATAGCATTTTTTACCGCGAATTTACGCGAATTTACGCGAAAACGGCAACGACAACGGCATGTGGACTACAGCTGGAACGCAATATAATCGTTTTGGTTTATCGAGCATCCCAAGGAGTGTTGTATACCTCTCTAAAGCCGTTGCTGTTTTCGCGCAAATTCGCGTAAATTCGCGGTAAAAAAATGCCGTTCAATCGACCGGATGTCACCCATGCGCCACATCTTCATCCTTCTCTCATTCTTCGTTGTCCCATCCCTTTTCGCCGGTCAACCGTATACGGGTTTGTCTCCAGAAGACGCGGTCAAAGCCTTCAAGTTGCCCGAGGGTTTTCATGCGGCGTTGGTGGCGGCTGAACCGGATGTTGTTCAGCCCGTCGCGTTTGAATTCGATGATCGAGGCCGCTTGTGGGTCGCGGAGTTTTTGTCGTATCCGAAGTGGGCACCGGAAGGGCATGATCGGATTGTGTTGCTCGAAGAATCGACCGGAACGGGGCGCATGAACCAGCGCACGGTTGTCTGGAACAAGGCGAATTATCTGACGAGTTTCACGCTGGGATTCGGCGGGATTTGGGTCACGTCGCCGCCGAATTTGTACTTTCTTCCGTGCGATTTTAATGCGGACAAACCGGTTGTCGGTGAGCCGCAGATTATTCTCGATGGCTGGTCTCACGCCGGGACACACAACGTCGTCAATAATCTGACGTGGGGCCCGGACGGGTGGTTGTACGGCTGCAACGGGATCAGTTCGCGTTCGCGTGTCGGGCCGCCCGGTTCGACGGATGCGGCGCGTGTTTTTATCGATGGCGGGATTTGGCGCTATCATCCGGTGACGAAAAAACTCGAACAGATTTGCACCGGTATGACCAATCCGTGGGGCATGGATTGGGACGAACGCGGCGAATTGTTCTGCACGAACAACGTCACCGCGCATCTTTTTCACGTGATCCCCGGAGCGCGTTTTGAACGCTCGCACGAGCAGGACCAGAATCCATACACATATGAATTGATGGGCGGCTTCGCGGACCACAAGCATTACGAAGGAGCATGGAGCGACACAAAAAAAGGCCTCAAACTCGCCGACCTCGGCGGCGGCCATTCGCACGTCGGCGCGATGATTTACAAAGGCAAAGACTGGCCGGAAAAATACCGCAACACGATTTTCATGTGCAACACGCACGGCAACCGCATCAACACCGACAAACTGGAACTCACCCCCAACGGCTACGTCGCGCATCACGGCGAAGACTTTTTACTGACGAACGACAAGTCATTCCGAGGCGTTTCGCTGAAGATGGGACCGGACGGAGCGCTGTATGTGAGCGACTGGCATCAGGACGGCGAGTGCCATTCGGGGAGCGAAGTCGGGAGCGGGCGGATTTATAAGATTTGGTATGGGGAAAAGAAACTTGTTTCGTTTGATGCGCTAAAAGTTTACGCCATGGGTAATTCCTTTCACGATTCAAAAGAGCACTCTCAAATGGAGAAAATCCTTGATTCAAATGTGTGGGTTCATGCACATTTTATGAGACTGGCTCATGACCACAATCCCGCTCCACCACAATTACAGCATGAGTACATGTCGCCAGACAAAACAGATCTAAGGCACCTTTTCTACCTGATCCGTCTGAAGACTTCTATTAAAAAACGACTTGAGCTCTACTCTTACATCCCGAAATCTACATGGCCCAATGATGCAAAAAAGGAATTGATCTTGGCGCTCGTAAGGAAACCTGTCGATGCCGACAATCGAAATAATCGACTCCTCCTGTGGTACGCCATCGAACCACTTCTTGAAGACGACCCTACCTGGGCCTTCACCGTCTTCCGTGAAACCAAAATCCCAGCCCTCCGCCCCTTTATTGCCCGGCGCATGTCCGAACACAAACTCCCGCTCGTCGTCGAAGAACTCGCGAAAACGACTGACGAGGATTTACAGATCGATCTCCTGACCGGCATGGCTGCCGCGTTGAAAGGCCGCTTCAAAGTCGAAGAACCGCCCGCGTGGAAAGCGTGGTACTTCAATGCGTCGATTCGGCATAACGTCGCAATCCTGTCCATCGCGCAACAAATCGCGGCAGTCTTTGGCGACGCCACATCGCTCGATGCCTTGCGCGTGATTGCTGAGGACAAGAAATCGGGGCTGGCGACGCGGCAGAATGCGTTGCAATCGTTGATCGATGCGCGCTTCGAGAAGATCGTGCCGCTGCTGCAAAAGCTCGTCCGGGATTTGGATATGCGCCGGGATGCGATTCGCGCGTTGGGGCGCTTTGACGATAAGCAGACGCCGCTGCTGTTGCTGCAACTGTATCCGAATTTTGACAGCGCTGAAAAGGCCGACGCGCTGGCCACGCTGGCAGCTCGTCCTGCGAGCGCGACGGCGTTGTTAACGGCGTTGAAGAACAAAACGGTGTTGAA
>JBAXUS010000029.1:0-43717 GCA_037129555.1 Planctomycetota bacterium
GCGATTTGGAGCGAAAGATTTATTTTTTGCACTACGTGCTGCGGAAGTTGGGCTAATGACTTGGCGACCGTCAACTCCATCGAACAGGTGACTGTCGTGAACCAGAAAACCGGGGCCAATGCCTCGCTTGGCGCCGAGACTTGTTCCCGATCAGGTCAAACGAATGTTGAATCCTGATGGGTAAATTAGGTTTCCATCGGCACCCGCTTTGCGACCTCACTCGCAGTTCTTGCGGTATGATGTGGTCCTGTTGCAGGGCACGTGCATGGCGAATTCGATCGTCAAAGATCTTACGGACTATCAGAGCATTGCGATCAAAGCGCTGTAGCAACCGCAGGGGGCATCGCGCTGTCGATAGGCAACACAACCTTCTGCACCGCCGCGCCCGCCGTTGATATCCTTACGAATCTGCTGAAAAACACATCCAAACAAAAACCAGCGAAGCAAACCAACCGCTTGGGAGACGTACAGCTTCAGGCCTTGAAATATTCATCTGGACGGGGACAGGCCGCTCCTGACCCGGACGCGCAATGGTACCGCGATCTGACACAAACGGAATGTTTGCTGGGAGACCCGGCGCTTCCCCTTCGCGACAAGATCGGGGCGAAAAAGACCATGGCTGAAAATCCCGGCAAATTCTGACGACATGAATCTGTGCCCGGAATAATTGAGATGGCCATTGCGTGCCAGCAACAGACGCGCGAACTTCCCATTTCGAGGTTCGATTTATCGCCTCCGAACCCGGCTTTCAATTTATTGCCCGGCTTCATTCGAGCCCAATAGAAGCTTTTGACAGGACTGTCCTGTTCCTAGAACTTGTCCGTCGACTTGCTCCGAACCCCGGTGCCGCTCTGAGCCCGAATGTTCAATGCTGGGTCTCCCAACAGGCATTCGGTCTTGCCCAAGTCAGAGTACCAAGGCCTGCTGGTTGGGGCCGCCAGCAGACTTTGCTGAACCGCATACTGCTGCGCTTTCATCAACGCATCGCCCCAGCGCAGTTTTGGCGAGTTCGCCTGCAAAAGCAAATTCTGCATGAAATCCAGTGCCGGGGCGGCCGTGCAATACGTCGTCGTCGCGATCGACGCCGCGATCCCACCTTGACGCTGCGTCAACGCCCGGATGGCAATGTTCTGATCATTCAACTGATTTTTGGCGAACCCATTCGCCGTGCAAGTGCTCTGGAGAAATACCACGTTTCCGGACCAACTTTGAACTGAATTCGTATCGAGTATGTAGGGTGCCGATTTGCCCAGTTGCATCGAATTTCCATGCCCCAGGTACACAATCAAATCGGCTCCACCGTTCGCCGTCCTTGTTAGCGTCGCATTGACCGCCGCCTGATCGTTGTTCGCGGGCGTCTTTAAATAATTCTTGCTCCATTCAATGCTGTTGACTGTCTGCGCAAAGGCATCGGCCAAGACCGGGAAATCACCGGAGTCGGCGTCGTGTTCGTCAGAAACGAGATGACCACGCCACACCGATTCACCAGCGCCCTTGTAGTCGAGCGTTCGTTGAACTAACACGGCCAGTTCATCGACCGTGCCCACCGGGAAGCGACCCACTGCGGTCTCGGGATATCCTTTGCCCCAGTCTCCAAACAACGCGTCGCTGGCGGCTTGGCTCCAGAAGCTGGTTGAGACCAGGAATGTGGGGCAAAGCGGGTCAACATGGTTGCCGGAATAGTTGTGGTAGTCGGCGGTTGTCCGCCCGGCCAACAAGAGGTAGCCCGGATGCAAAGCGCGCACTACTTTTTGAATCGGAATGGGCCCGTATCTCCCGTAACCGTAATAATCAAAAATATCCTCCTGATCGACAAACGCGCTCTGAAGACCATCTTTGATGCGCGCCGCAATAAGAGGCTCCAGAGCCGTCGCAAATTTGGCCGGACCGACAGCCAGATACGCCGTTTTTGTTGGAACCGGTTTGAGTATCCGCCGCGTCACTGAAACGGGCGCGATTTCAGATCCCGCTGGCACAATCAGGTATTTTACCGTTCCGCCGGACGCGGCGTTGAACCGGGCTTTATATGTCCCGTCGTTTTGGAGTTGAGTCTGATAAGGAATAAGGAGCGGTTGGTCCGGCGTCCTATTGTCGACAATCCAAACACGTGAAGCAGGCAATCCCGAAACTTCGTACAGTTGTGACGAAGCCGACGTTGGCGTGATTTCAAGCAGCGTGGCCGCACGTAACGTGCGGTCGTATTGCAACGTGATGGCATGAACCAGCACCACTTGCGTGGTGACGTTGGCGATCGAAGGAGTCACGAATTCAATGACATTGTCGCCGTCTTTCAGGATGCCGTCGGCGATGTTGAATGACAGCGCCAAAGCCATACCGCCACCGCTCCACGAGGCACCCCCCACGGGCACGCTGTTGACAAAGGCCTGGATGTTGTGATCGGGCGAAGCCGCGCCGCCGTTCGACAAACTCCACACGTTGATAACCATCGTCGCCGCGCTCCCAACCGCGCCCGGCGCGGCGACCGAGAACCGATTGGCTACACCCTCTGTCAGGTACTGATTGGAGAACCAAGGCGGATAGCTGAAGGGTCGTAGCGCCCAGTCAAAATACACGTCGTGGTACTCCGACGTAACAGACGCGCGCGTGGTTGAAACCGGCACCGTTGGATTGTCGAACAGGCCGGCTGCCGTGGATGTCTTAACAACCGGAGTGGCCTTGTTGGATCGCGTCAGGAAAATTGCGTCTTTATCCGTATACTCGTCAGAATATCCCGGCGCGTACAGGAACAGTGCATCGTTGGTGATGGCCAGCGCGGTCAGCGTCCTGCCCTCGCGAGTGGCAGTCAATTTGCCGACCACGAATCCCGGCGGCAATGAACTTTGCGGCACCCTCAACACTCCAGCGTTTTGATACACTACCTTGGCCGTCTCGCCAGTCGTCGTGCTTGCGGCGGATCTGACCGAACTCAACATGCGAGGCGCGTCATTCAAACCGGTGGCGGTATCATCCGAAGCGTTTCGATTCGACGCCCCGGAGATGCCTAGTTTTTCCAACAACGATACATCGGTGTTGCTGTCAACTCTGACGATTCGCGCGGCCAGCGCCTGCTGCTTTGATAGACTTCGTTGCAGGTTGGGTTCGTCCTTCGGATTGTCCGCTGTTTGCGACAATGCCCGTTCGGCGTCGACAAACGCACGCGTCAAATCCGCTGCGCGCGTGACCGACTTCTCGGTTTGCACGCTGGCAAGAGCAGCAGCCAATTCGTCGTCGTGAAGAGCTGAAGGCGCACTGGCCCAATCTACGGGATGAGTCGTTGAGAAATATTCCCCCATGCCCTTCATATCGACGCATTCCAATCGATATTCGGATGCTTCATTTCCGTCCCAGTCGTACAGGCGATAGGTCTTTGGGTCGGAGTGCGTGATTCGTCCGGGGATAAGGGCCGGGTTGATCTTCTTCCACTGATTTGATGGGACGCCGGTGTCTCTCCGCCAGACGTTAAATCCGGCGTTTTCGTGTTCGGAAGTCAATGTCCAATCCAGGAATATTCCCGCACCAGCCATTTTCGCGTTGAAGTTGACGACGCGCGCCAGCATGACGCTGTTGTTGAAGCGCACGAAGATGCGGTTGTAGCTGTTGGGAGCAATGGGCGGATTCGGTGCCTGGTTGGGGAGCTGCGACGCGACGATATTGGCCGTATCGCCGGAGTTCGGCGTGAAGTTCTTGTTCACATACAATACCGTCAAGTTTGTCGAGCCGCCGCTGAACGCGACCTGCAGGTTTCCAAATCCGGAGGAGTAGGTATTGTTCACCATGTCGCCACCGTGAACGATCTCCACGTCCAAGTTGCTGACGACGACGACGCCCGTTGGAATCTGCACCCGCAGGTTGAGCGTGGAAGTCGCGTCCGCCTTGAACGCGTTTAGGGCGGCGGAGGTGATGGTCAGGTTGTCCGCTTCTACGTGCGTGGCGTCGGTCAACCAGACGCGAGCCGCCAGTGTTCCAGCATTCGCGGAAAAGTCCGCGCCGCCCACGCTCAGAGTTCCTTTGGGCGCGGTGTTCAAAACGCTCGATACGTCGCCGGGGAAAAGCAATCCCCGCACCGAAACCAATCCGGGAAGCGTTCCAGTTCCGCGCAGAGTACCCGCAGGATAGACCGTCACGCCCGCCGCGTTGACCGGACTGTTCACGCCCAGCGTTCCACCGGTAATGTAGATGGATCCTACGCTGAAGCCGGCACCGCTTCCGGTGATCGAGTAGGTGCTCATGTTGTTCTTTACCAGATTCTTGTACTCCACACCGCCGCCCGTGTAATTGGTCAGAGCGCCGCTTAAGGTGACGATCCCGGTTCCGTCGCCCGCCAGGTTCATCGTATCGCGCACATATACGGGTGCGGAAATAGTGACCGATCCGCTTCCAAGTTGAAGGATGCTGGGTTGCGCGATGCCATTGTATTGATAACCGGCGGTCCCGGCGAACTGCAGTTGAGTGCCGGAAATAACGTTTCCATTAATGCCGCTTGATAATTCAAGCACGTTAATTGGAGTGGAGTTAGGCGCATCGTTGTTGGCCGTGTATGGCGCGGCTCCAACAGCGGGAAAGCGAAGCACCTGCGATACGTGGGAGTCGTATACTCCGTCCGTCGAAATGGGCGAGAATGCGCCCAAGCCAGCGTCCGTGTTCCAATTGGCCGCGGTGCTCCAATTCGAAACGCCGGTGCCGGTCCACGTAGGCGGAACGTAATAATACGCACTCAATGGGATTTGAGTCGTGGGTGGACCCGCGTGCGGTGTTGCGGTATCGAGCGCGATCGCAGGAACGGCGTCCGCGCTGCCCCAGCCCAAGTAATTTACGAAATCGTTACCGCCCTGTCCAAACTGCACCGTGTACTTGTGCAGACCCGCTTTCAACTTGATAGGCCGGGTGGTGCGACAGGTGACTCCCTGCGCGAAGTTGTTGTCCACAACCAGTGTGCCGCCAATGTACATGCGCGAAGCGTCGTCGGACGCCGTGTAAAAATTATACGTCCCGTCCGAGGGTATCTGGAGGAAGCCAGTGTGTTGCAAACTGAATCCATCGGTTCCTGTCAGCGGGTAGGCAACGGTCGTTTGAGTCAGGTAAGCCGCGCTAGACGCCACACCGGAGCGGAAAGGTATATACCCGGGGAAATTCGGCAGCACCGGGCCGCCGGGAGCCAACCCGGATACGCCGCTGGTGTAGAACCGGAAGAAGGATCCCGGCACGGCATTGGCGGGATTGTCGGCCGGGCGGGCAATGTTTCCATCAAATGTAAACGGCGTCGAATCGGCAGATCCATTGGGGTTGACGACCACGATGTTGGAAGTTCCCGGCGCGCCTCCGGGGCTTTGAAATGTGAGCGACATGGGGCTCGTGACAGTGACTCCCGTGGCAGGTGCTGCATCAATGTAGACCGACGCTCCCGGCGCGAATCCCGAACCGGATAAAGTGACCGGCGTATTCAGTCCGACCCCACCCGTGTTAGGGCTCGCGACCGTAATGACTGGAGGGGCATCGACGAACAACGCACTGTCCGGAATGACCGCCAAAGCGTTCGATGTGTCCGGTCCCAGAATATGCGCCGAAAACCCGTAACTGCCCGTGCCTTGACCGTAGAGTATCGTGAATTGGTGCAGCCCTGCAGCAAGGTAGATTTGCCCACTGCGTTCCACGACGCCCTGAGCGAAATTGTTGTTGACGATCAGCGAAGTTGTCGCGGGCGTATTGCCAAAATAGAAAATCGAGGCGTCATCGGAGGCCGTATACAACGTATAGGCACCGGGTGTAACGATCTTCAGATAACCGGATATCTTCGCGTAGTAGTTGGTGGAGTTTGCAGCCGTCAGACTCAGGATAGTGCCCGGTGCCGGACTTGCCGCCGGACCGACCATTGCGTTCGTTTTGACAATCTTCCCCTGATACGGCGGCAGTGCGTCAAACGTGCCGGGTCCCGTCGTTGAAATGGTGGGCAGGCCGTTGTAGTAAAATTTCGCACAGACGCCCTGCGTCTTTCCGGTGGCATCCGCAAATTCCGGTGGGCGGGCAATGTAGCTATAACCGCCTGGTGTCGTGACGATATTCGGCGTTGCGGCACCGTCGCTGACCACCACGTCTACCGCGCCAAGCGCCGCGTTCGTGCTGGGGGGGACGGTGCACGTCAAGGTCGTCGCGCTGGAAACCAGTACGTTCGTCGCCAGGTTGGCGCCGAATTTCACCGTTGTCGTTGATCCAAAGCCCGTGCCTGTAATCGTGACCGTATTGCCGCCAATAGTCACACCCTGTTTCGGAACAAGGGTGTTGCCGGCCGACAGGCTGTCGATCCAAAGGCCGATCGTCGCGACGGCACTGGTGTCGATCAGGTTGTGGCCCAGCGGCGGCATCTTGGTGACGCTCAATACATTCGGGCGCTGATACAGGAGCGAGCGTGAACGGTCCTTGGGCACAACGACCTTTGCGCCAGTGATTCCCAAGTTGTTCAGCACCGGCCCATAAATGATATTCTGGCTGGCTAGAGGCGTATCGTAACGCGTGTCAAAGGCGGCATTGGTACCGCCGGGGCGGTGACAGAAGGAGCAATTCGCGTCAATGTAGGACCGGGCGCGGACGTCGATCGCGGCACTGGTGTCGGTCACATGGACGACTTTTGTGTATCCGGCTATCGCCGTTTCCTGTAGCACCGGATTAAACATGCCGACATGGTTCAACGCCCGCAGTTGGTTATCCGTTACTCCGTTGGGATAGGTATAAAGGCCATTGAGTTGCCTCGTCTTGAGACCCAGCACTCCACCGGAGGGGATGCTGTGGCAGGTCAGACATTCCAGGCGGCTGGGGTAATGCCAAACCTGCTGTCGCGTTCCGGTTGCAGTCTTGATGGTGATGGTCTGGTCCTCGCCAGCGGTCGGTTCGAGGTCGGCGTCGGAGTTGTCCGCCCGCCACTTGTAGGTGACGCCGTATACGTTGCCGTCGGAACTTCGCACCAGCAGGCGCGTTTCGATGCGTTTTTTGACGTTGGGGTTTGTATCGTCGACCGCCAGGTCAAAGTGCTTGACGAAGACCGACCCGTTTGGAAATGTCCATTCGCCAGTGGGCGCAAAGCCGATTTGCTGGCTAGGCGTGGCCGCTCCACCGGAGTAGGGAATGGACATCCAGCGCGATTTTTGTGCGCTGTCCGACCAGAGCGGCGAATTGACACCGTAACGAATCAGACCCGATGCTGGAGCCATGGTTGACACCGAAGAGAATGCTCCAGTGACCGAGAGCGTTGCCGGAAGTGTGCCGGTGGCGAGAGGCGGCAATTTGTTGTTCAGATACGGACCAACCGGGTTGCGCAATGTCAATCCGTACGTTGCATTGCCGGCGTTGACGGTAATGTTGACCGCCGCCGAGGTCGTGGTGAAACCATTGTTGTCGGTTGCTTTGGCCGTCAAAGCATACGTTCCAGCCGCGACGTTTGTGGCGGTAATCGCGTACGGCGCGCTTGTTGCCGTTCCTGAAGCGGTGCCATTTAAAAAGAAATCAACTTTGGCGATCGATGCGCCGGTTGCGGCGGCTGCAGTTGCATTGATGGATAGGACTGCCGGCGCGACAAACGTTGCACCCGCCACAGGCGCAGTAATGGACACAGTTGGCGGCGCAACCTGGAACGCAAACGTCTTCTGCGAGTTCGCGGCAATGGCGTTGGGGATCGGGGCTTTGTCTTTTACGTTGTTCACCGTCAACGTGTAGGTAAGGCCCGCGCTCAGCGTGGATGTGGTCAACGTCACCGTGACTTGATCCGCAGCCAATGCGGCGCTGGAGATCGTCACGTTTCGATCAAGCTTATAATTGGCAGCGTTCGTCGCTGAAACCGGATCCATGAACTCCGAGAAAACGACAGTGACTTTCGTATTGCTGTTGACCGCGTTGACGCTTGCGATAGTGGGCGGCGTGACATCCACAAACGGACCATAAACCACAAGCTGGCTGGCGCTGGAAGGGTTCCCCGATGACGGCACATAGACCCTGCCGTTGGCGACAGTGGGTGTGTTGTACTTGGCGAAACCGCCCAGCGTGTCGCGGCCATTGCCTGCAATTCCGCTGTTGTAAACGAGCTGCATGTTCTCGGCGTTGAACGCATGCAGGGTTCCGGCGTAAGGAACGGTTTGGTGAACCACGTCGCCACCGGTTCCACCGATCGCCCAAATGATTCCACTGCCAGCCTTGTTGCCGTTGCTGGACACCGTCAGTTGATGCATCTGAAAACCGTAAGGCGTTTGCCCGTCCTGCGTCAACTGCACATACCCTTTGACTGAATCCACTGCCACGCGGAAGGACAATATTCCGCCTGAATTTTCATTCTGCACGTAAACATGTGCCCCGTTCGGGCCGTTCCAATAAACCGGTGTGCTCTTGTTGGAGCCGATGGCGATTTTCTGAAGGATTCGCGCGTCGTTGTCGGCGAGGTAATGAGTCATGTTGTCGCGGTCGATGACGTAGAGTTGCCCGTTCTTGCCCGCGCAGACCATGACGTGTGGTTTTGTCCCCGGCTGGTCCGGAAGCAGCACGTGGCCGCCACCGCCAAAGTCCGAATCGGTCGCGTCGATGCTGTCCACATCAGACGGTGTGAAATAATCGGCGACGGCCAAACCGGTCGGACCGAATTTCAGCGCGGTTTCAGAATAATTGCCCGTCAAGACTCCAAGACGCCCGGCACCTTGGGAGCCGTTGCCTGTTATAAGGTAGATATTGCCCAACGCATCAGCCGCCGCGCCACAGCCGCTCTGCCAAATCCCGGAACCGGCGGCAGTGACGTTCGCCGGGTTGGCATTGAATACGTTCTGTTGGACCAGTGTCGCAGCGTTATACCTCATGGTCCAGCCCCAATAGGGCGGCAAATCGCCGAACGAGGCGAAACTGACGTAGATTGAACCGTTGGCCTGCAACAGCGCCGGACGCTGCCCTTGGCGAAAGGAATTGAAGACCGCGCTCGACCCGCTGACCGGGGGCGCGGTGACAACGACCGGCCCGCCAAACTTCTCATTTCCGGTGGCCAAGTCCAGCGCGTGGACGCGGTGCGCGTAGGTGTTCGTGCCATCCTTGGTCATCGCGACCAGATAAAGGGTGTTCGTGCCCTTGTCGATTGTCGGAGTCGAGACGATTCCTATCTCCGGGTACATGTTCTGATCGCCATTGGTATAAACTTCAGCGAAGGGAACGGCGGCACCCATGCTCTTCTGCCAGTAAGCAGCTTGATTCGGGTTGTCGGCATCGAAGGCGTAAACGGAGTTATGCATCGTTGCCACGAAGACAATATTACGCGTTCCGCCGCCGATCGTTACCCCGGATACGTACAAAGGCTGCGCATAAATGAAACCATCCACCGGGCGGGTGTAGAGTTTGCCGAATTGAGCGAAATTGATATTCGCCGGGGTCAAAATGGTTTCAGTGGTGTTGGAACCCGTTCGCAGCGTGTCGTTGTGGAACGTCAGGATATCAACCGCCGAAGCGCACGACGCCAGCGTTATGACGGCATGCAGCAGGAAGCCCCATCGTGCGGTGCGTAACAACATGAACAAACCCTTGTCATGCGGATTGGGCGTGCCTTCGCCCAAAATTTCCAAAGCAATCAATCGTGCGAAGCAGTATAGCAAACTGACCGCGAAATTCCTCATTTTTCATTGCAAAATGAGGAACTCTTTGTTGGTAGGTCTTCAATTCGCTTGACAATCAAGCACCAACCAGCAAGGACCCGAGTACTGGTCACATTATTTAGCCTTGGCGGTGAGGGCATCCTGCGCACGCACGGCGAAGCCAAAGCAGTAGCACGGGTGATCAATCGGGCGCCTGACCAGGGCGTGAATTACGGTGACACTGCTCCCGCCTATGCCAGCAGCATGGACTATTACGGTGCTGCTCTGGGCGAGCGCCGTAAAGAAATATTCCAGGCATCAAAGACCCACATCCGTACACGCGACGGTTCATTGAAACTGCTCGACGACAGTCTGAAGCGGTTGCGAACGGATCATCTCGATCTATGGCAACTTCACGATCTGCGAAGCTATGACACCTCAAAGAAATCTTCGGAAAGGGCGGCGCGCTCGAAGCTCTTGTCCAGGCGCGCGCTGAAGGCAGAGTTCGTTTTCTCGGACTCACGGGCCACCATGATCCTCAGATTCTGTTGGAGGCTATGTCGCGGTTTGCGTTCGACACGGTGCTGGTTGCATTGAACGCCGCGCGACATTTTCAGTGGTTACAACGCAATTGGGCGTCGTCATCAGTGCGCCGTCGGTGACCGCTTCGAAAACCGGACCGGTGAATTATACACTCACGTACAGTGGCCCCAGTGGATTTACGACGGCGGGTGCTGCCAGTATCCAGAACGCGATTTCGCTCAATGCGTCCGTCAATGCGAACGCTGATATTCAAGTTTCGCAACTAGACAACGCGCATTACACCGTGACGCTGATCAATATCACGGGCGCCGGTACATTGGGCATTTCGTTGGCCGCGGGAACAGCATCCGATGGCGGCGGGAATGTCGCTGACGCCGCAGGCCCCAGCGCCACGTTCCTGGTGGACTTGCCGCCGTCTGCAAGTGTGTTGTTGAATACGAACGTGCCGAATTCCAATGATATTCTGACGGCAACAGTGACGCCAAGCGATCCGGACAACGATCCCGTCGTATTGACCTATGTTTGGAAGGTGAATGGCGTAACCAAGCGCACCGTGACGAAGACGGCGAGTGTCACGGACGTGTTCGATTTGAGTATCACCGGCAATGGCACTAAATTCGATACGATTACTGTCGAAGTGACACCCAACGACGGCACCATCGATGGCGTCATTGCGAGCGCGGCAGCGACAGTGGGGAACACCACGCCTGCGGTGACCGGCGTCCAGTTTACCATTGTGAAACACGCGCCGGCTAGTGGTAACCCGAGCGAGGCGCTATTGCTTCAATCGGATGACACGCTTGTCGCGACGGTTGCGGCCAGTGATGCTGACGGCGATGCCGTGTTGCTCAATTATGTTTGGAAAGTGAATGGTGCCATCAAAAAGCGCAACTTGTCGACGTACACGTTGACGGACAGTTTCGATGCGAGCGTCGCTGGAAACGGCGATGCGGGCGACGTGATCACGCTGGAAGTTACGCCAAACGACACGGTGGCCGTGGGTATTACATTTACGTCGAACGCCACGATTGCGGCTCCGACATTCTCAAGCAGTCCGTCATTTTCAGCAGGAACCACTGTCGCAGGATTGATTGTGACGTTTTCAGCTTCCGCAAATCCATCGGATTCGATCATGTCGTGGAATTTCGGTGACGGCAGCTCTGACGTTTCCGGGACGGCGGTGCAGCACATTTACTCCGCAGCAGGAAGTTATACTGTGACAGTCAGTCTCGAAGATCCGCAGTCGCACGTGAAAACGACTACGACCCTCACCGTGACGGTCAGCAGCGGCAACGCATTACCGAATACTATCGCCGTGCGTGTGACAAGTGGCCAAGTCAAGTTAGGCGGAGCCACGGATTCGATCGTTTTCAAAGCCGCGATCCCCTTCCCGATGGGCGGCAACCTGACGACACTGCCGATGACCGTTACCATCGGCGGTATCACTCAAACATTCAATTTCGATAATAAAGGTGTGGCGGTGAATGCTCCGGCCTCCAAGGCGAAGTTGACTGTAAAAAGCAAAAGTGACGTCATATCCGACCAATTGGCGGCGCTTCAAGTCACGCTCAGCGGCACGGGTTTCAAAAATCTGATCGGTCAGGGAGTGGCGTTAGACAGCAACGGTCTGCCAACCCGAATCGGAATCGTGTTTGGGTTCAATGCTAAAACGTTCAGTTACGTCGACGTTGTCACATTCAAGACGTCAAGCAAAACGATATCGGGAAAGTTTGGACTGAAATAAACGGTTGTGAAGAGTGCGTCCAACAGAGGATCGTGTGATCGCGATTCGCAAAGAAGGGCGCGACAAATTCGCGGCGACCCTTGCTTGCGGCGGGATGCGCGGTACTTCGAAAAACTTGCTTGGCGTAGTCTCCAAATACGCCGCGCGAATTTTTCTCGTCCCGCTTGCCCGGTGCGGCGCATCTTGGCGCGGGGGGGGGTTGTCCGTTGCTCTAAATTTATTCACAAACTTTGCATCGCCACAGGAGCCGCATCGTTGCTTCGGTGTAGTGAGTTAGGAAGAAGTAAAACACGGTTCAGGATTTGACGCCAGAGAAACTATGAAGCCATTGAGTCCATTCATTCACATGTTCATCGCCGCGAGCTTGGGCATGGCGGTTGCCGTCCATGGAGCGGAACCGTTTGAGACGTTTCTTCAGGCGCATTGCAACCGCTGTCATGGGCCGGAGAAGCAGAAGGGTGATCTGCGGCTCGACCAGCTCTCGCGCGATTTCAAGCTGGGCGCGGACAGTCATCATTGGGCGGAGGCGATCGAAAAGGTTAATTCCGGCGAGATGCCTCCGGCGAAAGAAGTGAAGCGACCGACGCAGGCGGAGATCACGGCGTTCGTCACCGATCTCGACGCGAAACTTAAAGAAGGCCGCGCGGCGCGAATGGCAGCCCGGCCATCCGTTTCGCATTATCGTCTGAGCCGAAAAGAGTATCAGAACACGGTCTACGATCTGCTTGGTGTGCGATACGATCCGACCAAGCCTGGCGAGTTGAACGCGGACACCTTGTGGCACGGTTACGAGCGCATTGGTTCGGAGCTCACGCTTTCACCGTCGCACGTTGATCGTTATTACCGTGCTGCGGAACGGGTTCTCGATCGTGCTTTCCCTGTGATCCCCAACGAAACACGCAAGGTCAAAAAGACCGCTACCGATTTGCGTTACAACGGCGGGAAGGCGCAGCAGGATGCGCTGGATCGCTTTGGCATTAAGCGACCTCTGCGTCACCTACTCTTTCCGGGGCATGTCACGAATGCGTTCTCGCCCAACTGGCTCGGAAAGACGGGTCCGGAGCACAGCGGGCTCTACCGCTTGCGCCTCCAAGCCAGTGGCATCCGCCCGATTGGCGGCCAGCCCGCGCACTTGAGTATTGGCAAAGTAACGGGTGAGGAGACCGTCGAGGGTCTCATTGAGTTTGACATCACGGCGCCGGAGGACAAACCGCAGGTTTTTGAGTTCGCGGTTTTTCTCGAGATGCCCATGTCGCTGGAATTCTGCGTGGTGGCGACGGATGTGGTTGACCGGCGACAAGGCGCAGCCTTCCGAGGTGCGCTCTCCGGCGGCGGTTATATTTTCACGCACAGCAGCGAGACGATGCTCCTGAATCCGAACGCCCCGCAGATGTTCGATGACAAAGGCCATAGCCTTTTCTCTATCGTGCTCCTCGATTGGATCGAATGGGAAGGGCCGCTGGTCACGGAGGCGGAATTGTCCCGGCGAAAGGGGCTTGTGCCGCCGGATGACGCGACACCCGAAATCGTCGCGGAGCATCTGCAGCGCTTGGCTGAACGAGCGTGGCGGCGACCTGTTGGAAAAGAAGAGTTGGCGCAGTATCTGCAATCCTACAATGCTGAGCGCAAGGCCGGCGAGAAGATGGCCGACGCCTACCGCGTGGCGATGCAGGGTGTGCTGACCTCTCGACATTTCATCTATCTCGTCGAGGGCGATGCGGTACCTCGCGAACGATTGACGGACTACGAACTCGCTTCGAGGCTTTCGTATTTCCTGTGGAGTTCGATGCCCGACGACGGCTTGTTCACTGCGGCCAAAAGTGGCACGCTTAAAGGTGACGGCTTAAAGAAGGAAGTGGACCGTCTTTTGGCGGACAGTAAAACGAAACACTTCATTGACGACTTCGCGCGGCAGTGGCTCCAACTGCATCGCGTCGGCATGTTCCCGCCAGATAAGAAGCTTTACCCCGGCTACGACGCGTGGCTCGAAGCGAGTATGCGCAACGAGCCCATTGAGTATTTCCGCGAGATGTTCACGAAGAACCTGCCGATCGATGGCCTCATCGATTCTGACTGGACCTTGGCCAACGCGCGACTGTGCGATTTCTACAAGCTTCCGGAGACGAAGGCCGGTGGCTTCGAGCGCGTGTCGCTCAAGCCCGAGGATCATCGCGGCGGTCTGCTGACGATGGGCGCGGTGCTTGGGCTGACCTCCGATGGCACTCGCCATCGTCCGGTTCATCGCGGTGTCTGGGTCAGCGAAACGATCTTCAATAAGACGCCGCCACCGCCACCGGCAAACGTCGCGGCCATTGAACCTCCTACGCCTGAAAGTCCCAAGGCAACGCTTCGCCAAAAAATCGAAGCGCACCGCAACAACCCGAATTGCGCGGCATGTCATGCGAAAATCGATCCCTTGGGACTCGCGTGGGATAATTACGATGCCATCGGGCAATGGCGCACACGTGAAAAAGTGGCAACGGGCCGCGGCGAGGACCCGTTGATCGATCCCTCCGGCGTGCTGCCCGACGGCAGTGCGTTCAAGGATTCAGTCCAGTTCAAACAATTACTGATCAAAGATCGCGAAAAGGTCGCGCGGGCGTTCATCGAACATCTTTGCACGTACACGCTGCGTCGAGTACTCACAGTCGATGATCAGGATGATCTCAAAGCCATTGAAGTTGAGGCGAAGAAAAATAATTACGGTATCAAGGACATTGTTCGCGCCGTGGCATTGTCCAATCTGATGAGCAAGCGTTAACAGCACGAGGAGATTCTCCGTGAGTAACTATCTATCGCAAGCCTGGCTGATGGACCGCCGACACGCCCTGCGCGCCATGGGCGGCCTAATAGCCTTACCCTTGCTTGAGTGCATGAATCCACTTTGGGCGGACGACAAGCCCGCCGCGACGCCCCGGCGCAGTGCCTTCATCTATCTCGCGAATGGCGTCCATTCGCTCAATTATCAGATCACCAAACCGGGCAAGGATTACGAATTTTCGCGCTCGCTTAAGCCTTTGGAAAAGCACCGCCAGAACATCACGCCTATCAGCGGCCTGCATAACCCGGGAGCCATCAGCCATCACCACAATTGTATCTCGGTCTGGCTGACCGCAGGCAAGCTTGGTCCGTCGGATCGCAACACCATTTCCGTCGATCAAAAGATGGCTGAAATCACCGCGAAGCACACGCGGTACCCGTCGATGGAAGTGGCTATCACGCAAGATTCTCTCGCTTGGACGGCGGATGGCGTGCGTTTGCCCGCGATGCGTCGGTGTAGTGAGATCTTTGCGTCTATGTTTGAAGAGCCGAAAGGCGGAAAGACGGCCCAACGGCGCGCCTTGCGCCGCAAAGGAAGCGTGCTGGACGCCAACCTTGAAGAAGTGCGTCGACTCGAGCAAAAAATGGGGACGGCGGACAAAGGACGCATGGAACAATATCTCACGTCGGTCCGAGAGACGGAGATTCGAACTAAGCGAGCCGACGAGTGGCTCGATACGCCGTTGCCCGCCGTCTCGGACGACGATCGCAAACGTACCAACCGCGACATCGCCAACACAAAAGCGGGCGACTATTTCCGCACGGTCTATGACCTCATCGTCCTCGCGTTTCAGACGGATGTGACACGCGTGGCTACGTTCAGTTTGGGCGGCGAAGGTGACGCCATCGCCATTCCCGAGATCGGCATCACCGAATCGCGCCATCAGCTCAGCCATCATGGCGGTGATGTGGGTTACATGGAAAAGCTTACGAATTACGACACCTTCGCCATTGAACAGTACAGCTACTTCCTGACGCGGCTCGCTGAGACCAAGGACCTTGGCGGCAAGCCGCTCCTGGACACCACAATGTCCCTCTTCGGCAGCGGCATGTCTTACGGCCACAGCCACGGCAACGCGAATCTTCCGCTGGTGCTTGCGGGTGGTTCAGGCATCGGCTTGAAGCACGGCAGCCATCTCGACTTCAACCAGGGCCACTTCAAAGGCTACGCGCTCGACAAACCCGGCGAGCACTATTCGCTCTGCAGTCGTCCCGCGAACTCAGACGCCCACATGAGCAACCTGCTGCTCCTGATGGCCCAGCGCATGGGCGTGGAGACCGACAGGTTTGGCGATAGCAATAAGGTGATCGACGTATGAACCGCTTCTCAAATCTCAACTGTCTCGCAGCCCTAGTCATCGGACTGGGCCTCGGCTTCTCCCAGCTTGCAAACGCCGCCAGCGCTATCACAACTGCCGATCAGCCATTCCGGCCCGAGACGGGTAAGTTTCCGCCTCTGGACAAGGCGCTGTCGTACCGGGGCGAGCTTGTGTTCGTCGACCATGTCAACCGCCGAGGCAGCGTCCGCGTGCCGGGAGCGGGTACGTATTTTCGCAACAACCCGCATCCCTTCGCGCTGCTGCCTTACGGCATCGTTCGTTATCACGGCGCACCTGCCGATCTTCGCGACATCCCACTCGGTACGTTGCTGCACATCAAAGCGTATCTCCCGCCGGACCCGAAGTTCTCTGCCGTGCCGGTATTGCCGGTCAACAATCGCGAGAAGACTGCCGGGTACAGCGGCGTCGGAATTGCGCCTGCCGAGAATCACGTCATTCTGCTCGAGGACGAGCCCAGCCATTGCCAGCGCGAAGGCCTGGTGTGGAAGCTCAAAGAAGTGGATGTCCAGAATCAAACCGGATTGATCCTCGCCTCGTGCGAACCGAAGCTTGGCGGAGATGGTAAAGCCGTTGATGAAAAGTTGACCTTCGACGCAGCCACTCGTGTCTGGCGCGGTCGTGAATGCCTCGGGATCGACGACCTGATTAAAGAAGGCGCATGGCCCGCCAGCGGAAAGAAATCCCTCGGAGGCCAAGCCGTCCTGCTGGGCATCGCCTGGAAGCCCACACCGGAAGGCGTCTTCACCCGCTTTCACATTTCGGATATCTGGCTCGACGACGCCGCGACGCAACGTGCCGCACAAAACCAGACCGAAACGCACAAAGCCTTCATCAAAAGCCGCTGGATGCCCGCCTGGATCGATGCCGTCGAGTACGGTAAGTTTGGCCGCGCGACGGTGACCGCGACGCTTTTTGGCGGCATGGATCCTTCTCTTTACGCCGATTTCAAAAAGGATGTACCCGGCCAGATGAATGCAGCCGAAAATACGCTGAAGCACGTGCATGGCGCCTACGGCCCCGCGCACATGGCCTCACGCGGCGTGATCCTCGACGTCACGAAGACACCCGGAGACGTCCCTCTGGGCAGCAGCGGCATCCAAATCCGTTTCGAGACCGATCTGATCATCGAAGCCATCCGCCCCGGTCGAGTCGTCCGCGTCCGCCCGACCAGTTGGCCCCTGATCAATCTGCCTCGCGAAGAATACCTTAACGACGGGGGCGTTAGTCTCGACGACCGCTTCCCGACCCCGGCTATTTTTCCTAAGTATTGATGTGGGATAAGAGATAGACACGCAGCTGTATTTGGTTACGTGTCTGCCCCCGGACCCCATAGGACTACCCACTCACGGACACACCCCGCACCGCTCGAAACGTCGATCTGGATTTTCGTAGCGTCATGGCTATACTTATAGCTGCTGATTCATGTCGTCAACCGTCATCCAGCCTGTGAATCGATTCAATGCGTACCGTTGAGCCTATCCTTATCCGCTGTCGCGGCGCTTCAAAACCGCTCGTGCTGGGCGTGTTGTTTAGTCTTGCGCTGGCCGCTTTGGCGTGGCCGTTGATGGGCACGATTGGACGCGTTAAATCGTCTGCACCTTCCTTGCACCCTTCAAAATCAAATCCTGTCTTGCTCGGCAAACAAGGTGAGAATGCTGGCGAATTTCAGCAGCCTCGTGGCGTCGCTTTTTTGCGTGACGGGACATTTGTTGTCGTCGACCGGGCGGCGCGGGTGCAGCATTTTTCGGCGGACAACGCCCCGCTTTCGCTGTGGTCAATGAAGGATCACGCGCTGGGAAATCCGAAGGGGTTGTGCGGGTTGCCGGATGGAAATATGCTGGTGTGCGACACGCATTATGGCCGGGTGTTGAAGATGACGCCGGACGGCGACATGTTGAAAACATGGGGCGAGCCGGGCAAAGGGCCGGGGCAGTTTGTGCACCCGATGGGCGCGGCGCTGGATGTTCCGCGCAACCGGGTTTTTATTGTCGAATATGGCGATTATGTGGATCGTGTTCAGGTCTATGATCTCGACGGAAAATGGCTGGCGGCGTTCGGGTCGTGTGGCGTGAAGGACGGCGAGTTTCAGCGTCCCAGCGGCATTGCAGTGGATGAGGCCGGGAACGTGTTTATTGCGGACGCCTGCAATCATCGAATCCAGAAATTTGATGACAATGGCCGGTGGTTGAAAACGTTTGGAAAAGAGGGAAGCGCTGATGGAGAATTGCGTTATCCTTACGACATTGCGTTTAGCCGTGCGGACCGGCTTTTGTACGTAGCAGAATTTGCGAATCATCGTGTCAGCGTGTTTGATGGTGACGGGAACTTCGTGCGGCGGTTTGGTGTGGCAGGGTACGGGCCAGACGACTTTGCAAATCCGTGGAGTATTGCGGCTGATGGGCGCGGACGCGTGATTGTGTCCGATACGGGCAATCACCGGTTGAAAGTGTTTGACATGAGTGCTCCAGCGACGACGCTCTCGGCACCGGCTCAGCTCGGAACTGGTGAGCGTTGAGAGAACAATCCGGGCGGGCCGCGAGGCTTCAGCCCTTTTGAAAAAAGCGGCGCGTGATGACCGACAGACTCCTGCTTTGGCTGGTCTCCCTCTTCCCGATCCTGTTAATGACCGGCGTGATTTTTTATGGCCGTTGGAAGAAGATGCGACGCGTTCCAGCGGGCGAATTGGCCGGTGTTTTAGCAGCTCTGTTAGGCATCGCATGTTTCACAGCGTGGCGCGTGTTGCGGCCCGATGATGCAGCGTCGCATGTGTTCATTCAAAATCCGTATTACCTGCTGCTCGCGATTCCAGCGTGTGTGATTCTCGTTTGGTTGCAGCATTACACGCTGGCCGGGATAACGCGTGGGCGGATGTGGCTGGCGTTTTTACTGCGCAGCGCGTGCGTGGTGCTGGTCGCTTTGGCGCTGGCTGGATTGCAGATGATCGTGGAACGCGACGCGCTGACGGTGGTCTTCGCGCTCGATACGTCAAAAAGTATTCCAGAATCCGAGCGCATTCGAGCACTGGATTTCATGCGCAAGACACGCGCGACGATGAAGGCTAATGACGACGCGGGCCTGGTTGTATTCGGCGGACGCGCGGCGTCTGAAATTTCTCCGACACCCTTGTTTGAAACGCCCGCGTTGAAGGACATCAAATCGATCGTCGATCCGAATTCAACGAACATCGGCGCAGCGCTGCGGTTCGGCGCGGCATCGTTTGATGAGAGTTCACGGCGGCGGCTGGTGTTGTTCACGGACGGGCGACAGACGGCTGGCAACGCGGCGGATGAAATGCAGCGCCTCATTAATCAGGGCATTGATGTCTGGATTGTTCCGTTGAAGAACGGCGACACGGCAGAAATGCTGATCGAAAAAATCATGGTGCCCACGGAGTTATTGTGGGAACAAGTCTTCGATGTTCACGTGTTTGTCTGGTCCAACGTGAAAGCGGAAGCCACGCTGAATTTATATCCGGGCGATCCAGCCGGGCCTCCGAAATTGGCCCAGAAAATAGAGTTGGTGCCGGGCAAAAATAAAGTCACGTTCTCCGGCTTGAAGATGCATTCCGGCGGCACGAAAGAAATCCACGCGGTGCTGGAACCAGCGCGCGCGAGTGACGACACGTTGAACGAAAACAACGAAGGCTACGCGTTTACGGATGTGCAGACGGACAGCCGCGTTTTGATTTTGACGAGCGATTTAAAAGAGGTTCAATCTTTAATTGGGGCGTTCGAAGGCGAAAAGATTTCGCTCGATGTCCGCTCGCCTTCGACGCTGCCGAATAATCCGGAAGATTACCGCGCATACGACTGCATTATTCTCGCGAACCTTGCGCGCGGATTCTTGAGCGGCGGACACATGGAAGTCATCGAGAGCTGCGTCAAAGATCAGGGCGCGGGGCTTATCATGATCGGCGGTGATCAGAGTTTTGGCGCAGGCGGGTATCTCGGAACGCCGATTGAAGCGGCGCTGCCGGTGCACATGGATTTGGACAATGAAAAGGTGATGCCGAGCGGAGCGCTGTGCATCGTCCTGCACACCTGCGAATTCGGCGAAGGCAATGCGTGGGGTAAGAAAGTTTCGAAGGCCGCGATCAACGTGCTGTCGCCCCAGGACTACGCCGGGTTGATTGATTACGAGAATTTCAACGCCGAAGCATGGTGCTTCAAACCGACGCTGGTCGCGCGCAAGCAATGGATGTTCGGACTCATTGATGGATGCGAGCCGGGGGACATGCCGTCGTTGGAAAAGATCGTGTCGATGGCCGTGAACGAGTTGGCAAAATTACAAAACGTCAGCAAGAAACACGTGATCATCATCACCGACGGAGACCCGCAGCCGCCTCAAGCGGGGACTATCGCAGCGGCAAAACAAAACGGGATCAGCATTTCAGCGGTGTCGATTTTCCCGCACGGCGGTCCGGACATTCAGGCACTCAAAGATGTTTGCTCGAAAACCGGCGGCAATTTTTATTCAGCCAACGATCCGAAAAAGCTGCCGCAGATTTTCATCAAGGAAGCGGCGATCGTTCGCAAGAATTTGATTCATCCGCCCGATGCGAGTGGGCCGCCGGTACCGGTTGCGCTGGGTGTGACGGGGCCGACGCTGAAAGATTTCGGCTCCGATTTTCCGCCGGTCCGCGCGATTGTGATGACGCGCCGGCGAGAGGAAGCGGAGACGCAGTTGTACACAAGCGTAAAGGGCGTGAAGACGCCGGTGCTGGCGAGCTGGCGCTATGGCCTCGGACACGGCGTGGCCTTTACGTCGGACAGCTCAACGCGCTGGGCCCCGGATTGGGTCAGTTGGCCGAGCTACAAAAAGTTTTGGACGAACGTGCTGCGCGACGCGAGCCGCAAGCGCATGCCGTCCAAACACACAGTCACGACGCGCGTCGAAGATGGTGTCGCACATGTCGTCGTCGAAGCTCTGGATTCTAAAGGCGACTACCTGAATTTCGGAAAACTCGCCGGCAGCGCCATTGAACCGCGCGGACCGAAAGGTGAGAACGACGGCACGATTCACACGCTGAAATTCTCAATGACTCAGGCCGGGCGGTACGAAGCGACTTTTCCAGTCGATAAAACCGGGGCATACGCGATTACGGTCATCGATCAGACCGATGCCAAACAAGCGCAAAGCATCGTGACCGGAATTGCCAACAGTTACAGCGCGGAGTTTTCGCACACAGAAAACGACGACGCATTATTCACGCAACTGAACGCGATTGCGACGCCGAAGGGCGGCACGGAGCGGTTGAAGGATTTGTCGAAACTTAATCCGGCCACGTCCGGCGTGTTTGCTCACGATATGCCTCCGAAAAGCCAGCCGACGGATTTATTTAAGTGGCTGCTGATTGCAGCGGTGTGTCTCTTCCCGTTTGATGTGGCTGTGCGGCGATTGGCGCTTGATCCTGAGAAGTTGTTCTTGTGGTTGTACGGTCTGGCATCGCCTGCGTTGACTGCGTTGAAGCTGAAGAAACAGCAGTTGGCTGGAGCGGCTGCGACGGCGATGTCTGGATCGGCTGCTGCACCGACTCTTCCGCCTGATCTCATGCCCAGCGGTACAATGAGCCGCGATGCGCAGAGCCGATACGAACAAGCTGGCGGCAGCGATGAAGCGCTGAACATGAATCTCGATCCCAACGCTCAAGGCACGAAAAAGAAGCCGGTTGTGGGTGGGACGAAATTGAGCCAAGTCGAGAAGGCTGCGAGCGACTACACGGGCGCGTTGTTGAAAGCGAAGCGGCGGGCGAATAAGGATTGATTCTTGTTGCAAAGGGAGATTCGCAACTATGGCGACAACACTACCGTTACGACATCGCTGGACGCGCCGCGAATATGACCGTATGACCGACAAGGGTTACTTTGACCACAAACGGGTGGAAATGATTTATGGAATTATATACAAAAAGGATCAGCAATCGCCGGCGCATGCATACAGTACACATGTCCTCGCAAGAATACTCACGAAGGCATTTGAGCCGGAGTATACTGTATTTCAGTACAATCAGATTCGGATGTTGAAGAATTCCGATCCAGAGCCCGATGTTTCAGTTTGCTTGGGCGAATTTGAAAAATTTACGGATCACCCAAATGATGCAACCCTTGTCGTCGAAGTCAGCCATACTGTCAGAGATTTGGCGTTTAGCCGAACCTTCAAGGCTGCGTTATATGCCCGTGCGGGAGTCAAAGACTATTGGATTGTGAATCTGATGAATTTTCAAATCGAGGTGTTTCGAGAGCCGGTCAAAATCTCGGATAGAAAGTTCGACTATTCGATTCGCGAGATAGCTCTTCCATCAGAGTTAATCTCGCCATTAGCAAAACCGGATTTTAAAATCGCTGTAAAAGACATTTTTCCGCGTGTTAAAAATAACCCAAAGGAATCGACATGAGCGCAGAACCCATCGTCCAGCAAGCGTCGGAATTTCGTGAGATGTTTCAGAAACTTCGCGACGAAGTTGGCAAAGTCATGGTCGGGCACAAGGAGATTATTGATGGCGTCCTGACGTGTATCTTCGCCGGTGGCAACTGCCTGCTTGAAGGTGCGCCGGGACTCGGGAAGACGCTGCTGGTGAAGACGCTGTCGCAGTGTCTGAATCTGCATTTTTCGCGTATTCAGTTCACGCCGGATTTGATGCCTGCCGACATCATTGGAACGAACATCGTCACGGAATCCGAAGGTGGGCGGCGGGAAATGAAATTTCAGCCGGGGCCGATATTTGCCCAGATCGTGCTCGCCGACGAAGTCAATCGCGCGACTCCGAAAACGCAGTCAGCGCTGCTTGAAGCCATGCAGGAACATTCGGTCACAGTGGGCCGGACGATCTATAAATTGGAGCAACCGTTCTTCGTTCTGGCCACTCAGAATCCGATCGAACAGGAAGGCACGTACCCGTTGCCGGAAGCGCAACTCGATCGCTTTTTGTTCAAATTGAACGTGGGTTATTCGGGACGCGCAGACCTTGCGGAAGTGCTGCGCCGCACGACGGAGACTGCGAAATACGAAGCGGTGCAAGTGATCGACGGACCGTCGTTGCTGCGGTATCGAAGCTTCGTGCGGCAAGCGCTGGTCGCTCCGCCGGTGTTGGATTACGCGGTGCGTTTGACATTGGCCACCGTGCCGACGGGTGAATTTGCTGCGGATGTTACGAACAAATATTTGCGCTTCGGTTCGTCCCCGCGCGGCGCGCAGGCGTTGATTCTGGCGGCGAAAATCCGGGGCTTGTTGGACGGGCGCTACCACGCGAGTTTCGAGGATGTCGCGGCGGTTGCGCTTCCGTGTCTGCGGCACCGCATCATCATGAATTTCGAAGCGGAAGCCGAGAACATCAGCACGGACGAGATCGTCAAAGACATCTTAAAATCGGTTCCGAAGCAAGTCGACGAACCCGCATAGTTCACGCGGGCGTTTCGTCGCCGCTCTCGTTATCCGTGAAACCGCCGGGGCCGTCGAGTTCCCGGCGCAGGGCTTCTTCGCGGTAGTGGCCGGCGAGTTTCCAGCAGCCTTCTTTTTCAAGTTGAGTCGCGAGCGCTTCGAGTTTTGACGCGCTCGGATTTTGCCCCAGCACACGCTCGAACAACTGCATCGCCTCGCTGTTGCGGTCTTCGTGTGCGAACGTTAGTCCGACATGCAGCGCGACGCGGCCCTCGGATGCGCCGAGGTCCTGGGCGCGGCGATACGCCGAGCGTGCAGCCAACGCTTTGTTGTCCGCGCGTAAGAGATCGCCCAGTGCCATCCACCAGAACGGCTCTTTGGGCTCCATCCCGGCGAGTTCACGGAGCAACTGTTCGGCCCCGTCTCGATCATTCCGTTTTGAGCGGCACAGCGCCAGATTGTAGCGTGCCGACAAGTCGTTGGGGCGCTCGATCAACGCGAGTTCGTAGGCGCGTTCGGCAGCGGAACTTTCTCCGGACACAAACGAGTTCAAGCCTTCGTTCATCGCTTTTGCATGTCGCAAAAAAGTGCCGCGCTTTTGGGGCCACCATGCTTCGAACCGGCTGCGCGCGCGCATCATTCCGAATTGTTTGCCTGTCAATAGCGGCAGCAGCCACGGAAGATCGGCGTTTAAATCCGCTGGATAGTGCTTCCAAAATGAGGCGACGAAATCGAGCAATTTGGGACGCATCAGCAGCCGCCGCGCAACCGCTCGTCGCGACACGCCGAGGTTCGGTAAAATGGGCGAATCGGCGTGCAGCCATCCCGCCGCGTCGGCCCATTCTGGAACGAGTAATACACGCAGCGGTTCAGTCATGAACGATGCGGGCGCTCCGACTCCATTCGCGACAGCGCGCATCGAATTGAAGAAACGCATCTGCTCAGCAAGCTCAATCACGAGTGGTTCTTCCGCGCGGCCCGCTGCGAGTTTTGCGACTGCGACGGACGCGTCGTGACAGTCTTTAAAAATCAGCCGGGCGACGATGCCAAGCGGAGCTGCGTCGCCGGTCCACTGTGTGCGAGAGGTGCGCCACCATGTTGCCCAATTTTCAGGCGCATTGAATGCAAATGATTCCCCCGTCATGCGCGTCAACATGCGGTCAGCCCGTCCGCGAAAAAAGCTCGCCGGATTGGAGAGAGCAAGGACCAACGCACCGACACATTCAGCGCGTTCAAGAGCCAACGCCTGAACGTCATCAACCGAGCAGGTTTGAACGTATTTTCCGACGCAGAAACGATCCTCGTCTTCGGGAAGGTAATCGTGATCAAAGACGAGACGCCGGAATGCCTCGCGTCCATTTAAGGGCGGATGCGAAAGTAATTCATGCCACTCCAATGCCATTTCAAACAACCGCCCGGCAGGGTGCATTTGCGCGTCCGGCGAGAGCGTGTCGAAACGGCTGCGCGCGGCGACCAAATCGTTTCCAGCCAAAGCAGAACACGCACCCCGCCAGCCGCGCGATTCGCTTTCAGGAAAATCGGGCTCGATCCGCGCAAAATAGGAATCCCAGCGAGAGCGGATATGTTCTTCAAAAAATATACCGTAGGCAATGTACGCCACGATGCCGGTGGCGATCGCGACTTCAATCGGAGCGCCGAGTACTCGCGCGGACGCTCCCACCGTGAAAGCAACGAGCGCATCGAAAAGGCTGGGTACGTTGAAGCCCGCTGCAAACGATACGGGCAGCGCGGTGGGAGTTTGTGATGAATCTGTTTCGAAAAGCCGAGCGGTTGAAGCGCGCTGAAGGAACAGGCTCAGCCACAGGCATCCGGCAAACGCAAGCGCCGCGTCTGCTTCAACGCCTCCGCCCACTTCAACGCTCTCGACCATTCTGTGCGCCATTTCAACGGCTTCGACGCCTAATATAATGGTGCCGAGCCAGCGGCCCGGAGTTTGAAAAGAAAAGAGCAGCGCGGGGACGAAGAATAAGGCCGAGCCGTAGAAGAAGAAAATTCCGCGGTCGAGTGCGGATGAATACAGGCGATCCGCATCATGAAACAGGAACGAAAAAACCGCCACGGTGCGCGCGACGCAGTAGGCTGAGATCCACCAGAATTCAATCGGTCGACGACGCATGAACACCCCGGCTTGAGGTAAGTAGGGTACGATAGCGGGAATTTGAAAATACAGCAAAGAAAAAACGTGGGCCGAAAGTGTCGGAGGTTCGGCGTTCGAGAGCGTCAACTACGTGGTGAGAGGCGCACTGCTGCGGACTCGCTGGAATGGCGTTGCGACTTTTGATACAATCGAACGCAGACATTCTTAAACAAGGAACTCGCACCATGGCCAGTCACGATGAAGAAATCAAACGCGTTCGCATCATCCCCGATGTTTCGGTGCTTGCGGCGGGCGGTTACGACAAGATTCCCAAAGAAGATTTCACGCGCTTGAAGTGGGTTGGATTTTACAAGCAGCGGCAAGCGCCGTTTTTCATGGTCCGCATCAAGATTTCAGCGGGCATTATTTCGCTTGATCAGCTCGCGGCGGTATCGCGTATGGCGATGAAATTCGGCAACGGGATCGACCATATTTCGACGCGCCAGGACGTGGAGCTTCACGGTGTCCTGATTAATTGCGCGGCGGATTTGTTGCGCGAATTGGGCGATGTTGGATTGACCACTAAAGGTGCGTGCGGCGACACGGTGCGAAACTTTGTCGGGGTACCGTGCGCGGGTGTCTGTCCGCATGAAGTGTATAACGTCGAGCCGCTGCGGAAGTATCTGTATGAGCATTTCTTGCGCGATGATTCGGTGTTGAATCTGCCGCGCAAATTCAAGATTGCATTGAGCGGCTGTTCACGTCACGCCGGTCAGACGAGCATCAACGACGTCGGATTGTTCCCGTCGAAGAACGCTGCGCGCGTGGCGGCGGAAGGCCCCGGATTTGAAATGTGGGTCGGTGGCGGTTTGGGTGCGCAGCCGATTCTCGCTCAGAAATTGTTGGATTACATTCCGGCGAGTGAAGTGCCTGCGGCGTGTGCGGCGGTTGTGGAGACACACCGGCTGTATGGCAACCGCGACAGCCGCACGACGGCGCGCTTGAAGTTTGTTCTCAAGAAGTGGGGCATCGAAAAATACCGCGAAGTCTGGCAGGGGCATTTCGAAGATTACTTAGCCAAGATCGGCCATGTGAAATTTGATTTGAAAGCGGAGCCGACTGAAGTCTGGGGCGGTTCGCTGGGATCGCCGTTTTACAAGCAGAAGAAGAAGGGCATGTACGGGATCGAGTGCATGGTGCCCGTCGGCGATGCGCGCGCGGAAGACATGATTTCGCTGATCGGATTCTGCCGCCGAAATGGCGCGTCGATCCGGTTGACACAGGGACAGAATCTGCATGTCCAAAGCATTCCGGAATCGGCCGCTGAGGAATTGAAGAATCTCGTTTCGTATTACGGCTGGTCGTTGCAGGACGCGGACTCGTCGCCGAATGTAATCGCCTGCGTTGGGATGGACGAGTGCGTCAAAGGCGTGTTCTATACGAAGGCGGTCGCGAAGGAATTGTCTCAATCGCTGATCAATGATCCGCGCGGAATTCCGAAAGGCTTGACGATTAACTTTTCAGGCTGCCCGAACAATTGCGGACAGAACAGTTCGGGCGCGATTGGGTTCATGGGCGCTCAACGTCCTGGGACGTGGCAGAAAGAAGGCGTGTACTCGCTGTATCTGGGCGGCTCGCTCGAAGGCGCTGGCGTTGTCGGCAAGATGGCGGCGACCGGATTGAAGCCGGAGAAGGTCGGCAACGTCATCCGCGATCTGGTTGATGCGTATCATGCGGACCGGAAAATGGACAGCGATTCAGACCGGAACGTCGGCGAAGATTTTTCACTTTGGACGCGAACATTGGTCAAGGATCGGTTGGTGAAGTTGATCAAAGAAGCGGAAAGCCGCTAACGTTCTCGACGTGAATTTTTTCATTTCATTCAAGAAAGGATCCGATCATTCGGGTCCTTTTTTTCTTATTGGTTTTGCTGCCACCCACAACCGCGAGAGTTTATTTTCATGAGCCTGGTCCGAATTAAAGGAGTGACGAAGAACTACGATCAGCGGCTGGTGCTGAAGGATATTTTTTTCCGGATGGCGGAGGGGGATCGCGTCGGATTGATCGGGCCGAATGGGTCCGGGAAAACGACGTTGCTGAATCTTCTGCTTCAACGCGAAGAGCCGACCGAGGGCGAGGTCGAGCATTCGCACGGCGTCAAGATCGGCTACTTCTCGCAATTCTCGGAGCTTGATTCGGATTCCAGCATCGACCAGATTTTGGAAGACGTGCTTGGGGATGTGAAAGCGCTGCTCAGCGAGTTGGAACAGATCGAAGCGGAGATGGGTGCGGGGCCTGATGATTTCGATGCGCTGCTCGCGCGGCAGGCTGACGCACTTGAAGCGATTGAGCGCGTGGATGGATGGAATTGGAAAAATCGGATCGACACGGTGTTGTCCAAACTAGGTTTCTCCGACGCTCACCGGAACAAGCCGATTCATCAGCTTTCGGGCGGATGGCGAAACCGTGCGGCGCTCGCCAAGATTTTGCTGGAAGAGCCGGATGTGTTGCTGCTCGATGAGCCGACGAATTATCTGGATGTCGAGGGCATGGACTGGCTGGAGACATGGATCAAGAAATTTCGTGGCGCGATATTGGTGGTGTCGCACGACCGGCATTTTCTGGAGCGCATCGTCACGCGCATCATCGAGCTTGAAAATTATCATCTGCATGAATACTCCGGCAGCTTCGCCGATTATGTGCGCGAGCGGCGGTTGCGGCTGAAGATGATTCAGGCGCAGCATCAGCACGAAGAAGAATTACTGGTCTATGAAGCGGAAGCGATTGAGGATCGGAAGCAGGCGGCGAAGGCGCCGTCCGAATGGCTGAAGCGCAAATTGGCGAACATTAAGAAGAGCGTTCAGCCGCCGCCGGTCGAGTGCATCGTCACCAGTATTTATCAGAATCTGCGCGTCTCCGGGCAATTGCTGCGCGTCAAGGACCTCGGCAAAGCATACGACGGAAACGAGCTGTTTCGCGGGCTGACGTTCACGATCAGCAAAGGCGACCGGCTCGCGATTATCGGTTCGAATGGCTGCGGTAAAAGTACGCTGTTGCGGATAATCACTGGCGATGAAGACGCGGATGCGGGAAGTGTTCAGTGGTTGAGCACCGGAAACGGCTTCGCGTTTTCGGGCGTTTCGTTCAACCACATTTTGCGCGATCTGGATCCGAACGAGATGCTGTCGAAAGTGATCGGCGGGACGTATGGGATCGTGAAGGACGCTCCGCGCAAAGACGTGAAAGAATTTCTGTCGATGTTCCAATTCTCGGAGTTGGACATGAAGCAGCGCATCGGAAATTTGTCGGGCGGACAAAAGGCACGCGTGGCGCTCGCGCTGTGTTTGCTGTCGGGCGCGGGTCTGATGATTCTTGACGAGCCGACGAATCACTTGGACCTCGTGAGCACGCAAGTCATGGAACAAGCGCTGACGCATTTTCCTGGCGCGGTGGTCGTCGTCAGCCATGACCGATTTTTTATCGACAAAATTGCGACGCGGTTGTTAGTGTTTCAAAGCGATGTAAGTATACGTCAGGTTGAAGGAAATTGGACGACGATGAAGGCATCAAGTGCGTTGTCTTCGGACGCGTGATCCGACGGAATGAATGAATATTGGCATTCGCCATGCGTTATTGTTCCGTGGACGTTTGGATCGCCGTAAATTCCATCACGCGAGAACTCGTGTGAGTCTCAGAACCACGAGCGCGAAATGGAATGTCGGTTTTTCAAACATGGAGATTCCGGCACTTTCGCCGAACGTAAAGGTAGTGGAAACCATTTAGTAAAAGGAGATCGAACATGACGCTGTCAAAACTCTCAATCGCAGTCCTGTCGCTGTCGCTGGCCACATATGCCTCGAAAGCAGAAGAAGTGGTCAAACCCGAAGCGCCGAAGACTGACGTGGCGAAGTCGGCTGAAACGAAACCTGATGAAGCCAAGCCTGCCGACGCGAAGCCAGCGGACGCGGTGGCGAAGCCCAAAGCAGATGGCGAATTGCCGAAGGCGCCGGAAGGATTGTCTCCGGTAAATGAAGCGAAGCAGAACGAAACGTTTGTGGGCGAATTGTCGAAGGGACTTCCCGAAGGTGGCAAGCCGAAGAGTGAAAAGAAGGCGGCAAAAGCAAAGCTCGCTGGCGACGCGCTGACACTTCATGTCGCGGGACATGCGGATGGAGCGAAGGGCAAGAAGGCTGAAAAAGGTGCAAAGAACGGACAGAACTACACGCTGATCGCGAGTGGCGAGTTGCTGGCCCAGTTGACGAATTTGGCCGAAAAACATGCGCACGTCAAAGTCACCGGCGCGCTGAGCGGCGAAACGCTGACGGTCAAGGAAGTGTCGGAAGCGCCTGCTGATGCGACGCCTGAAAAGAAGAAGAAAAAGAAGGACGCGTAAGCTTCGAAATTTGAATACGATTCGATGTGGAAAAACCGGCTTGGTGACAAGCCGGTTTTTTTGTTTGGAATCGAATTGAATGCGGTGAGTTACTCTTCGACTTGATACAGATCGTTTCCGCTGGCGACGATGATCTTTCCACCGAGCGCGAGAACGGAGCCCATGTCGGTATCTTTCTTTAGCAGATCAAAGTACTCCTGGCTGAAGAGCTTCACGACTTGCGGTTTCTGACCGTCCTTGGCTTGTGAATCGATCCAGACTCCGCCTCGATTGTAGAAGGTTCGCGAGCCGATGTTTTTGATCAAGCTGGCCTGCGCTTGTTCAACGTAGAGCGCGTCACCGTCTGTGTAGACCGAACCATCTTTTTTCGCGCGCGAGTTCATTGCGTTTTTAAATTGCACTCGCTGCTCGACCACACTCGTTCCGTTGGCCGCTTTGGCGGCGGGCATATCAGCGACCGAATTCGCGGCACCTTTCAAATCCTTTTCAGCAGCAGCGAGTGCAGTCGCCCGCTCACCGGATTGTTCTTTGCGCGCCACACCGCCTACTGCGAATGCTTCATCCAGCGCTTCGCGCTTGGCATCAGACTGGCGGCGCAATGCTTCCATCGGCGCGGCGGGCGGGCCGAATTTGGAATCCATCGCGAGGTCCACGGACTCTCCGCGCGTAGCCATCGGTGGGCGCTGCATGCCCGGTTCGAGAACGAGCTGGCTTGTGTACGGCGTCACAATCCCGTGGCGCGTGGCGAGTTCGACGATCTCGCGGACGATCTCCTGATTCTGTCCGTTGAGGCGCATGCTTTCAAGGAGGTGGCCGATCTTGCGCATGGCCCAAACGCGCGGGAGGAACGCGTTGTCGAGACTGCGCGCGGGCCAGTCGATTTTGACGGCGATGCGTTTGGCTTCGCCTGCGACGTTTCCGGTCAAAACGATTTCGCCGGGGCCGGAACCTTTGAAGCGACCGGTCAGGACAAATTCTCCGCCTTTAAAAAGCGCCGGGATTTTCTTGGGATAGATGCTGTTCGCGGCGCTCGATGTTCCGAAGTCAAAGAAGGCGTCGGTCATCACCGGGTTCTTGACTTTGGCGAAGAAATCGCTGACTTTGATTTCGATGTCCTCGCGCGGAGAGACGTATGTACTCGTCCCTTCTTGATCGTTGGCGAGTTGGTCGAGCAGGTGGGTGTTGACGTCGTCACCGACGCCGAAATTGAAGAAGCGGACTTTTGATTTCAGGTTGATGTCTTTCACGCCGCGCAGGATTTCGCCCATGTCGGTGACACCGTTTGTTGGGAGGCCGTCGGTCATGAAGACGATCATTTTTGCGGTCGCGGGGCCAGGCGTGAAATCGCTGCCGAGCGCGGCTCGCAAGGCGCCATCGATGTTCGTCCCGCCGCTGGCTTCGATCTGGTCCACAGCGGCGAGCGCTTTGGTGATGTTCTCTTTCGTCGCGGGCATCATCGCGCTGCTGGAGAGGCCTTCGACGTCGGTTGAGAACGTGATCAGATTAAAGCGGTCGCGCTCAGTCAGCGAATTGAGGCAGAACTTCAGCGCGTTCTTTGTCTGCTGGATTTTCGGGCCTTGCATCGAGCCGCTGCGGTCGACGACGAAGACGAGTTCTTTCACGGGCATTTTGTTTTTGTCGAGCGATTCGTCGGCTCGACCGATGAGCATGAAATAGCCGTCCTCACTTTCGGAGACGCGGTGTGTGATCATGCGAAACGCCACGTCGCCTTTCGTCGGAGAGTAATAGAGTCGAAGATCGTTTTCGGATGCGAGATTGGTGCCGGTGAGTTTGACGATAGCAGTGTTTGCGTCGGGGCGGTCGATGGCAACTTGATGACTGGAACTGTAAACGGGGCCCATGCCGTTTTTCGAGCGGATTTGGCAGGTCAATTCGTAGTGGCCGATGCCTTCTCCGTAGTGCTGGGACGTGGTCATGATGTGGCGAAAGTCATAGAGGCCGGCGGTCGCGGTGAGCAGTTGCGTGTAGCTGAATTTTAATTTGCGTTCCTGATTCGGCGGGACGGGAAAGACGCTGGCTTCGTAGAGGTTGTCGCCGGCGTAACGGAGGAGGGCGGGGTCGCGGCGCTGTTGGACGATGGATTGATAAATGCGCATGGCCTCGTCGGCGTTGTAGAGTTTGCCTTCGACCATCTGGCCATCCATCGAGAGCGCGGAGTTGTTGATCGCGGCACCGTTTGGAATGGGATACATCATGCGGACTTCGAGGTCGCGGCCGGAGAGATTTAGAAAGGTTTGCTCAATGGTGGTCGTCGCGACGTTCTCTTCGATGCGGACATTGACGACGCAGGACGTGATGCGGAACGGTAAGCGGCTGGAGTCTGGCGGCATGGGGCGGACGATGTTCTTGCGCGGATCAGGCGGCATTGGGAACGCGGTGGATGGCGCGGCGATTTTGTTCACGATGGGGACGAACAAACCTTCTGCGCGAGCGGCGGAGGTTACGAGCAACACGGTGAGGATCAAGGCGACGAGAGAGAGTGGGCGCGTTCGCATGGCTGAAACTCCTTGAGAAAAAAGTGCGCGGAGACGAGATGCACAGCTCTCGCATTCCATCTCGTTTGACGCGGCGATGCGTAGGAAGTTTCAGGAAAAATGAAAAGATCAAAAGCGCTTATGAGCGGGATGATGTGAAAACTCCAAGCGGTTTCCCGCTTGGAGTGTGAGGTGGGCGAGTACGTGTCGAACTTTTATGCCAGCAATTTGACGGTGCGTTTTTCTTTGGCGCTGAGGACTGCGGTGTCCACGATGCGTTGACCGACGCGGCTCATTTCGGGCGACAAAGGGCCGTCGATGGGGACGTCGCGTTCGATGCAATCGATCACGAACTGGACCGGGTCTTGCCCTGGGAATTTGAGTTCGTCGAGTTCCATCTCGAAGCCTTCCGGACGCGCTCGCGTTTGAACTCGGATGGTTTTATCGTAGTCATAGGCGCTGACGGTGCCTTCGGTTCCGACGACTACGAATCCACAACGCGGTTGCGGCTGGAGAATCCACGGGTCGGTGAACGTGCCCCAGCGCGTTTCCATTTTCGATAGGCCGTGAGCGTAACGCGCAATGGTGATGCTGTGCTCGTCGACTTCCAGACCTTCGGGTTCGTCGACGACGGTTGTGACGTCAATGGGTGCGCGGCCATTTTGGAACCACGTGCCGATCGTCGCGCCGTAGCCCATGTAATCGAGCATCGAGCCGCCGCCTTCGGACTTCTTATAGAACCAACTGTGCGGCTTCTGCTTCGCGACGTCCTCAATCGTGACTTCGATTTTGTCGGCGAGGTGGTAGAGCGGGCCGCGGTTGCCGCCGTAGTGGTGGAATTCGACGGTCGATCCGATGATGCCTGCATCGAGTAGACGGCGGACGGTGACGTACGGACGGAACCAGCGCAGCGGCCAATTGATGGCTAGGCGCTTTCCGGTTTTCGCTTGAGCCGCGATCATGGAATCGGCTTCGGCGAGTGAGGCGGCGAAAGGCTTTTCGACGATCACATGGACGCCGTAGGGAGCAACTTTCTCGACCCATTCACCATGCTTCGCGGTGGCCGGGCAGAGCAGCACGAGGTCGGGGCGCGTCTGTTCCAAACAGGCGCGGTAATCGGTGAACGCGAGGTCGGCGGGAAGGTTGAAATTCTTGATCGCATGCTGCATCTTCGCAGGCGTCTCGTCGCAGACGCCGACGATCTCGACGTTGGGATGTTCGAACGCCATCCGCAGATTGTCGCCCATGTGCATATGATCGAAATTGATTCCGGCAACGCGCCATTTTCGCATGATGATCTCCACTCGGTTGGATTGAAATTCGTGTCTGTTCTTTTGTCGCGCAAAGAGGCAAAGACGCAATGGAAAAAATACGATTTGCGCGATTGCGGGTGTTAAATTGTGGATCACGGTTGCGCGGATTTTACGCGGTCCAGCCACACGGTTCGGCCTGTCACGTCGATATGTAATGCGGAGAGTGTTTTGAGAAATGGGGCTCCAATAACGTTGAGCAGCGAGAGGCTTTGTTTGACGACAGGGCTGAAGACGCCGGACGCGTCGAGGACTCGGCCTTCGACGTTCGTGAAGACAGCTTTGTTGATTTCGAGTATTGAGAACGTGGTCGGATAGACGGAGAGTTCCTGCTTTCCGGTGCTTTCGTAAATCATTGCTTTTCCCATCGGTTCGGACGCGACGGAGAAGCCCATATCGGCGGGCTTTTTGAAGGCGATAAACATGGGAATGTCGGCGGCGGTGTCGAGTAAAAAAGTGGCGCTGTACTTTTGGCATGAGGCGACGAAGTAGGGTCTTAACGGCGACATGCCGGATGGGTGGACGAGGGTGATTTGAGTGCGATTGATGTTCGTGTTGGGAGCGGGAAGTTTGCTTCCAGTGGGCCATAGCACCAGCAGCGATTGGTCGAAGTCGAGCGTGAAGGGCGTCTTGCTCAGGACGTCCATTCCCAGGACGAAATCGATGGATTCGAATTTTGTTCCGACACCTTGATCCATGCGGCCAATGGTTTGTTTTTTGATGATGGTGTCGCCGAGTTTCAATGAGTCCAGCGCGACCATTTGGACGGCGATGCGGCCGATCATGTTGCCGAGAAGGTTTTCGGCTCCGACGGGTTTTAGGCCATCGACTTTGACGCGTGCGGAGTTCAGCAGGGTGACTTCGGTGCCGGTATCGACGATGGCGTCGGCATCAGCCTGATCGTTGAGGCGGACGCGAACGAAGATGCGATTCGAGATGATTTTGAACGGGATCACGTTTGTGCCGGGAGGATAGTCGATGGGTTTTCGGTTCGAGGCATCGGACTTTTTGGGCGTGTCGTTTGAATTTAATGTAGCCATCGGTTGACCCATGTCGGCGAGCGCTGCTTTGGCGTCGGCGTGTTTTGGATTGATGGTTAGTGCTGCTTCGAATTCGATTGCGGCTTCTTTTTTCTTTCCGTTAACGATCAGAGCGCGGCCGAGTCCGCAGTGGGCGTCGGCGTTTTTGTCGTCGAACATGAGCGCGCGGCGAAAGCTGATTTCGGAGAGTGCGACATCGCCGCTAAGCGCATAGCAACGGCCCAGATTCGTCCAAACTGTCACGTCTGCGGTGGGTAGAACCGAAAGGTCGTTGAGCGTTTTCAATGCTCCGGCGAGGTCTTTGCGTTGCAGTTGGAGGCTCGCAAGCATCGTACGTGCTTGGACGTTTTCAGGTTCGAGAGCGAGCACGGCGTCCACTAATTTGGATGCGTTGGGATCGTTCTTTTTCAATGCCACATCGGCTTGACCGATGCGTGCTGGGAAGAAGTTGGGATCGATCTTTAACGCAGCCGCGTAGCCTTTTTCAGCGGCGATTGTGTCGCCCAACATTAAGCGCGCGGCGGCGAGGTTGGATTGCGCGGCGGCGGATTCGGAGCGCACTGTGAGCGCGGCTTCGAGGACGGGAAGCGCGTCGGCTGGGCGTCCAGCATCGACGAAAGCGCCACCGAGATTCACCAGAATCATGGCGAGAACGTCGCGTCGTTTTGCGTTGCTGAGGACATAACCCGAACGAAGATCGCTGTCGGTTAATTTGAATTCACGTTGATAGTAGGAGTCGGCGTGTTCGACGCCACGTTGCGCGGGGTCGAAATTGCGACGCGTGTTTCCATCGTCGAAACGGACGAGCATGTGGCCGGAATCGGAGGAGCGGCTCGGGACCGGAACGCCGAAAACTTTGAGGCCGGATTCTTCAGCGAGTGCGAGGCAGAGGACGGAGAGGCCGAGGCAGTTGCCGCGTTTATTTCGGCGAACATCGGTGAGCAAAAAAGCGGAGGCGTCATCGCGTTCAGGGAGGCCGAATTGCTGGGATTCGAAAAGGAAGCGAGCTGTCGCGTCGGCTTGGGATCGTAGGCTGGTTGTCCCGGCGAGTGCGGCGGTCAAATCGGACGCGAGTGATTTGATGGCTTTGCGTTCGGCGTCGAGGTCGAGTTCGGGGTGCGCGTGTTTGCAGATTAATAAGGCACCGTCGAGGATGCGGATGTTTGTCTCGGAGCGCCGGAGGTAATCAGATAGTTCGCGTGATAAGCGGGGTGGGGCGGGAGGTTCAGCGGCGCACGCGCAAAGTGTCACGAGCGTTAATGTGGTGAGTGAAAGCAGCTTCATATGCGATTAAGACGCGTGCAGCGGTGTGGATGCTGCAACGCGTCTTTATTGAGGGAGAGACCAGGCACGGTTTTAAGCGGTCGCGGGTTTGGGCGAGCGCATCATCTTGAACAGGATTGGGACTGCGATGGCTCCGGCGATCAGTGCGATACCGAGCACGGGCCGGTAGTAAAGCCAGGCGATGCCGACGGTGATGAGCCAGACTGGAATGGCGCAGACGAAGGCTCCGATGAATGTGCCGACGCTGATGATTGAGCCGATGAAGGGGATCACGTCAGCGAGCGTCACGAACGGTCCGAACAACATGCTGAAGCCGATGACGATGAACACGAATCCAGCGGCGCGGATGATCCATGTGATCATTTTATTTTCGTCTTCGGCTTGCTTGAACATGGCGTCGGCGCTGACCAGACCGCTTTGGACCAACAGCACGTCACCGGTTTTCGCTTTGTAGGTTTCGAACGTGTCTTTGATTTGGCGCGCGACGATGCTGATGGGGCCGGGCGGGAGTTCTTTGAACGCGATGCGAACGTCGCCGATTTTGGGACTGGAAGCGTTGCCCAAATAGAGCATGCCATTTGAGACGGTGTACGCGGGCTTTTGTTTGCCGTCTACAGCAGGCTTCGTCGCTTCGGCGGGAACGAGTGTCTTGTTGGGAGAGAGGGAATCGAGGATCAGGTCGTTGAGTTTGAAGGCAGCGAGAGTAGCGTCGGTCGCGTTCTTGGACGAGCCACCATACGGAATCGAACCGGGGTTGTTGTGGCCGATCTTTTTGAAACTGGATGAATTAATTTCGCGGCTGCTCCAGACGGTTTCATAGGTGTACGTCGTGGTGCGCTCTTCGCTGCCGCCGACGTTTTTCTTGGACTCGGTGTGCTCCTTTTGTTCCCACTGGTACATTTCGACGGTGCGATTCAGGCGCAAGGCGCCGGGGGCTTTGATGTCGAATTGATCGTCGGCGAGACCTTCGGCGGATTTGGCTTCGCCGGAGACGTGGATGAGTTTGGATTCGTTGGCAGGATCGACTTTGTCTGCGGAAACAGCGACAACGGACGACGCGCCTTCTTCAAGCGCCTGCTGGCGGTGCACGGCTCGGCCTTCGTTCCAGAAGAGCACGGCGACGGAAATCCCGGCGAGGATAAGTCCGAAGAAAACACCTTTGATGGAGTCCATGAGGCGCGAGCCCCATCCGACGGTTGTAGTCTCAGAGAAACTGTCAGACATGCGATGCTCCTTATGAAAAGGCTTCCGTGACTAAAACTACTTTGCGAACTCGGCCCATTTTTCGTCGAGCTTCGCGTCTTGCGCGGAGCTGGCGTGAATCACGAGGCGGTAGTGGAAAACGACGGTCTTATTTTTCTCGACTTTAAGGTCTCCGGCGTGAGCGTCAACGGTTTTGTCGTAGTCGTGCAAGCCGAACGGATTCGGGCTCATCAAGCCGTAATCGCGGATGTGCCAGTTCGTTGGGAATTTGGGATTGTTCGGATGGTCGAAGATCGCGACGCCGTAGTCTTTGCCATTGATTTGCCCGGAGATGTCGCCCCATTTTCCGGTTTTGCCCCAGCAGGCTTTCATGCCTTTTGAGCCGGTCGCGAGTGAGAGGTTGTCGGTCTTCGACAAGTCTTTGACGACGCGGACGGCGATCAAGCCGGCTTCTTTGGTGCTGCCGAATGTCACGTCTACGAGCGCTGTGTACTCCGACTTTAGATCGATCATGCGCGAGCCGTCGGCGTCGATGAGAATCTGGACGGTGCGGGTTTCTTTCAACATCGGCTTGTGGTCGATGTCTTCCCATTCAAGTTGCTCGACGAAGCCGTTTTCAGACATCTTTGAAAACGCGATGTGGTTTTGTTTCGGATGATTTTCTTTGCCGTCCTTGGTCTTGCCGCTCAAGCCCCAATGATCCGCGCCGTTGACGTCGCCATGTGCGACCCAGATCGAGCGGTGGTGCGGATGGTCTTTGGATTTTAGTGCGGTTTGATCGGCGGTGATGATCGTGCCGTCGGACGCCGTCGCGGCTGTGAAGAAGGGGCGGCGGTAGGGGACGCCGTCGCCGTCGTTGAAGAAGTAGTTTGAGAAAGGTTTGCCGCCGATTTCGATGACGATCTTTTTTTCGTCGGGCGTCAGCTTGACGGAGGTGTCAGCGGCTGAGCAGAACGACGTGGCGAAGCACAGGGCGAGGAGGAGCGACAGGATTTTTTTCATAGTGTTTAGATTACACCGGAGCGGTTGAAATTAGAAAATTTAATTGGGCAGTGTGTCGTAGATGCGGGCATAGGAGTGATGGCGGCGCGGATGGATTTCGCGGCGTTCGAGGGCGGCGAGGACGGCGCAGCCTTTTTCTTTCAGGTGGACGCAATCGGCGTAAGCGCACTGGCCTTGGAGCGCGGCGATTTCGGGGAACCAGCCCCAGAGGTTTTGGCGGTCGGTGTCGGCGGGCGTGAATTCGCGGACGCCGGGCGTATCCACGATTTCGGCGCGCGTGCCGTCGTGAAAATCGACTTCGAACAAACGCGCGTGCGTCGTCGTGTGCGTGCCTTTTCCGGTTTGAGTCGAGACGGCGCCGGTGCGCACGGTTGCGACGTTCAGGCTGGAGTCGAGTCCCAGCATCAAACTGGATTTTCCGACGCCGCTGTGCCCGGACAACACGGTGCGCTTTCCGGCCATCCAGTGTTTCAATGCGGCGAGGCCTTCAGCTCCGAGCACGGGGTCGAGATTGCTGGTCAAAAAAACGTTGTGGCCGAGGCTACGGTAGACTGCCAGTAATTCGTGGTCAGAGTCGATGATACCCATGTCGATTTTGTTGAGAATCAACGCGGCTGAGAGGTTACTAGAAGCGGCGCAGACGAGAACACGGTCCACGAATCCGGGGCGAAAATCAGGCTCGGCGGTGGAGGCGACGATGGCGACTTGATCGATGTTGGACGCGAGTGTTTGGAACGCGCGACCGGATGGATGGAGCCGGCGGAATTCGCTGCGGCGTCCCTGCACTTTTAACAGGATGCCGTAGGTATCCGTCTGAAAAAGTTCTTGTTCGCCGGCTGGTTTTGGGATGGCCATTTCGACGATGTCGCCGGGCGCGACGAGGCTGGACAAGCCCAAGTCGAAGTGCTGCAAGGCACCGCGCACGATGGTGCGGATGATGCGCGGAATGGAAGCAGAATCGAGCATCGCGGGTGCGTCGATGCGGGTCAGGAAATTGCCTTTGCGGACTTCGACCACTGTGCCTCGTGCGCGGATGCCGTCGAGGGTTGCGCCGAACTGTGCGGCGTGCTCGCTCTCTTCGATGCGATTCTCAACATCGGCCTTTTTCTCCATCACGCTCAAGTCGGCGAGGTCATCGTCTTGAAGGCGTGAGAAGCCTTGGTGCCGAACGATGTCCATCGTACGATCTTTGCCGCTGGCGACTTTGCGCGGAGCACCGCGCCCTTCTTGATGGCGGTGATGAGATCCGTGACCGCGAGCATTGCCGCGCGCTTGTTTTGGGGTCTGTTCGCGGCGTCCGCCGCCTTTGTCTGAATTCGTGTTTCGTCCGGCCATGGGGTCCGTTTTTAAGATGAGAGAAAATCGATGTTGATTGAACGTAACCATTATAGCGCTTCACTCGGGCGCGGCACAGCCTTATCTGGATCGACGGGAATAGTAAGCCGCGCTCGATTAAGATTACGTTTTCGGTCTTGACGTTCTTTGAATTGGGCACAGACTGCATGATACACTCATTTTCAGAGCGGGAGCAGCATGAAGCGACAGATTGAATTGTTGAAGCAAGCGTCGTTGTTTTCAGACATGGACGACACCGAACTCGCTGCGATGCGAGTCGTCATGGAAGAACATTCGTTCGTTCCGGGCCAGAACATCATCCGTGAAAATGAAGACGGGAAGCATGTGTTCGTAATCGTCGGCGGGAGTGCCGATATTTTCATTACGGACGCGTCGGGGCAGGAGTTGTTTCTTGAAAAAATTGGTGCTGGCGATTTGTTCGGCGAGATGTCGATGCTCACTGGCAATCCGCGCATGGTCTGTGTTCGCGCGGTGGATGAAGTGAAGACGCTGACGCTTTCGCGCACGCAGTTCCACGATGTCTTGATGAAACATCCGCACGCTGCGATTGACGTGCTGACTGTCGTCAGTAAACGGCTGTATACGACCGACAAGTTGCTGCGCCAAAGTGTGAGCCGTAATGTCAATGAAGTGATCGAAGAGAAGAGCACGATCGGTCAGATGATCGCTGACCGGTTCGCGTCGACGATGGGAAGCTGGAACTTTATTATTATCCAGTCACTCCTTTTGATCACATGGGTGCTTTACAATTCGCTGGCACCTGAGTCGATGCGCTTCGATACATATCCTTTTATTTTCTTGAATCTAGCGCTGTCATTTCAGGCCGCGTATGCTGCTCCGATCATCATGATGAGCCAGAATCGGTCATCCGACAAGGATCGTCTTGCTGCGGAAATTGATCATCAGGTCAACGTGAAAGCCGAGATCAAAACGGGTTTGATCATGAGTCGTTTGGGCGATCTGGAAAAGAGCATGCACTACCTTCATGGCGAATTGCTGGAGCACATGGGTAAGGGCGAGGCGAAGTAGTTTTACAGGAGCGGCGGCAATTCTGCCGTCGCTCCAAGATCGCTCTTACTTTAATTTCTCTTCGCGCTGATCCTTGCGTTTTCGGGCGTTGAGTTCGGCCATCACGCCTTTCGTGACCATCCGGGCGCTTTTCTTTGGGCCGATGTCGCGCTTCTGGTAGTCGGGTTTGGCTTTGAGTAACGCATCGATAACCGGGTCTTCGTTTTCTTTATACCCGACCATTTTAAACAGCGGCAGGCCTTTCATCGTGACCAGAATCGGGTCGCGGTGGCAGAGCTTTCCGTACTTCTGCAAATTCTCAGCGGCTTCGTTCAACGAGATGATCTTCATGGCGGTGTGCGTGTCCTGGATGTTCGTGTTTCGAGAAATGCTCGACGCGTGTCGCGAGAGTATAGCATAAACGGGCGGGGGTTCAAACGGCGGACTAGGCATCGAGACCGTCGTCCAGGCTTTCTTTCAAGACGCGTCCCAACAGATCGAGTTCGTCGAGCGTGATTGTCAGCGGCGGGACGGCGAGGATCAGATTTCCAATCGCGCGGATGTTGACGTTTCGTGCGCGTGCTGCCAGGACCACTCGATGTCCCGCACGTTCTTCCCAGGCATAATCGGCGCCGGGAGCGCGACGTATTTCGAAGCCTGCCATCAAGCCGCGACCGCGCACGTTTTCGACGCGCGGATGTGAACGCAAGCCGTCCAACATGCGCCATAGCGCTGGGATTGTTTGTGTTTGGACGTGCTCTAAAAAGCCGGGGCGCGTGAGTTCATTCAGCGCTGCCAATGCCGCCGCGCATCCCAGCGCTGATCCGGTGAACGTGTGTCCGTGATAGAATGTTTTGCGTTCGGCGAACGTGCCTTGAAACGCGCGGTATACGTGGTCCGCTGCGAGCACCGCTGAGAGTGGCAACAAACCGCCCGTCAGGCCTTTTGCGAGACACACCATGTCCGGACGCAGATGCGCGTTGGGGCCGGTCATGTGTTGAAAGGCGAAGAGCGTTCCGAGGCGTCCCATGCCGACGGCGACTTCATCGAAAATCGCGAGCACGTTGAATTTCTTTGCTGCGGCCAGGACGCGTTCGATGTAGCCATCCGGCTGCGGAATGATGCCGCCCGGTCCCAGCACAAACGGCTCGATCATCACGGCGGCGAGCGTGGCGTGATGTTCTTCAATCGCGCGCTCCATGGCTTCCGCGCACTCCATCGCGCAGCTCTCGCGCTGCTTGTTCCAGGGGCAGCGGTAGCAATGGGGCGGCGGCACACGGCGCACTGGAAACAGCAAGGGTTTGAATGCGGCGTGAAACAAATCGACGCCGCCGACAGCGACTGCTCCGAGCGTGTCGCCGTGGTAGGCTTCGCCCAGCGCGAGAAATTCCGAGCGTTGCGGCTGGCCTTGATGCTGCCAATATTGGTACGCCATTTTCAGCGACGCTTCGACGGCTTCCGAACCGGAGTCTGCGAAGAACACATGATTCAACGGTGCTCCGGCCAGTTCCACTAAGCGCGCGGCCAATTCAATCGCCGGGACGTGTGAAAGTCCCAACAGTGTTGAATGCGAAAACCGTCCGAGTTGTGCGCGGATTGCGTCTTCGACGGCACTCGGCCGGCATCCCAGCGCGAGGCACCAGTAGCCGCAATTGGCATCGAGATAGCGCTGGCCATCGGTCGCGATCAGCCAATTGCCCTCCGCGCGTTCTACGATGGGTGGAGCGGGCGACTCGACCGCGTACTCGTTCATCTGCGTAAACGGATGCCATAGAGCGGAGGTGTCAAGCGCACGAAGTTCTGGATCGGTCATTGTCTCTCAATTGAAGTAGGTAGGTGTTCTGTTCAAGAGCCGCGCGCGCAAGCAAGCGGCAATTATTTGTTAGGATGCAACGATATGGGCCGCTTGCTTGCGCGCGCGGCTCTTGGGCGGAATTACAAAAAAATGTAGTTTGAAATGGTTGCTACGCGCGCCATTCCAGCGTCTTCTTTTCGCCATTCTGCTTGTGAGTTTTGTCGATGCAATTGAGCGTCAGTTCGACTCCTTTTTCGGCGAGAATGCAATCGACCCAGCCACTTGGTTTGCCGACAGCGAAGGGGTACGCTACGGTTGGAAGGTTGATCAAATGAATGCCTTCGCGTTGGGTCAGCGACCAATTGTGGGTGTGTCCGAAGAACAGGGCTTTGACGTGTTTGCGCGGCGATAGAACCGACCAAAGCAATTCGGTATCGGAGATGCCGGAGACCTTTTCGTCTGCTTTCGGCGTTGCGTTGGGATTTTTAAAGACGGGATTGTGATGGACCATCACGAGCGCGGGTTTGTCGGGTCGGGCGTCCAATTCCTTGGCCAGCCAGTCCACTTGCTTTTGTCCCAGGACGCCGGGTGTGCTGTTGACTTTGTCGAGTGAATCAAGAATGAACCAATTCGCGCGCGGGGCTTCGACGACTGTGACGTAGCGGTTCTCGACCGCTTTGCCTGGCTCGGTGCCCGCGTCTTTTTCGGCTTTGATCGCGTTCCAGAAATTGGTGCGGTCGTCGTGATTTCCCAGCGTCAAATGCAGCGTCATGCCGGCTTCGCGCAGTTGTTTCAACAGGGTGTTGAGCGTGACGTAGTCCGATTCCAAGCCTGTCAGAAACACGCAGTCGCCATTGAGCAGTACGGAGGCTGGCGTGACGTTTGTCGCTTTCAATTCGGCGCAGACTTGATTCAAATTTTCGTACATGTTCACTGTTCCGCGCAATGCTTTCGGATCGGCGGCGATGTGTGGATCGGATAGTAGAAAGAAGCGATGCGGATCGGTTTCGTTCGCTGCTCGGGCGGAACGTGAGAGTATCAAACTCAAACCCGCGGCAGCGGAGCCGCTCAAGAACGTTCGGCGAGATAAGGCTGGCAACGTCATCGGCATGGCGCAATTCTCCAGAGTGATACTACTGCTTACACTGATTGCGGGTGCTACAATTGCTTTTTCCCTCTCCCTGTTGGGGGAGAGGGCCGAGAGCGGTACTCCGCTCCGGGGTGAGGGGAAGACGCTTGATTTTATCGACGCGCTTGGATTAATCAGCGCCTTCCCCTCACCCCGCGAAGGAGTACCTTCGTCGGCCCTCTCCCTCAAGGGG
>JBAXUS010000290.1:0-6104 GCA_037129555.1 Planctomycetota bacterium
CAGGCGGTTGACCACCGGGTTGTCCATAGAGTTGTCCAGTGGGTTGTCCACTGGCGAAATGCGTTTTAAATCACACAAGGGAATGATGTTAAAGGGCCAGAGTCGAATTCGTTCGGGTCTGGCCTTTTTTGTTTCCGCTCGACGTAAAATTAAACCGTACCCGTTGGAATAGCCGGACCGCGCGATCAAGCGCGGCCCGGCTGTTGAAACTGACGTTACTGTGCCACATCTTTCAACACGATCACGATCGGCAGAACGCAGCTCAATACCATGCAGCCCGCCCATGCCAGAAAGCAGTACAGAAACCAGATGCCGCCCGGTTCATCGTCATCACTCGGTCCGCCCAGCCCGATGAACAAGAACGCCAGACATTGAATCGACGCCATCGCGATGATGCCCGGTGTACCAACGGCGTAGGCGACCAGGGCAAATAGCGATGCCGTGCCCTGCGTTCCGACTTCCTGCTGCACGTACCAGACTAGCGCGCACCACAGCGCGGAAATGAACAGCATGACGATCGGTCTGAAGAATTTCAGAGACATGCGGAACCTCCTGTTTGAAAAAGTGAAATTGATTTGCGTCGAATAACGATGGCGGAGCAATTGACGTGATTACAATTCGTACGCGAGCACCTGAGTTTGGCGATGGAGAAATCCAGAGACCGTCGCGTTCACCAACGTCGCGATCACCTGACACTCGCGTTCCCGGTTACGATACACTGCGATAAGGACGAACGATTCGTGCGCGTCAGCGATCTCCATGACTCCGACAAATTCATCCTCAAATCCAATCGGACGATGCGATATTAGGCGCGTAATTTCGGCGCTCGCCTTCTCATGCGTTGATCGCGACCAGTCATTTACTTTTTCGCCGAGAGCGAATGAGACGGCAACAACGACGCGTCGGGCCAGTTGAGTCGATTCAAATTCACGTCCCGGTCGGATGTGAACAATCGCGCGGAGAAGACCAAAGTCATCAAAAATCGGGAAGCCTCTTTGGGCATTCGTTGACAGCATGATTTATTCCTTCGGTCGCTTGGGACCGCGCCGCGACCATTTCAGTGCTGATTTCAATTCGTGCGCGGCTTCACCGAATAGATGATCTTGTGCTTGGAAGTCAGGGCGCTGTTGTTCGACCAGAAATTTTCCGAGCTTTTCACACGCGGCGGATCCATGCGCTAATGCGTGGATGGCGCACTCGACGGCGTGCGGATAACGATCTTTCATTTGTCCTCCATTTTTGGAGCGAACGAAAACGCCGCGACTGTCGCGGCGTTTTGTGACAATGTGATGGCGACTATTCGCCGGATGCGGCGAGCACACCCGGTGCGAAGTCCATGTCGAACAAGAATCCCTGCTGCCAGGCGCGCGGTTCCGGGCGAATGATCGGCGATTTGGGTTTGGTCTTCGGTTTGGGAACGTTCCACGCGGCCCGAGCGTCGATCTTTTTTCCGGATTCGAGCGTGGTGGCCAGCGCGGCGAGGATGTCGTCGTTCTCGCCGCCGTTCATCATTTGGCGGAGCGCGTTGGTATCGAACGTGCCTTCGAGTGCCTGCGACGCGGCTTCCTTTTCGCCCATGAGGGCCAGTGCGGTTTCTTGGATCGTCGTTGCGTAATACAGGAAGAAAACTTTGCACGGCTGCGTTTGTGTCGGTCGGCGTGCTCGGGCCGATGCTTGCCGAAGAACGTGCGTGCTGCAACCGGTCTGATACCAGATCAGGCTGGGAAAGGTGATCAGGTCCAGGCCGGTCATCACCCGCTTGGGATGAACGATCAGAACATCCATTTCGCTCAGGTGCTTTTCGATCCAATCTTCGCGGGCTTCCGGTTTCACCGTGTCCGGCATGACCAACGCTTTGATGCCAGCATCCGTCATCAACTTCAACAGCTTCGGACGAACGTCGTGGACGCCGGTGAACTGAGGGTAGATCGCACATCGGCGACCTTCGCTCAATTCAGCTCGGACGATTTCGACGAGCTTTTCGTCTTTGGTGTCGGTGTGGTCGTCTCCGAGATCAACGGGTAGTGCGACTGTCTCCGTTCCACTGCGTCGGCCTTCATCGTCGTAAGCGGGCGCGGTGATTGGATCCCACCCATACGGTTTGTCAAGATAGGCGTCCAGCGCTTGGACGCGGGTTGCAGCAAGTCCAGGAGGCCCCTTTCCATTCACGCGCGACTTGATTGCGTCCTTCAGTTCGCCGTCGAGCTTGTCGTACGCGTCCTTCAACGCCGGACTCATTTTGCACGGAATCAAGACACGTTCCAACGTCGGCAGCGCCGGGCCCAATTCATCGAGCGACATGAACACGGCGCGGTCGAGCAGGAAGTGATTGAACAAGTCGGGCGATATGCCAGGACGCGGGCGTTCATCCGTCTTGTACTGTTTCCGGCGTCCACATGCGCCGCGCTGAATACGCCCGGCGAAATCGTCGGCGACGTTGCGGACGATTTTGTGTTCCATGACGCTATTGTGATTCTATCTCCTATGAAATAACATCCTTCGAATGTTATTAAGTTAGGCGCATAGGTTACATTTCGTTTTTGGCCGCGCCGGGCACCGTGGATAAAACGGGACGATGTCATCGGCCCGCGTGGGTAGCTCCGCGCATAAACGCTCTCAACTCAGATCGCAGCCCGGCTTCTTCGTCGGCCAGCACGTAACAGCGGAGCAGCGAACACTCGCAATCTGCTGGCATTCCACATTCAAGGGCCTGCGTCAGTCAATTGCCAGATCCGATTTTCAATCTTCATGCGGCGACGAAGCAGTACGTCGACAACCTCGCTGTTTCTCATCCCAATTTCACTCAGTTGTATCTCAAGGCAGGGAACTCGACTGACCCCTCGGACCTACTGTTCAGCCGAGGGATCAACCAACATCGATGTTCAGCTTTGTTCAGTGGTCTCCCGAGTAATTCATCACGGCCCTTTTCCCTTTCCCGAGCCGCCTTTTGCGGAATATACGATGAAGGGTGTACTCTGATAAATGTGCCCACCATAGAGAACACTGCATGGGATCGTAGTTGTAATTTTATTCAAATGTGTATCCGACTGTAGGTTGGCACTCGTTTGGAGTGCTTTCGCGAACGAGCCGTTTTTGAAGGTTGCTGTTAATTCTAATTTCTTCCCAAATAGAGTCTGTCCTTTTATCACATCTGTTTTGAGGCCTTCCTTCGATGTCGCAGAAAAACTAAGATCCGTTGGCTTCTTCATATTCATTTTCAGGTCGAATACTTTTACATTTCCTCCGATATCCACCGCCAGACGAAGCCCCTTCGCTATGGATGTATTTGCTTGTTCAGTGAGACTTACTTTCAACGTCAATGCGATGCTGTCTTTACCGAGCTTGTTGAAGTTATACGCCAAAGAATTTATCGTGATTCCAAGTGGATAGACACCATCACCGAGATCGGGAAGTAATGTCATAAAATCAGTCGGGTAATATTTCTGGAGGTCTGTCACAATCTCGTCGGGTACGATTGCAGAGAACTTTACGACGACAACCACCGTTCCTGTCAATGACTGCCCTGTTTGATCGGTCGCTGTCACCGTTGTGGTATACGTGCCAGGAGTGACGAACGTGTGTGTGACCGAATTCGCGCCAGACAAGTCTTTATTGCTGCCATCTCCAAAATCCCAAACATAGTTAACCGGCGTACTGCTCGTTACGCTCCAGAGGTATTATCAAAAGTGGTGGATGACTGAAAGGGAAAATGCGGCGTATCCTTGGTGAACGGATTAAGAACACCAACCGCCCCACAGCGGGGCAGATAGGATACGCCACATGGGAAAGATTACTCAGTTGCTGCCGGATTGTCCAGCGTCGGGGCCGGACATGTTGACTGAATGTTTGCGTGCGGGCGCTCGGAAGATTCTGGCGGCGGCGCTCGACGCCGAGGTCGAGGAATACCTGACGCGCTTTGCTCATTGCCGGGACGAAAAAGGGCGGCGACTGGTGGTGCGAAACGGGTTTCAGCCGGAGCGCAGCATTCAGACTGGCATCGGCGACGTTCCGGTCAAACAGCCTCGCGTCATGGACCGGCGCAGCGCTGACAACGGCGGCGAAAAGTTCAGCAGCATGATCTTGCCGCCGTATTTGCGCCGCACGAAAAGCGTCGATGAGCTGATCCCGTTCCTGTATTTGAAAGGCATTTCGACGGGTGATTTTTCGGAGGCTCTGACGGCGTTGCTGGGGCCGGATGCGCCGGGATTGTCGGCTTCGACGGTGATGCGCTTGAAGGACATCTGGGCGAAAGAGCACGAGGAATGGAACCAGCGTTCTCTGGTGGGCAAGCGCTACGTGTACATGTGGGTGGACGGGATTTATTTCAACGTGCGGCTGGAGGAGGACCGTGCGTGCATCCTGGTGATCATGGGCGCGACGGCCGATGGCAAGAAGGAACTGGTGGCGGTTCACGACGGGATGCGCGAGAGCACGCAATCGTGGCTGGAGGTGCTCAACGGTTTGAAGTTGCGCGGACTGAAGAACGGGCCGGACCTGGCTGTCGGCGATGGTTCGCTGGGATTTTGGGCCGCGCTGCCGCAGGTGTTTTCGAAATGCAAAATGCAGCGCTGCTGGGTTCACAAGACGGCGAACGTGCTGAACTATCTGCCGAAGAAGTTGCAGCCTTCGGCGAAGAAAATGCTGCACGAAATCTGGATGGCCGACACGCGCAAGGATGCGGAAAAAGCGTTGGATGCGTTCATCGCGACGTACCAGGCGAAGCATCCGAAGGCGACGGAATGTCTGGCCAAGGATCGGGAGTCGCTGCTGGCGTTCTACGATTTTCCGGCTGAGCATTGGGGCCACATCCGAACGACAAACCCGATTGAATCCACGTTCGCGACAGTGCGGTTGCGAACGGAAAAGACGAAAGGCTGTGGAACGAGAATAGCGACGTTGTCAATGGTGTTCAAGCTGGCTCAAAGCGCGGAGAAGGGCTGGCGGAAATTGAACGGAAGCGAGTTGTTGGCAGAGGTCATCCAAGGCGTCCGCTTCGTGGACGGAATCAAGGCCGTCGCATGATCCCGGATTTTTTCATCCACTACATTTGACGATATCCCTACGCTCCACGAGAAGCTCACGCTCTGTCCAACACTAATATGATCGGGGGGAGATGCGACTGGATCACTTTCTTTCGAAATTGCTGCGGGTGGGGATAGCTTGCGAATGCGCTGCCCGCTTGAATCGGCAATCAATAGGTCTTTTCCTGCGTATACGCATGCGGGGGTAATCAAAGATGCACCATATGACGGTTTTCCATCCCCGTCAGTTCCCTTTCCTGCAAGGGATACCATGATTCCATCAGATGCCTGGATTTTGCGCAGTAACCGATTCGAACTGTCTGCGATGAAAATGTTGCCTGCGGTATCGACGGCAACGGATTGTGGACTGAACAACAATGCGCTGCTAGCCGGGCCTCCATCTCCGGATGTGCCCGATGTTCCGAATACGCCAGCGATGGTGTGGATTGTTCCGACCAAATCGACCATTCGAATGACGTGGTCGCCTTTATCAGAGATGTACACGTTCCCCAAAGCATCACATGCAACGCCATATGGTGTGGCGAGTGACGCGCAGGGGAATGTGTACATCGCAGATAAAAGCGACCACGTTATTCGCATGGTCGATGCATTTGGCTTCATTCACACGGTGGCGGGAATATTCGGTTCATCCGGCTTCTCCGGTGACGGCGGCCCGGCATCCAGCGCACAGTTATTCAGCCCGCAAGGTGTCGCGATCGATACCGAAGGCAACATTTTCATCGCAGACAGTACGAATCGACTACTACGCGAAATCCAGGCATCTGACGGCATTATGGTCACTCTTGCCGGAAAGGGCACTGACGGGGATGGTAAACCGTCCTACGGCGCACAGTTGAGCACACCTGCCTGTGTGTGCGCGAGTAAAGATCTCTTGATAGCTGATTCCGGTGGGCATCGAATTCGGAGACTCTCTGCTCCTGCAAACCTAACGAAACAGAGCGATCCAAGCGCCTCGCCTGCCAATCCATTAACCGTGGGAGATACGGTAACGTTTGCGTGGAGCGTTACTAGCAGCACGCCGGTCAACTACAAATGGGAGTTTGGAGATGGCAGCAAAGACCT
>JBAXUS010000291.1:0-6087 GCA_037129555.1 Planctomycetota bacterium
TTCCACTCCTTAATTAGTTTAGATAGCCGCTTTGGCTGTGCGCGAGTCAATAGGTGCTGAAAATCGTTAGAACTTGGCAACTTTCAGTGTATGCAACGGCATGATGAAACACTTACACGCACACATTATTTTGCTCGCTCTTTCCGTCACGCTGTCCCATGCTGTGGACGTGCCGGAATTCGCCAAAGATGTTGCGCCCCTGTTGGCCAAACACTGCCTCAGTTGCCATGGCCCGAACGACCCCGATGGCGGGCTGGTACTGGAACGTCACGCATCGCTGCTGAAAGGTGGCGAGAGCGGTGCCGCGATTCTGCCCGGAAAAAGCTCAGCGAGTCTGCTCGTTCGATTGATCGAAAGCCACGACAAAACCGTCATGCCTCCTGGGAAGCGCAAGAAACTGGACGCCGCCGAAATCACCACGATCAAATCATGGATTGACGCCGGTGCCCTGCCTCCCAAAGTGGATAACGCGATTGGATCAACCGGTGGCATTCCGAAAATCAAACCCAAAGTACCGCCCAAAAAGCCGATCCTCGCCATCGCCGAATCCATCCCGGCGAAACTCGTCGCGATCGCGCGTCGCGGGGATGTCGAATTGCGCGACGCCGGGACGCTCGCCTTGAAATTCAAATTGCCCGGCCACACCGGCGCGGTCAACTCCGTCGCGTTTTCAAAAGATGGGAAGATACTCGCCTGCGTTGCCGGGACGGCAGGCGTTGCAGGTGAAATCAAACTCTGGAACACCTCCGACGGCAAGATACTGAAGTCGTGGGCCGCGCACACCGACGCGATTTATTCCGTCGCACTATCGCCCGACGGCAAGACACTCGCGACCGGAAGCTACGATCAAAAGATTCTGCTCTGGAATGTGGCCGATGTTCTGGGAGGGAAAGAGCCTGCAGCGCCGCGAGTTTTGAGCGGGCACAACGGCGCGATATTTTCCCTCGCGTTTCGCCCGGATGGAAAAATCCTCGCCAGTGCCAGCGGTGACCGGACGGCCAAACTCTGGGACGTCGCGACAGGCAACCGGCTCGACACGTTGTCGCAGCCGCTGAAAGAGCAATACGTGTGCGTCTTCAGCCCCAACGGATCGCACCTCATCGCAGGCGGCGGCGACAACCGCATCCGCTTGTGGAAGATCGGCGAGACAGCGCTCGACGGTTCAAATCCGCTCCAAGAAGCGGCCTTCGCCCACGACGGAGCCGTCTTGAAACTCGCGTATTCGCCGGACGGAAAAACGATTTATTCAAGCGGGGAGGACCGCGCGGTGAAGTCGTGGAACGCGGATAAAGTGTCCCAGAAATCAGTCTTCGATTCACAGCCAGATTGGGTCACCGGCTTGAGCGTTTCAGCCGATGGCAAGAGTCTGTTGCTCGGACGCATCGATGGCTCGTTCGCTGAAATCGACGCGATGAGCGGAAAAGTTCTGAAGCCTGATTTGACCGCCATCTCACCGCGCAGCATTCAACGCGGCGTCGAAACGACGATTAAATTGAGCGGCAAGAATTTGATCGATCTCTCGGCCATCAAATTCAGTTCGCCGAAAATCAAAGTAGGTGCCATCGTCTCCGAATCAAAAAACGACATCACGCTGCGCATCACCGCCGAGGCCACAATGCCGCGCGGCAGCACCGACGTGTTCGTCGTCAACGCGGCCGGCGAAAGCACGAAGCTCGCTCTGTACGTCGATGATCTCCCGCAAGCATTCGACCGCGATCCGCTCGCGTCGATGGCTGCTCTGCGCGAAACAAACATCACACTTCCGGCTTCGTTAAACGGTGATTTCAAAAATCCCGGCGACAGTGGAGTGTTTCATTTCGATGCCAAAGCCGGGCAGACGATTGTGTTCGATGCCGCAACCGCCGCGATCAAATCCAAAGCACGAGTCACGTTGTCAGTCGTCGGACCGGACACGAAGCCGCTTATACCGCTGGAACGTGACATGGGCGTCGAGCCACTGCTGGCATTCAAAATTCCAGTGGATGGGCGCTACACCGCGCGCATCGACGAAGCCACGCTCGCTGCGACGAAAGACCATTTCTATCGCATGAGCGTTGGCGAATTCGCCTATGTCACGAGCTTCTATCCGTTGGCCGTTCCAGCACGCGCCGAGAGCACGATCCAATTGCGCGGCTACAACATGCCGCAGGATTTCAAAGCCCACGTCAAAGCGACGGAACCCGGCGACGCAACCATTCCGCTCGATCTCGACAAATTCCGCACACGCTCCGGCTTGAAAGCATTGGCGATTGATGTCCCGCAAATCAAAGAAATCGAACCCAACAACACGCCCGCTCAAGCTACGGCAATGAGTGCGCCTGGAGCAGCCGAAGGCTGCATTTCCGCGCCCGAGGGCAAAGGCACTGACGAGGATTTCTACCGCTTCGAATCCCCGGCAGGGAAACAATGGATCATCGAGACCGTCGCCGCCAAACGAGGCTCGCCAGTCGATACAAAAATCGACATCCTCGACGCGCAAGGCAAACCGATCCCACGGTTGCAACTCCTCGCCGTTCGCGATTCGTACATCAATTTCCGTCCAATCGATTCCGCAGGCCTCGGCGTTCGCCTGAAAAATTGGGAGGAGATGGAGCTGACGAATTTCATCTATCTTCAAGGCGAAGTCTGCCGCCTGTTCCAAGCGCCGCGCGGACCTGATGCCGACTCGATTATGTTCAAAGCAGCCAACGGCGCGCGCCGCACATACTTCGATACCAGCGCCACATCACACGCGAACGAAGACACCGTCTACGTCGTCGAACCGCATCCGCCCGGCGAAAAACTAATCCCCAACGGCTTACCCATTTTCACACTCAATTATTCAAATGACGACGACGGCAACCGCCGCCTCGGCAGCGATTCGCATTTGTCATTCACGGCTCCTAAAGACGGCTCGTACCTCGTCCGCGTCACCGACGCGCGCGCCGCATCCGGCGATCAATTCGTCTACCACCTCGTCATCCGCGAACCAAAGCCCGCGTACACCGTCAAGTTCACGATGGACCCGTCGACGATCAACGCAGGCAGCGGCAAAGGCTTCACGCTCACCGCCGACCGCATTGACGGCTTCGACGGCGACATCCGCGTTGACATCGCCGGGATGCCGCCGGGCTTTTCGGTTTCGACTCCGGTCGTCATTCAAGCCGGACATTTCGAAGCGTTCGGAACGATCGCCGCCGACGAATCCGCGCACCAGCCAACCGAGGCCGAACTCGCTGCGATCACCGTCAAAGCGGTCGCCACCGTCTCTGGACAACCTGTCGAAAAAATGGTCTCAGGCCTTCCAAAACTCAAACTCGAAGGCAAGCCGAAACTCATCGTGATGTTGGAACCCGTTGCGTCCTCATTGTCCGAACCACTCGAACACAAGCCGCTCGACATCACACTCGTCCCAGGGCAAACCGTTCCCGTCAGCCTCAAAGTCCGGCGCAACGGCCACGACGATCTGATCACATTTACCATAGACAATCTGCCGCATGGCGTCATCGTGGATAACATCGGACTGAGCGGCGTTCTCCTCGAAAAAGGCCTCAACGAGCGCCAGATATTTCTCTCCGCCGAACGCTGGGTTCCCGAGACCGACCGCCTCTGTCACGCCGTCGAGAACCAGGCCGGAAGGCAGACCTCGCGCCCCGTCATGCTACATATTCGGCGCGCGACAAAGTGAGCGGGAAGAGAATCGCAAAACCGAGTATTATTACGTCATGAATGAGCTTGTCCCCAAATCCGAGATGTCCGAGAGTTCGCCACTAACCGACGACGAAATCCCCGGCACGCCCGCGGAATACCTGGGGCGAGTGTTGCTATGCGTCGCGCTCGTCGCCGTCTTCTTCGCAGTCTGGATGGTCCAGCTGCCCGGCGTAGCGGACTGGTCCGGTCGCGCCCAACGCGTCTTTCCGCGTCAGACTGTCTTTGCGCTCAGCCTCTTTGTGATCCTGACGATTCAAGGCTGTCGTGCCAGCAACCGGACACTTTTCATCAGCGGAATTCTCGTTGCATTGGGATTGATGTGGACACAGATGTTCGCTGGACAATTTGAAATTCTTAAACTCGACACCGATATGATCTCGCAAGTCTCAAGCAAAACGCACACCTGGGTACGCGCGGATGGGCGCGTCTTTTTTCACGCACGTTCGGATCTCGCGAGCGTCGGCACGGCGCTGTTGCTGCTGCGTTTTGAGTGCGCACTTTTCACAGCGGTACTATTCGGGACGTGGCTCGGGCGCGGGGCGTGGAATGCGTGGCACTTCGTCGCACTCCTTTTATTTGGAGCGGTGACCGATGTCTGGATCAACTGGTTTCATATTGCGGACGGTCTGAATCCGAGCGCGTTGACACCAGCGCTGCGCCTGCCGTTTTTCCCGGCGCTCGGCGGCATCGCGGGCGGGCCGGGGATCATGGACATCATCTTCGTCAGCGCCGCGTTTGAAAGCGCACGTCATTTCCGAATGCACATGCTATCGCTGGTACTGGGCGCGCTGGCGGGGTATTGCAGCGGTTCGTTGCTGGGTTTGGAGCCGATTCCCGGATGGACTTATCTGTCGATGGCCCTGACCGCATTCGGAATTCTCGCCGCCGCGTGGCCGGATTTAAAACTGGACTCCAATTCCGTCGGAAAACTATTCCTCGCCGTTTCGCTGTTGATTTTGCTGCTGGCCAGTCTCGTCACGATTCAACACCTGTTGAATCCGCTGCCCGATCGGCATTTGGAGGAGGAATTCCGAGTACGAGATTTGGCAAACGCTTTGCGCTCAGTCCGCCCGTCGATTCTGCCGATGTAATCGTTAATTGAAGATCGGCCAGATCGGCGCGTCATATTGACAGAAACGGTATTTTGGACACGGTTCAGAAACAAAATAGGAGCACGGTATGCAGATTTTCAATAAAAACTGGCATGTTACGCTCGGCATCATCCTCGGTGTGGTCGTCGGCGTGGTCGTGAATAAATCGATGGATAAATGGTCGTCGCCCGCATTGGCCGACGGTCGAGAGGGGCGCAAAGCCGCTGTCGCGCATTCCGAAACATTTCGTTACGCAGCCAAAGTGATCCAGCCCTCGGTCGTCGCCATCACGACGACTCAGCGTGTCAAAGTCCGAGTCGCTGGGGAACGTGCGTTCACCGATGAAGGCCTCCCGTTCTATCGACCGCCGCAGATCAAAGAAGGTATGGTTCCGAAAGGCCTCGGCTCCGGATTTATTTTTGACGCCAAAAACGGCTACATCATGACCAACAATCACGTCGTCGAAGGCGGCGATGGCTGGATCGTGCGCATGGCCGACAAGCGTCAAGTGGAAGCGCGTCTCGTCGGCACCGATCCGCAAACGGACGTCGCGATTCTTCAAATCGATAGCTCAAATATTACCGCTGCCGTTCTCGGAAATTCAGACGAAGGTTGCGAAGTTGGCGACTGGGTTCTTGCCGTCGGAAATCCGTTCGGCCTGCTCGAACAAACCGTCACCGCCGGCATCGTTTCAGCCAAAGGCCGCAAAGGTATCGGCCTGTCTAACTACGAAGATTTCCTTCAGACCGACGCCGCCATTAACATGGGCAATTCCGGTGGTCCGCTGGTCAATCTCGATGGCCAAGTCATCGGCATGAATTCAGCGATCTTCTCGAAGACCGGCGGTTATCAGGGCATCGGTTTCGCAATCCCAATCAATCAGGCGCGCAAGATCGCCGACCAACTCATTCACAATCCCAACCACACCGTCGTGCGCGGCTGGTTCGGAGTGACATTGAAAGAATTGACCGCGACCGACGCGTCCCGCTTGCATCTCGAATACGGCGCGGTCGTCGACGGCGTCTACATGAAGGGCCCCGCGCATCAGGGCGGCCTTCTTCCCGGCGACATTCTGCTCAGCATCGAAAGCAAACCGATCCGCAGCTCCAGTGACATCCCGGCACTCGTCGCGGAGATGCGTCCGGGCACGAAAGTCACCGTATCCGCCATCCGCAAAGATCGCGAAGAAACATTCCATGTCACCATTGGTTCCCAACCCAAAGATTGGGGCATGAAAAAGAACGAAGAGAATTAATACCGATCTTTATTAATTAATTCCGAAGCAATAGCCGATACCAATTAACGG
>JBAXUS010000292.1:0-6024 GCA_037129555.1 Planctomycetota bacterium
GTTTCTCCCAGCCCGCCGAAAGCTTCGCTTTGTCCAGAGGCAGTATCCGCGCGTTTTCGAAATTGTCAGCGACCATCGGCGCTTTCAAATCATGCTTGCCGACCGCCCCAACCGCCTTCATGTCCGTCACAGAGCGCGAGACGACGTTCAAATAAATTTCGTGGCCGCTCCATACAAGCGGATGTACGCCGTCAGAAGAGAAAACCATCTTGCCGTTCAGCGCCTTCTTCTCCGCATCCGTCTTCGGCTCAGGCGCTTTAAAAATCAACGTTCCTTCCTTCTCCATTTTTGCGACTTCCACGCCCATATGGATCGACGGGATCGCATAGAAATCGGCGAGCGCTTCCATCGCACTGGCCGCGCGAGGGAACTTGCCGCCTTGAAGATCCGGGAGCATTTTATCTGTCAGCGTGTAGACGTAGCAGATGTCCATGTTCGGATCGGATTTCCACGCCTGCCGCACGATGCCTTCCATCGCTTGATGAATCCGAGCCGGTTCCGCGCCGCCGTCATTGACCGCAAATTCGACGAACATCAAATCCGGCTTGTGGCGCAGCGCATCGAATTCCACGCGGTACACGCCGAGGTCCGAGCCTGTTCCGCCAATCGCCGCATTGATCTCGCTGACCTTCGCTTTTGGATACTGATCCTGAAACCACTTGAGCGTCTTCACACGCCATCCCGGCGCGGCGGTGATGCTGCCGCCGAGGTAAGCGATGTGGACTTCTTTGCCCTCGTTCAATTTCGCGAGCACATTCGGAATCCCGCCGCGCGGATGGAATTCAACGGCGTCGCGCAACGGGTACGGCGCATCCGCCGCGAACAGGGCACACGACAAGCACACACTGGCGACGAGCACAAACACACTTCGCAACATGAATTTACTCTCCGGTTTCAAGTCTTTCCATTTACACCGCGCGCGTTAAGGCGGCACTTCAATTAAATGATGAGGACGGACTCGCGCGGTTCAAAATTATTAAAAATTCCCGTCATCAAAACACTGCTTATTCTTATAGTATTAGTTAAACGTCCGATTCCCGACTCCCAGTAAAAGGAACATTCGATGCGTAGTCCGTTCTTTTGGCAGAACGCAGGACTGGTGCTCGTCATCGCCGCTAATCTCACTTTAAGCGTTTGGCTGATAACGCGCAGCACGGTGGTACTACCTTCGCGCTCGGACACCCCCGCACCGCTCTCGCAATCTGATTCAGCCAGCGCCAAAGCAACTCCAAGCGTGCTGTCTGTCTTCTTCCGTGCGCTTAGTGTCATGTACGCGACCGCCTCGGGACTGGTGCTGTTCTTCGCTGTGATCCAATTTCTCGACGCTGAATTTTCGGAGCAATCGCAAGCAATATGGAAGCGTCGCGATCAATGGAAACTCATCCAGCCTGGCATGACCAAAACCAACGTACTTAACATCCTCGGTTCTCCTGCGGAGACGTTCGTCTGGTACGACCTCGACCGCAACGATTACAAACTCGACGCGCTAGACTTGAGCAACGGAGCCAGCGTGTCATTTTCCATCGTCCCTGTCGGTGGAACATCGGAAGCTAAACTCGTCGAGAAGCGGCCATCTGATTCCGAGATTGATGCCACGAACAGGGACTGGTTTTCGTATCTTCGCTACTCGCGATACGATACGCTGAAGAATCGTTTCGTGGACAATAACATGGCGTTTTCCATCATTGGATTGATGATCCTCATGGTCCTTTCACTTTTGCCCGTCTGGAAAATCGCGGACTATCAAGCACTCCCACTTTACTTTCCCGCAGTGGCGCTCGTCTTCCTGCTCTGCCACGAACACGGCCAGAAAGGCGGGTGGCGCTGCGACGTCATTTTGTTGATCCCGATTTATGCGTGCATTTTCGGCGCGTGGATTCTGCGCATGTATCAATTCGTTTGGAAAAGTTAACGTCCCTATTGCGACGAAAGCCCCGTCTTTAAGAGACGGGACTTTCGCATTTCATGAACAGAAACCATCAACTTCAACCCAGAGTCCAGTCCGTTTTAGTGCGTCTTGTCGCGGATCAATTCCTTGGCCTGTTCGACGATGTTCGCGGTACTGAAGCCGAACTTCTTGGCCAGTTCCTTGAGCGGAGCCGACGCGCCGAACGTCTTCATACCGATGATCAAGCCGTCGCTGCCAACATAGCGGTGCCAGCCCATCGTCGAGGACATTTCAATCGAGATGCGCGCCTTGACATCGTAAGGCAGCACCGAGTTGCGGTATTCTTCGCTCTGGTGGTCGAACAATTCCCAGGACGGCATGGAGACGACGCGAGCCTTGATGCCTTCAGCCGTGAGCTTCTCGTACGCTTCGACAGCTAAGCCAACTTCCGTTCCCGTCGCCATCAAGATCACTTCCGGGCGCGAACCACACGGCGGATCGATCAGGACGTAAGCACCCTTCTTGGTGCCAAAGGCCGGAGCGAAACGCGTGCGATCCAACGTCGGCATATTCTGGCGGCTGAGCACCAGCACAACCGGCTCGTGCTTGATGTTCATGATGATCTTCCACGCTTCAGCGACTTCGTTCGCATCGCCCGGGCGCAAGACAACCAAGCCCGGAATGGCGCGGAGCGAAATCAAATGTTCGATCGGCTGATGCGTGGGACCGTCTTCGCCAACACCGATGGAATCATGCGTGAAGATGTAGAGCGCTGGGATTTCCATGATCGCGCTGAGGCGGATCGTCGGCTTGCAGAAATCGCTGAAGACCATGAAGCCGGAACCGTACGGGCGGAGCTTGCTGACGGCCATGCCGTTCAAACACGCACCCATGCCCAATTCGCGGACGCCGAAGTGGAAGTTGCGGCCACCCGGAGTCGACGCCGTGAAATCGCCCGCGCCTTCGAACGTCAAACGCGTCTTCGTGGACGGAGCCAAATCGGCGGAACCGCCAATCAGCCACGGCACGTTTTTCGCAATCGCGTTGAGCACCTTGCCCGACGCATCGCGACCGGCAACACCCTTCGGATCCGCCGGGTAAACTGGAATATCTTTGTCCCAGCCCACTGGCAAATCGCGGTGCTGCATCTGATGCAAGTGAGCCGCCAGCGTCGGGTGCTCAGCCGTGTACTTCGCAAACAGCGCGTTCCACGCCGTTTCCGCGTCACTGCCGCGCTTGCCCATATTCGCTTTGAAATGATCGTACACGCCGTCCGGGACGAGGAACTTCGCGTCTTCCGGCCAGCCGTAATTGCGCTTCGTCCCTTTGATTTCTTCTTCGCCCAGCGGTTCGCCGTGAGCCGAATGCGAATCCTGCTTGTTCGGCGCACCATATCCGATGTGGCTATCCACAATGATCAGCGTCGGACGGTCCTTCGTGTTTTCAGCCGTGCCCAACGCGTTCGTCAAGCGTTCCAAATCGTTCGCATCGCCGACGCGGATGACGTTCCAACCGTACGCAATGAAGCGCGTAGCGACATCTTCGCTGAACGCCAACGACGTGCTGCCTTCGATCGTGATGTGATTGTTGTCGTAAATCCAGCACAGGTTGCCGAGCTTCAAATGACCGGCGAGGGACGCCGCTTCGCTCGCGCCACCCTCCATCATACAACCGTCGCCGCCGAGCGCGTAAATACGGTAATTGATGAGGTCAAAGCCAGGCTTGTTGAAATACGACGCCATCCATTTCTCAGCCATCGCCATGCCGACGCTGGTCGCAAAACCCTGTCCGAGCGGCCCGGTCGTGGTTTCGATGCCGGACGTCCAGTGGTATTCCGGATGCCCCGGGCACTTGCTGTCGAGTTGGCGGAAGCGCTTGATGTCGTCGAGCGCGACGGACGGCGAACCACCCGATTCATACGCCGAGTTGACCGACTTCACGCCTGTCAGATGCAGCATCGAATAGAGGAGCATCGACGCATGACCCATTGACAAAACGAAGCGATCGCGGTTGAACCAAACCGGATTTTCCGGGTTGAACCGCAGCTTGCGATTCCACACCGAATACGCAACCGGAGCCATCGCCATCGGCGTGCCCGGATGTCCAGAATTGGCGGCTTGCACAGCATCCATCGAAAGGGTGCGGATTGTGTTCACGCACAGCGTATCGATGTCGACAGTTTTTGCAGGGGCGGTCATGACAAACTCCCTCACTGTGATAGACTTGGACGAATAACGGAAAGTAATAGATTTATATCATCATTACTCCGCGTTTGCAAGTGTGTGTACAAAATCTTTACAGAAATCAAAGAACGCCACTATCCGGGTTGTCGCCGTTTCAAAATAATCATAGTCACGGCGTGATGACACGTTCAAGTAGCCGCAATCGCAGCCCGTACTCCGGCAAAGACTCGATTCCTTATAGCCCCGAAGAGGCGGCATAATGTAGCCCTGGGCGTAAGCCCTGGGAATTCAAGCCCAATATATCAAGAGCCCCACCGGGGCGGCATAAATTACAACCCCAATCAATCGACCAACACCCATTTACAATTGACATCTCAACACCCTCACCTTTAAATGATCTCTAATTCCCGGACTCCTCCATCATGCCCGCCCACCCTACATCTGATAAACCAAAGTCGCTCCCCCGCCTCCGCTTCTCCCTCCGAACACTTCTCCTCTGCGTCCTCTCGTTAGCCAGCCTCGCCACCCTCTGGTGGAACTGGGGGCCATGGCAAGTCGCGTTCGTCGTCACGGAGCCTCAGAAGATTGGATACGTTCAACCGTCAATTGATGATCGTTTTATGCTTATCGCGTGTGGAGACTATGACCCGGACCATAGTCCTGCTGAGGTTGTGCGACTGCGCCGCATGGATGTGCGGCGCTTGCCTGGTGGCGAACAGCATACCGAATTTGATTTTAAGTTTGGAGGCAGGGTTCAATCAATCGGACGTTATTTCGTGATTGAAGAACGCGATAGCTCGACAGAAACGTCGAACACAAAGATGAAGGTGATCGACGCGGAAACACTCCAGTCTTTAGAGCATGACGAATTATTAAAAGAACAGCATGGCCGGAGCATCTGCCATGTCCTTCCCAATTACATTTATCGCAAAATCGATTCTCGTAAATCCATCGAAATTTATAAGCTCCCCAACTTTACCCCGGTCATGACCATTGACGCTATTACCGACATGCCCCACCAAGATCCGGGGCGAGACCTCGTGTGTTATTACCGCAACGGCGGCTTGGAAATCCTGAATCTCGAAACGGGCAAAACCATCGTGACCGAAAAAGTCGATAAAGAAATTTACGGCGTAGACGTCTCGCCAACCACCATGACCGGCTGTGCCGCACACAACAACGGATTAAGTACGGTCTACGTATTCTCGTTGGCTAACGGCAAATTGCTGATGAAAAAAGATCTTCCCGAGAAATTTGTTTACTGGTCCCGCCAAGGTGGCGACGGAAGTCGCTACGTAACTCAGTCAACGGAAGGTATCGAATTGCACGACGTTTTCTCTGGGAAAATTCTCGCGACTTCGAAAATCACAGCTCCTCCAGATTCCTACCTTGGCTATTTCTCACTGGATGCATCTCTTTGGTACGACGAACTCTCCAATCATATCCGTGACGGACTCACACTGAAGGCTCTCTGGAAAACGCCGGACGATAGGGCATTTTTTTCAGGGAACAGCGGCTATGTCGCCCTGAACAATCCTATGAGAATCTGTATGGCTCGAACAGGTGACGTATTGATGGACTTCTCATCGCTACGATGGAGAACAAATGCACCACCCAATCTTTTATTGAGATACGATAATGCTGGTTTCTCTCGGCACTCTGGCGACTTTTGGAAACTGCGAGGTATCGATAATCAACTCACCTACTTCCACATGACCCGCCCACCCACATGGCTCAGCATCCTGTCCAAACCCGAACTCTGGCTCTCCCTAGTCCTCTGTTCATCCTTCATCTGGAGTATCTGGCGCGGTATCAAATAACGAGTATCCTGAATCAACAACTCCGGACCCTCCATCATGCTCCCCCGCCTCCGCTTCTCCCTACGAACTCTCCTCCTCGCCGTCCTCTCGTTAGCCAGCCTCGCCACCCTCTGGTGGAACTGGGGCCCATGGC